>NZ_DGWR01000004.1:0-342080 GCF_002395285.1 Mitsuokella sp. UBA4253 | reverse complement strand
ACCAAGGGTTTTCTATATACAAAAAACAAGTTCAGGAAATACTCCTGAACCTGTCTGCGATATTTCTTCATTTCTTCTGCAGAGCCGCTAGCTTGGCTGCCTTCTTTGCCAGGAACCGCTCGCGCATGGCCATCTTGTGCTTCATGCGATCGACAAGATCCTTAGCGTCGGCAATGTCCTGTGCATCGGGATGCGTGGAGGCGAGTTTCCAGCGCTCCATGCTCTTGGGACCGCCGTGCGGGTCATCGGGACCTGCGTTCTTGCGTTTGGCGAGCATCGCGGGGTTGATCTTGCCTCGGCATCCGAACGTGCCGAGGATCGTGCAGCCGGGGCCGAGATTGTATCCAGCACGCGCGAAGCTCGTGATGGCGTGCTCGCTCGTCGGTGACGTGCCATGCGTCTGGAAGAACACGACCTGTGCATCGCGGACCTTTGGCAGATACTTGAGCATCAGCGGGTCCGGCTGCCCGAGGCGGAGCCAGTAGCCGAGTGCCACCACCTCATAGCTCGAGAGGTCCTCCGGCGCATCCTGCACGCGAAAGACATCGGCGTCTCCTGCCTGCTCTGCGATTGCCTCTGCGATCGTTCTCGTATTGCCCGTAACTGACGAATAAATAACGGCCCATTTTCCCATGTTCGTATCCTCCTCTTTCACTCTCTGTATCGTAGCACAACGCCTTGTATTTCACAGTAACCTTTGTTACACAGTAACCTTTGTTACAATGAGAGTCGTTGTAAATCGTCTCACATTAATATTAGAAAGAAGTGTTATCATGACTGAACTTCTCGCCTCGCCGACAGCAGGCTTTGCCATGCTCGGCACGCTCGTGCTGATCCTCGGCGGGCTCTACACGCGCCACATCCGCCTGACAACGCGCACGATCATCGACATCGCGCTGATGCTCGCACTGACCATCGTACTCCATCAGATTCGCATCTTCCACATGCCGCAGGGCGGCAGTGTCACGCTCGGTGCCATGGTCCCGCTGCTCCTGCTCTCGTACCGCTATGGGCCCGGCATCGGCGCGCTCGCCGGCTTCCTCTACGGACTCGTCAACATCATCCAGGACCCGTTCATCGTGCATCCAGTCCAGGTGCTCTTTGACTACCCGCTGCCGTACATGGCGATGGGTCTCGCAGGCCTCTGGAGCGGCCATCTCTACCGCGGTACGGCGCTCGCGTTTCTCGCGCGCTTCCTCTGCCACGTCGTGTCCGGCGTCGTCTTCTTCGCCTCGTACGCGCCGGAGGGCATGAACCCGCTCGCCTACTCGCTCGTCTTCAACGCGACGTATCTCATCCCGGAGTTCGTGATCTGCTGCATCATCCTGCGCCTACTGCCCATCAAGCGCCTGCTCGCGGCCATGGGCGGCAATCCGCGTTCATAAGGGGGTATTTCCATGAAAAAAGATGGCACCTGGCTCCTGAGCACAGGCCACTTCCTCAATGATTTCTACTGCAATTTCCTGCCGATCCTGCTGCCGATTATCATGCCGCAACTCGGCATCTCGCTGACAGTCAGCGGCCTTCTTGTCATGGTCCTGTCCATCACGAGCAACATGATGCAGCCCGTCTTCGGCTACGTCATGGACCGCCACAACCTCAGCCGCATCCTCATACCGGTCATCCCGTTCGGCGCCATCTGCATCTGCTCGATTGGCCTGATCTCGACGAAGGCGATGCTCTTCATCATCATTGCCCTCACGGGGCTTTCCGTCTCGGCCTTCCACCCGCTCGGCTCGACGCTCGTCGCCAAGACGGCGCCGTCGGAACGCCAGGGCCGCTCGATGTCCTATTACATCGCGGGCGGCAACCTCGGCTACGCGCTCGCGCCGATCATCGTCATCGCCTTCCTCGACCGCTTCTCGATGGCAGAGCTTCCGTGGTTCATGGTGCCCGCCTTCCTCTTCGCCTTCGTCTGCCTCAAGAGCGGCCTGACGCGCTTCTCGACAGTCGCGGAGCAAGCCAAGGGCAAGGTCTTCCACCTGCGCGAAGTTTTCCACAATGCTGCCATCCTGCGCCTCAACGTCGCAATGGGCCTGCGCTGCTGCACGCATGTCTCGATGTCGACGCTCCTGCCCCTGCTGCTCGTCAGCCACGGCTACTCGGGCATCCTGTCAGGCACGCTCCTGACGTTCTTCCTCGTCGGCTGCACGGTTGGCGGGCTCGTCGGCGGCTACCTCGGCGACCGCATCGCCCACAAGCGCATCATCATCATCGCACTGACCCTCGCAATCTTCCCGACGGTCTACTTCTACCTACATCCTGGCACGGAGCCGCTGTCGCTCATCGCACTCTTCCTCACAGGGGCCCTGCTGCTCGCGCCGCAGCCGAGTTCTCTCGTCTGGGCACAGCGCGCCATGCCCGGCAGTGAGGGCATGGCTTCGGGCATGATGCTCGGCTTCTCGTTCGGCCTCGGCAGCCTCGGCACGGCCATCACCGCCGCCCTCGGCGACCAGATTGGGCTGACACCGGCGCTGCTCATCTCCTCACTGACACTGCCGCTCGCCGCCATCTGCACGGTCTTTGCGCCATTCCCGCAGAAAAAATGATCCTGTATATGAAAACGCCATGGACTGCCGCACACAGCAGCCCATGGCGTTTTTCATCGCTTGCAGAGTGTGATGACGGCCTCTTCCAGCAGCTCATTACCGGCCTTTCCTGTCTTGAGCAGATAGTCGGCATCGATGAGCCGCAGCATCGCGCCCTTCAAGGTATCCTCCTTGAAGGCAGCAGCCGCCCGCCCGAGTTTCTCGGCGATGAAGGGATTGAGCTCCAGCGGCTTGGCGAGCGCCTTGCCGCGCACGCCCCTCTTCATGAGCACCTTCGCCTGCCAGAGCTGGCGCACGTGGCGCGTCAGCAGGGCCAGCAGCACGGTGAAGTACGTGCCGTCTGCCAATTGACGGTGCAGCAGCATCAGGGCCTTCTTGCTGTCGCGCGCGCTGATGGCATCCATGAGCGCAAAGACCGAGACTTCCGGCAGGCCCGAGAAGACTTCGACGAGCTCCGCCTTCGTGATGCGCCGCCCCTCGCTGAAGAGCGCGAGCTTGTCGAACTCCTTATCGAGGTACGAGAGCGAGATCTGCTGCATCATGCTGACAGCTCCAGCAAAGTAGGCGTAAGCATCGCGGTCCATCTCCTTGTGGATGGCGCGCAGCTTGTCCTGCAGCCAGTCCTGGATGTTCCAGGCGCGCAAGGGCTCCGCCTCGAGCACGAGCCCTGCCTTCAAGAGTGCCTTGTAGAGCTTGCGCCGCTTGTCCGCCTTGTAGGGGGCGACAAAAATCAGGTAACTGTAGGGCGGCATGTTGCCGAGCTGATGGCAGAGCGCCTCGAGCTCCTTGCCGTCTGCCGGTGATCTGCTCTCGCGGAAGAGGTTCGTGCCCGCGAGCAGGATGACATTCTTGTCGGCAAAGAACGGCGCCGCTTCGATGCTCGCGAGCAGGTCCGCGAGCGCCATGTCACCATTGACCTTCTGCAGCGCATCCTCCATGCCGACGCCGTCGGGGAAGAGCCTCCCGAGCAGGGCCCCCTTCGCCTTATCGATGTAGTACGGCTCCTCGCCGCTCAGCAGGAATACATGCGGCAGCTCCCCCTTGCGGATGGCCGCCATGAACTCGCCGAATTTCACCAGCAACGCCCCTTTCCAAAGTCTTTCTTCCTGATAGCATTATAGCATAAAAGAACGCCGCTCCACCAAAAGATGAAGCGGCGTTTTTATATCCGTCTTATCGGAAAGGCTCGCAGTCAGACAAGGCCCTGTGCGAGCATGACATCAGCGACGCGCACGAAGGCCGTGATGTTCGCACCGGCGACGAGGTCGTCGGGATCTGCGTACTTCTCGGCATTCCTGCGGGCATTCTCGTAGATGTTCTTCATGATGGCCTTGAGGCGGCCGTCGACTTCCTCGAAGGTCCACTGCAGGCGCTCCGAGTTCTGCGCCATCTCGAGAGCCGACACGGCCACGCCGCCGGCATTTGCTGCCTTGGCCGGTGCAAACAGCACCTTGTTCTTCTGGAAATACGCGATGGCTTCGAGCGAGGACGGCATGTTCGCGCCCTCGCCGACAGCTGTAACACCGTTGGCGACGAGCGCCTTGGCGCTCGCGAGGTCGATCTCACCTTGCGTCGCGCACGGCAGCGCGATGTCGCACTTGACCATCCAGACACCGCGGCAGCCCTCGTGGTACTCAGCCTGCGGATGCGTCTCGACGTACTCCTTGATGCGGCCGCGGCGCATCTGCTTGATCTCCTTGACAGCGGCGAGGTCGATGCCTTCCGGGTCGTAGATGTAGCCGTTCGAGTCGGAGCAAGTGACGACCTTCGCGCCGTACTCCTGCGCCTTCTCGATGGCATACGTCGCGACATTGCCCGAGCCCGAGACGACAATCGTCTTGCCTGCAAGGTCAATGCCCTTGGCATCGAGCATATTCTTGACGAAGTACAGCAGGCCGTAGCCCGTCGCTTCCGTGCGCGCAAGAGAACCCCAATAATCGACGCGCTTGCCCGTCAGCACGCCGGCGTCGTAGCTGTCGCGGATGCGCTTGTACTGGCCGAAGAGATAGCCGATCTCGCGGCCGCCGACGCCGATGTCCCCGGCCGGCACGTCGACATTCGGGCCAATGTGGCGGCAGAGCTCCGTCATGAAACTCTGGCAGAAGTGCATGACCTCATTGTCGCTGCGCCCGTGCGGGTCAAAGTCCGAGCCACCCTTGGCGCCGCCGATTGGCAGTCCCGTCAGGGCATTCTTGTAGACCTGCTCGAAGGCCAGGAACTTCAGGACATCGAGCGTGACGCTCGGATGGAAGCGCAGGCCGCCCTTGTAGGGGCCCATCGCGCTCGACATCTGGACGCGGTAGCCGCGGTTGACCTGGACCTCGCCCTTGTCGTCCTGCCAGACCACGCGGAAGGAGACGGTGCGCTCTGGCTCGACCATGCGCTCCAGGATCTTGTTCTCCCTGTACTCCGGATGCACTTCCAGGACTGGGACAATACTCGAGAATACCTCGGATACCGTGTCGTGGAATATCTTCTGCTCTGGATCCTTCTGCTCGATGCTCGCGAGCACATCCTCAACATACTGTTTCATATCAGCCAAAACTAACCCTTCCTTTCCAAATCGAAAATCCCCATTCAGGCTTACAACGTTACAGTCATAGCCATCTAAAAAAATTATACTATACGAGCGCGGCAATGTATATAGTATTTCAAAAAGAAGTATAATTCCAACATCTCACTCATTCTGCACGAACTCGCGCGGCAGGTCGAGCAGGAAACGGCTCATGTGCGTGTAGTGGCCGTATTGCGTCTGGCACCAGGACAGGAAGAGCTGGCGCTTCGGACGCGTGATGGCGACGTAGAAGAGGCGCGCTTCCTCATCGAGGCTGTCGTTCTTCTCTGCCTGGAGTCCCGGGAACGTCCCCTCCTGCAGGCCCGCGACGAAGACGTAGTCGAACTCCGCGCCCTTTGCCTGATGCACGGTGACGATGGGGATCTGCTGCCGCTTCGTCATGGCGTCGAGGTTCGTGTTGGAGAGTGTCACGTAGTTGAGGAAGCGCATCAAGGCGTCGAATGGGCGCGCCTCGCTGTCGTCCATCGCGCGCGCCTGCCGGAAGAGGTCGCGAAGGTTCTCGATACGCTGCGCCTCCCCGCGCCTGCGGTAGTAATCATCGATGCCGATGTCCACGACGATCTTGGCGAGCAGCTGCCAGGGGCGCATCCTCACGGCCTCGCGCCGGATGGAGCTGATGTGTCCCGCGAGCTCGTTGAATACATCCTGCCACTTCTCCATGAATTCCTTGCGCTCTCTGGCATGCGGGCGTATATCCTTCTCGATGGCGTAGACGAGGATCTCGGCCGTCGCGCAGACATCGTCCATTGCATCGTGTGTAGAGCGGTGCGAGACATGACAGAATTCGCCGAGGTACTCGAGCTTGTGGTTCGGCAGGTTCGGGTAGAAGCGGCGAAAGATGTCGAGCGTGTCGTAGTAACGCCGGTACGCGAGTGGCGGCAGGCCGAGCCGCGCGAGCTCGCTGCCGAGGATGCTGAGGTCATACGTGACGTTGTGGCCGACGATGACGCTGCCCGCGGCAAAGGCGCAGAACTCGCGCAGGACTTCCTCCGGCTCCTGGCCTTCCTGCTGCAGTAATGCGTCGCTGATCTTGTGCACCTTGTAGCTGTCTCCAACAGAGCGGCGTGCCTTCAAGAGGCGCTTGAACTCAGCCTTTGCCTTCCCGTCCCGGCCGAGACGCAGGCCGGCAATCTGGATGATCTCATCGCGCGTCGGGTCGACACCCGTCGCCTCGACGTCGAAGACGACGATATCCTCCGCCTCGAACGCCTCTACAAGCACTGCGAACGGGTCGCCCGTGCGCCGCGCATCCTCGTCGAGGTAATCCGTGATGCGGATGCCAGCCCGGCGATACGACTCGTGCGAGATCTTGCGTATTGTGCCCGGGCCGATGCCCCTGCCGAAGCGGTTGAGAATGCGCACGAAGCTCGCCGCATCGTGCGGGTTGACGACGAGCCGCAGGAAGGCCAGCGCGTCCTTGACCTCCTGCCGCCGGAAGAACTTGAGCTCATCGAGTAGCATGAAGGGCAGGCGCTCGCCCTCCGCCAGATGGCAGCCAAGGTTGCGGAAGTAGAGCGACAGGTCTTTATTGTAGCGGTTGCTGCGCGTCAGGATGCAGACGCGCCCGTAATCCTCCACCGGCAGCTGTTGGATCTTGTAGTAGATCCACTGTGCTTCCTCCGCGAAGCTCATCGCGCCCTTCAGCACGATGGGCAGGCCGTGCTCAGCGCTGACCGCATGGATGCCCTCGGGGTAGAGCGCCGAGACGCGCTCGGGGAAGCGGTTCTTCAGCCACGCGAAGGACGCGCTCAAGAGGACCTGCGTCGAGCGGTAGTTCTCCGTCAGCACGATGCGGCGCGGATGCCAGTCGCGCTGATAGGCGCGCAGGACGACCTCGGGATGCGAGCCGCGCCACTCGTAGATGGTCTGGAAGTAATCGCCGCAGAGCAGCAGGCGGCTGCTGCCGAAGATGCGCGAGAGGATGCGGTACTCGAGCTCGCTCGTGTCCTGCACCTCGTCGATGTTGATGTAGAGGAAGCGGCGCGCCCACTTGATGGCGATATCCGCCTGAGCAAAGAGCGCTTCGGCCTGCACGATGAGATCCGTGAAGTCGAGGCCGTGCACATCGTGGAGGCGCGCATCGTAACGCGCCGCGATTGTCGGGCCCCAGGCCTGCCACGCTTCGAAGAGCTGGCGGTAGAACTGGTAGTGCTCTGTGACGGCGAGCTTCCGGACAGCAGCGGGGTCTTCTGCCAATAATCTCTGCAGGGCAGCCTTGTAGTCGGCCTCAGCATCATCCGTCTGGAGGCCGTACGCCGTCCGCGCTTCCTTCAAGAGAGCAATCAAGGATTGGACGGAGCGCACGGGCCAATCCTCGGACAGGAGATCTCGGATGATGGCGAGGCAGTCCGCCTCATCGAAGATCGTGAAGTCCGCGAAGAGATCCGAGTGGCGCTTGGCCTCCGTCTTGATGACGTCGTAGCAGAAGCCATGGAACGTCCGGACGAGCACGCGCCGCCCGGCCTCGCCGGCGCGCAGGACGATGCGCTCCTTCATCTCACGGCACGCCTTGTTTGTGAAAGTCAGGCAGAGAATCTCCTCCGGCTCGGCCCGCTCTGCCGCCAGTATGTTGGCGATGCGGCAGGCCAGCGTATTCGTCTTGCCCGTACCAGCGGGCGCGAGCAAGAGGATGTTGTCCGACAGGTTCTCCACCGCCTCGCGCTGCGCCGGATTCAGTTCTGCAAATTCCATACGATCACCTCAAGATCTGCCAATACGTCACGACTGCTTGACATGCGTCCTCACCCACATCTTCTCTCCGTCCGTCTCAAAGACGATGGCCCCTGCCTGGTCCGTGCGCAGGATCTCGATGCCCTGCTGCTCATAGCGGCGCAGGACCTCTTCCTTCGGGTGGCCAAAGGAATTCTCGAAGCCCACACAGAAGACACCGTAGCGCGGCTTGACAGCCTGAAGGAATGCCAGCGAGCTCGATGTCGCGGAACCGTGGTGGACGGCCTTGAGGACCGCTGCCCGCACGTCTTTGCCCGTCTCCAATAGCTTTGCCTCCTGTTCCTTGACGAGGTCGCCCGTGAAGAGGAACTGCGCCCTGCCGTAGGAAACGCGGTAGACGTTCGAGACTTCATTGCCCGTGCCGCCGCCCTCCGGCGCAGGCGGGGCAAACAGCACCTCCACCTTGACGCCGTCTACGGTCAAAGCATCGCCCTCCTGTGCCCGGCTGAACTTCTGCAGCAAAGGGTCGGCATCGCCTATCCCCATGCTGTGCGCATAGGCGGCCGTGCCCTCGCCCGCCGTGTATACATGGCCGACCGGCATCTTCTGCAGGATGGCACCGCAGCCCTGTGCGTGGTCCTCGTGCGCGTGCGTCAGGAAGACAGCCTCGACCTCCCGGATGCCGTGATGCAGGAGATACGGCACATCGACGCGCGCGCCGATATCGAAGCTGCCATCGCGCGTGCCGCCCGTATCAATGAGCAGAGCCCGCCCCCTCGGCGTCACGACGAGCGCCGCATCGCCCTGTCCCACATCGAGGAAGTGGACCGCGAGGCGCTCCGGCGTGACTGCACGGTAGACTGCGACAGCAGCCGCCAACGCGAGAAACAGCGCGAACGCCGGCCGTCGCCAGGGCACAAGGCGGGTCCGCAGCCATTCCCGCTGCTCTTCTGTCAGCAGCAGAGTGCCCAACGCGAAGTAGTAGAGCACGACGGCAGGCCAGCCCATCGCCGAGAGGTAGAAGATGCCGCCTGGGAGACTCGCGAGTACGTGTGCGAGCTCCGCCGCCAATCCCAGCAGCAAACTCGTCGAAGCGAAGACGACATGGCCGAGAAGCGGCAGCAGGAAGGCCACGAGCCCCGCAAAGAGCCCGAGGATGATGATAAGCTCCAGGATGGGCACGACGAGCAGATTGGCGAGCAGTGCCGAAAGCGACACCTGCCCGAAGTACCAGGCGAGCACAGGAAGCGTCGCGAGCTGCGCTGAAAGCGTGATGGCGATGCCCATCGCTAGGACATCTGGCATACCCCTCGCACGTAGCCATGCCCGGAAAACAGGCGCGAGGAACAAGAGCCCGGCCGTCGCCAGATATGACAGCTCGAAGCTGATGTGGAAGAGCAGCAGCGGGTTCCAGAGCAGCATGAAAATGCCCGTCAGCAGCAGGACACAGCGCGATTCGCGCTCGCGCCCGAGCGCCAGGGCCAGGAAGGCCAGTCCGCCCATGATGCCCGAGCGGATGACAGGCGGCACGCAGCCCGCCAGGATGCTGTAGAGGGCAATGCAGGAGAGCACGAGCGCAGCAGAGACGGCGCGCGGCAGGCGCAGCGCCGCGGCCAGCCAGGCCATGACAGCCGCAATGAGGCTGATGTGCGAGCCCGACACCGAGAGGATGTGCACGATTCCCGTCGCCTGGAAGTCCGCGACGAGGTCCTCAGAGAGCCCTTGATAGCCGCCGAACAGCATGGCAAAGACGGCCGCGGCATCTTCCTTCGGCATAGCGCGCTCCATGCCCGTCCTGTAATGTTCGCGGATCCCGGCAATGAAGCGCCGGAATGCATGGCCTTCGCGTGCCTCGGTCTTCGCGCCGCCCTTGCCCGCCACGACGCTCGCCGTGATGCCGTCGGAGCGCAGCAGGAGAGCTGTGTCAAGCTGGCCGGGATTCTGGTAGCCGCGCGGCAGGCGCACCCTGCCCGAGGCCGTCACAGCATCGCCGATGCGAGCGACCTTATCCGGCATGACGGGCGCCCTCGCGTAGAGATAGCACTTCCCTGCGGCCTTCTGCCAGTCGCCGCCCGGGCGCCTGACCTGCTCCACCGCCACGAGATAGCGGACCTTGTAGATGCGGCTGCCATCCGGCAGCACCGCCTGCGTCCAGCGCGGCTCATCGTCGATCGTGCCGCTGACCTTGACCTCTGCGCCCGCCCCCGCGAAATACGAGATGTCCGCCGGCGGCAGAAAGAGCGCCGCCTGCAGCCGGACGATGCCGAGTGCGAAGAAGAGCAGCAGCACCATGATGGCGCAGAGACGGTTCCCGCGCCATAGCAGGAGCAAAGATGCAAGCAGCAAGGCAGCCAGAGCAGCCCCTCCCCAGCGGATGGAGAACGACTGTGCAAGCGACAGCTCAATGCCAAGTGCCAGCACGAGCAGCACAGCGGCGAGGAAGAGTACGGGATACTGTCCTGTCTTCATGATACCCTCCCGATATTAAAGGCAGATCTTGTCCTTCATCTTCTCGAATTTCGCCTCACCGATGCCCTTGACTTTCTTGATGTCCTCGATTGCGGTGAAAGCTCCCTCCGTCTCGCGGTACTCGATGATGCGCTTGGCCATGGCGGGGCCGATGCCAGGCAGCGCATCGAGCTCCTCCGCGCTGGCCGTGTTGATATTGATGGGGCCGTCCGCCTTCGTCTTGACTGCAGATGATGCCTTGCCGGTATTTGCCGGCAAAGCAGAGCTCCCCGCCTGCTTCTCCGGCACGCGGACCTGCTGTCCGTCCTTGAGCACCTGCGCCATGTTGACCTTCTCGCCGTCAGCTGTCGGCAGCAGTCCGCCGCAGGCCTTGACCGCATCCGCCATGCGCGCGCCCTCCCTGACGGTCACGACGCCGGGCTTGTTGATGGCCCCCGTCACATACACCGTGATCTCCGCGCGGTCTTCCTGACTGACGGCCTGCGAGGCTGCATCGAGCTGGATGCTCTCCTTCTCCTGCATGTAGCAGCCATAGTAGGTGCCCCCGGCCACTGCCAGGACGATCAGCAGCAGGATCAGCATCGATTTCCGGTACATCGGCAAGATAATCGCCTCCTTTGACTCTGGCAATTGGATTGCAGACGAGTGTATCCCTGTTAAGAACATTCGCCCTCAACGAAAAAAACTCCTGCCTCAGCAGGAGTTTTCGGAATCAAAATGATGGCAAAGGATGGCGGCCGCGCCATGACTCAGGCAATGGCAGCGCGCACGCGGAAGTAATCTTCGAGGTAGCTCGTCCAGCCGATGTCGTAGATCGTCTCTTCCCCGATCTCGTTCTGATAGAGTGCGAGGACGATCATCATGAGTGAATCGGCCACATAGCAGTCATCGGCCATGCCCATCTCCTCGTAGTTCTCGTAAATCGGAACGACGATGCGCGTCAGGCGCTCTTTCGACATGCTCGCAATGATATCGTACATCGCCTCACAGTATTCCATTGTGTCTTTTCGATACGCCATCGGATTCCGTTTTACAGAATCTTCAATATTGCGAATCTGACTCAGTGCAATCAACTTTATTCTCATTACAAGCATATCTTTCATATACATACGTCATTCCTCCATCCGTGGATTTATTATAGCGCAGGTTTACATGTATTGCAAATTGTATGCATGTATACTTTAGATATGTTTCTTTAATAGCGTGATTATTTTATATCTGTATACATGATACAGGATATTGCTGTGTACATTTTTGGGGAAATCAGAGTGGATAGAGGCAGAAAAAAATAAATTTGTCCATGCAGAATTGACATTTCTGAGAAAAGCACTTAGAATGGATGAGTCATGCCCATGGCAAACACATATACGCATCCCATCAATACGAAAGGAGTCTTTCCTATGTTCAAGCACGGCCTGCAGATTGGACTCTTGCTCTTCGGCATGTTCTTCGGCGCTGGCAATCTGATTTTCCCGCCATCGCTCGGCTTCATGTCAGGCGGCATGTTCGCACCTGCAATCCTCGGCTTCCTGCTCTCTGGCATCGGCATGCCGGTCATCGCGCTGATCATCGGCACGTTCAACCCCGGCGGCTTCCGCGCCGAGATGAACCGCAAGATCTCACCGCTGTTCTCATTGCTGCTGCTCTCCCTCATCTATCTCTCGATTGGCCCGCTCATGGCCATCCCGCGCACGGCGGCCACATCGTTCTCCATCGGCGTCCTGCCGATCACGGGTGACGGCGCCCTGCCGCTCGCCATCTTCACCATCCTCTACTTCGCCTTCGCCTGGTGGCTGGCCATCACGCCGACGAAGCTGCTCGCACGCCTCGGCAAGGTCCTGACGCCGATGTTCGCCGTGCTCATCGTCGTCCTGATGATCACAGGCCTCTTTGCCTACACCTCGACGAGCCTCCCCGCACCTCTCGGCAAGTACAGCGCCTCGGCCTTCGGCACAGGTTTCATCGAGGGATACAACACGATGGACACGCTCGCTTCGTTCGCCTTCTGCATCCTCGCGCTCAACGAGATGCGCCGCATCCACTTCCGCTCCGAACGCGAGCACTACACGAGTGTATGGATGGCCGGCCTCGCCGTCGCCGTCCTCATGGGTTCGCTCTACCTCGGGCTGGCGCTGCTCGGCAATCACTTCCCAATCCCGCCAGAAGTCTACGGCGACTCGCACATCAACCTCGGCGCCTACGTGCTCTCCCAGTCCTCGCTCCAGCTCTTCGGACCGGCTGGCATGTACTTCCTCGCCGTCATGGTCACGCTGACCTGTTTCACGACGACAGTCGGCCTCATTGCCGCCGTCTCGACGTTCTTCTATGAGGAGTTCCCCATCATGTCGTACCAGCGATACGCGACGCTCGTCAGCCTCGTCAGCCTGCTGCTCGCCAATCTCGGGCTCAACCAGATCATCAAAGTCTCACTGCCCATCCTGCTCTTCATCTACCCGATCGCTATCACGATCGTCCTGATGACGATCCTCAACAAATTCGCCGCGCTCTCCCGCTTCGGCATGCGCCTGACGGTCGCTGTGGCCGCCCTGATCTCAGCCCTTGACATCCTGCACCAATTCGCAGGGATTGACTGGGCCGGTGCTGTCATAAAGAGCCTGCCGCTCCACGAGAGCAGCCTCGCCTGGCTCCTGCCCGTCCTTGCTGCCCTCATCCTCTCCCTCTTCCTGCCCGGCAAGATCCGCGGCGAGACAGAGCTGGAGCTCCACTGAGATAACGTAGAGACAAGAATCATCACGAAATAAAAAAGCCTGTTGCAGATGCAACAGGCTTTCCTTGTCTTCCTATATATAGGGCGCAAGCTCAGATCTCATAGAAGTTGACGAGCTTGGCATCGAAGATGCCGTCGAGCGCCTTGACCGTCTCTAAGAGAGCGGCCGGGATGTCATTGTCGACCGTCAGGACCATGAGGTTCTTGCCCTCTTCTTCCGTCGTGCCGACCTGCATGGCCGAGATGTTGACGCCATTGCCGCCGAGCAGCGTGCCAACCGTGCCGATGACGCCTGGGCGATTGATGTGCGGGCAGATCAGGATGCGCGCATGCGGATCGACATCGACGCGGAAGTCATTGATGCGGACGATGCGGCCCTGCGTGCCGAACAGCGTGCCCTGTACGGAGAGCTTCTGGCCGCCGGCGACGACGTCGACCGTGATGAGGTTGGCGAAGTCCTCAGATGCGCGGTCCTTGCGTTCCGACACCTTGATGCCGCGCTCTTTGGCGAGGCCCGGTGCATTGACGTAGTTGACCTCGTTCTCCATGACAGGATTGAGGAGCCCCTTGATGACGGCCGTCGTCAGGAGACCCGTGTTGACCTCCGTGATCTCGCCGTTGTAGGTGACTTCAACCGACTCGATTGGACCGTCGGCGAGGCCGACGACCGTGCCGCCGAGGCGCTCGGCCAGCGTGAGGTACGGCGCGATGACGCGCATGACCTGCGGGGAGACAGGCGCCATGTTGACGGCCGTCGCGACGGGTTCACCGTGCAGCGCCGCGATGATGCCCTTGGCGACATCGACCGATACACCGATCTGCGCCTCGACCGTCGAAGCACCGAGATGCGGCGTCAGCACGATGTTCGGTGCCTCGAGCAAAGGATTGCCCTTCTCGGCAGGCGGCTCGCTCGTGTAGACATCGATGGCAGCTGCTGCGACAATGCCCTGCTTGAGCGCCTCGGCGAGGTCTGCCTCGTCGATGATGCCGCCGCGCGCGCAGTTGACGAGGCGGACACCCGGCTTCATCTTCTTCATCTGCTCCATCGCGATCATGCCCTTCGTATCCTTTGTCAGCGGCATGTGGACCGTGATGAAATCGGAGTTCTCGATGACCTCATCAAACGTCGCAATCTTGACTCCGAGCGCCTTCGCGCGCTCTTCATTAATATACGGATCGTAGGCGAGCACATTCATGTCGAAAGCCATCGCGCGCTTGGCCACGCCCGAGCCGATGCGGCCCATGCCGATGACACCGAGCGTCTTGCCGCGCAGCTCGACGCCGACGTACTTCTTGCGGTTCCACTCGCCCTTGTGCATCGTCTCATTCGCGATTGGGATGTTGCGCGACATCGCGAGCATCATGGCCATCGTGTGCTCCGTTGCCGCGATCGTGTTGCCGCCCGGGGAGTTGATGACGATGATGCCCTTGGCCGTCGCAGCCGGGATATCGATGTTGTCGACGCCGACACCGGCGCGGCCGATGATCTTGAGCTTCTCGGCGCGCGCGATGACCTCTGCCGTGACCTTCGAGGCCGAGCGCACGATCAGCGCATCGAAGTCCGGGATGATCTCGAGCAGTTCCTCTGCCGGAAGCTTATCCTTGACGACAACCTCGAAGTCCTTCTGCAAGAGCTCAATGCCTTTCGGCGAAATACCATCTGCTGCTAATACCTTCATGATTCTTCTCTCCTTGTCCATCAACAAAAAAAGCGCCCGTCCCGATTTGGGACGAAACGCTCGATTCCGTGGTGCCACCCAAGTGAGGCAAAGCCTCTCTCTCGATGCTGTAACGGGCATGCCCGTCTGACTTTCATCAGCTGCTCCGGGGCGGAACCTCGATGTTCCCTGCTGGCTCGCACCTGCCGCCAGCTCTCTATAAGGGTCTTCATCTCGGCTTCCCCATCTTCGCCTTTTCGTATTGTGCATTTTTCGTGCATAAGTGTATTATAGGCCATCCATTTTCAGCCGTCAAGTGTCTGCTCCGAAAAAACAGTTTTTATTTTTCTGCTTGCTTTTCTGTTTTTTTCGCGCTAGAATATAAAAAACGCCGCTTGTCCACAATGAATGGACAATATGAGGAATCAGGCGCTTCAAAAGCTGGAAAGCAGCGAATCACCCGCAAGGGATATCAAGGAATACCAAGATTCTATACGTTTTGGGAGGTTTTTTTCATGGAAGCAGGTCGCGTCTACAATTTCAATCCTGGTCCGGCAACGCTGCCGCTCGAGGTACTCAAGGAAGCACAGGCAGAGTTCCTGAACTTCAACAACAGCGGGATGTCCATCCTGGAGATCAGCCACCGCGCACCGCAGTACGCCGCTGTCCACGAGAAGGCAAAGCAGGACATCAAGGAGCTCATGGGGCTCGGCGATGACTACGAAGTGCTCTTCTGCCAGGGCGGCGCCAGCCAGCAGTTCGCGATGATCCCGCTGAACTTCGCAACGAAAGAGCATCCGGGTAGCTATGTGCTCTCCGGCAGCTTCGCCGAAAAAGCCTACAAAGAGGCCGAGCATCTCGGAGTCGGCGAAATCGTCGCCTCGAGCAAAGAGACGGGCTACCACCATGTGCCGCAGCAGCCTGAGCTCAAGATTGACCCGAACGCTGCCTACGTCCATGTCTGCTACAACAACACGATCTACGGCACAGAGTACCACTACATCCCGGAAACGAACGGCGTGCCGCTCTTCGCCGACATGTCCTCCGACATGCTCTCGCGCCCGATTGACTTCCACAAGTTCGACTTCATCTACGCCGGTGTCCAGAAGAACCTCGGCCCGGCCGGTGTCGTACTCGTCGTCGCCAAGAAGAGCCTGCTCGAAAACAGCCCTGAGTCCCTGCCGACGATGTTCCGCTACAGCACGTTCTACAAGAAGGATTCGCTTTACAACACGCCCCCAGCCTTCTGCATCTACATGGTCGGCAAGGTCGCTGCCTGGATCAAATCGCAGGGCGGCCTCGAGGAAATGGCACGCCGCAACGAGCGCAAGGCCAAGGTCGTCTACGATGCCATCGATAGCTCCAACGGCTTCTACCGCGGTCATGCTGACAAGGATAGCCGTTCCTTCATGAACGTCACCTTCCGCCTGCCGAGTGAGGAACTCGAGAAGAAGTTCATCGCCGAGGCGCTCACGCATCAGCTCAGCGGTGTCAAGGGTCACCGCAGCGTCGGCGGCATGCGCGCTTCGATCTACAACGCGATGCCGTACGAAGGCGCTGTCGCCCTTGCGGATTTCATGGAGAAATTCCGCAAAGAGAACGCCTGATTGCATTGCCTGAAAGAGCTCCCCTTGCCTGCGGCAGGGGGAGTTTTGTGTTGTTGACAAATATTGACGAAAGGAACGAATCTGATGCACCCCCGTCATATGAAACTCCTCGATCTCATCTGCCAGAACGGGCGCCTGGCCGTTACGGAACTCTCCGCAAAGCTCGGTGTATCCGAGGTCACGATACGCAAGGATCTCAACATGCTCGCCCATCAGGGCCTCCTGAAGCGCGAGCACGGCTTTGCCTGCATGGTGGCGAGCGACGACATCGGCCATCATCTCTCCTTCCACTACGAGAACAAGCGCCGCATCGCCGAGCGGGCAGCGTGCTGCGTCCAGCCTGGCGAGACGGTCATGATCGAGTCAGGCAGCTGTTGCACGCTGCTCGCCGAGGAACTCTGTGCGCGCGACTGCCACATCACCATCATCACGAATTCCGCCTTCATCGCGAGCTTCGTGCGCAAGATGCGCTCGGCCCGCATCATCCTGCTCGGCGGCAGCTACCAGAATGAAGCGCAGGTCATGGTCGGCCCGCTTGTCGGCCTCTGCGCCCGCAACTTCAAGGTGGACAAGTTCTTCCTCGGCATCGACGGCATGGACGAGCGCGGCGTCAAGAGCAGCGACCACCTGCGCATCGAAGCGGCGCAGGCCATGGCCGCCCAGGCCCGCGGCATCATCGTGCTGACGGAGTCTGTGAAATTCCACTGCGATGCGTCCGAGCTGATTTTCCCCTACGAGAACATCCGCGCCATCTACACCGACGCAGATGTCGCGGACAGCGACGTCGAGCGCTGCCAGGCGCTCGGCCCCGAGATCGTCACGGCCGCAAAGCGCCGCTCTTGAATGGCACAAAAAAAGACCTGCTGGAAGCAAAGCTCCCGGCAGGTCTTTCTTTTATCTCATAGCTCCGCGTCGCATCTCTCACTTCTTGGGGAAGTAGGAGATGTCGACCGGCTCATCCGCCGTGTGGATGATGTCGGACTCGAACATGCGGTTCCACGGGAAACGCACTTCGATGTAAGCGAGCGAGTCGATCGGCGGCAGATTTTCCTCGACGAAGCGCGTGAGCATGCGCTCGGAGCGCGTCGCCACGGCCCCCATCTTCGAGTCGAGGCTGCCGTAGACGCCATCGCCGCGCAGCCAGGTCAGCTGACGGGCAATCGTATTGCGCACGTTGGCCTGATAGGCCCAATCGTCGAGGTAGCGCGTGAGCAACAGGTCATCGACGGCCTCATCCTTCATGTGCTCGGCCATCATGCCCTCGCCGATGACGAAGCCTGTGCTGTTCGTCGGCGTGTTCCAGCCCGCATAGGCGCGCAGCTTGAAGAGCAGGCCGCGGTCGCGCAGCTCGTCCATCAGAGCATTGTCTGAGCCGTTCGCATAGGCGATATCGGCAATAGCGACAGGATATCCCTTGCCGACGTAGTCGCTGACGATGTCGGCGAAGTACTTCGTGCCCTCGCGCGGCGTGCCGTCATTGGCGCGGTCATTGGCCTCGTACGTCTTGCCGTTCGGATTCGTGTTGACCGTCAGCACGAGGTCAGCCTTCTCAGGAGACTTGACCTGCATGCCGCCAGCAGCCGTGATGGCCGCCGCGATTGAATCGCCGATCTTCTCATCGGAGTACGACGGGACCGTGAACTCGCCCTTGCCCCAGTTGTAGCGGACGTAGACGAACGGCACATCGCGGCGCATGTCATTGACGGCACGCGTGAGCAACAACATGCCGATCTCATCGATGCCCGCCATGGCCTGGAAGCGCGTCTTGCCGAGGTCCTGGCCCGCTGCGGCGAGGTGGCGGCTCTCGAGGTGCGTCTGCGAATACGGCGCATTGTCGTCGCGACCCAGCACGAAGTAGTTGAAGGCATTCTTGCGCGTCAGGTCGATCATCTTCTCGTTGGCCGCAAAGTTCTTCTCGCGGCGGCCCATCCAGTCCGCGAGCGATGCCTTTGGAATCAGGCGCTGCAGGAAGTCGTACTCCTTCTTCTCGCGGCGCGTCAGGCCCTCCATCTCCTCCTTGTCCTTGAGGACGGTGTAGCGGAAGATATCCGCGCCGTAGTTGCGGTAGTAGCCCGGCTCCTCATGGCCCGACGCCTCACCAGAGCGCGGCGTGCGCATGATCGAACCGAAGACGTAGAGTTCCATCTTCGGGTGCTCCTTGCGGAACGACTGGAAGCGGTCGGCGCGCTCGAGTACCTCTTTCTTGCTGTACTCGTGCTTGCGCGAGCCGACGAGGCTGCCGTAGAGCATCGAGTCCGACGAGATGACGGCAGCATCGGCATCCTGCGCGTTCTGCTTGAGCCAATCCCAGAGCTCATCGGGGTGACCGAGATCCGTGCGGCTGCCAAGCATGTTGTCGGGCGGCACGACGACTTCATAGCCGAGCTTGCTGATGACTTCCGCCGTCTGCTTGTCCGAGATTGGGCGGTTGTCGTGCGGGATGTAGAGGATCTTCTCTACTTTCTGTTCATTCTTGTGGTGCGCCGCGGCCTCTGGCATGCCAGTGAGCGTCACGGCGAGTGTACAGAACACTGCTGCGAGTGCTACAATCTGCTTTCTCAAAGAATCGCTCCCCTCTTATCTCATTCCATCTTTTTTATTCCAGCTGGTCGGCCAGCACGGCCACCAGCGCCTTCTTGACATCGTCGGGGACATTGAGCTTCGTGTCGAACTCGATGCCGCCGTCTTTCGGCTTGGCGCCCTCGATTTCCAGCATGTCCATGAGCTTGTGGGCCTGGTACTCTGTCTTGCCGAAGTCCGACTCGGCGAGCACCTTGCTGTAGTCAACGGTGACCGTATTGTGGCGGATGGATATCGGCAGGTCATCGGAAAGCTCCACATGGCCCACCATGCGTTCTGCCATGGCAAGCGAGACGCGTGAGAAAATCCACGACATCAAGCCGTGCTCCGGGATGTTGCGGCTGCGCACGCGGTACTTCATGTACGACTTGTCGCCCTCGTGGACGAACTCCTGGATCTCGCCCGACAGCTCGACGGGGCCGACTCTCTTCGTCTCCGCCCGGATGTCGAGGCGTCCGTTCGCATGCGACTTGATTGTCACGCCTGTGACGGAGCCGCCCTCCGGGATCTTCTTAGCAATGGCTTCATTGATGACCGAATCCGGCACGAAGAGCTTGCCCTGGCTGATCTCGAGCAGGGATTCTTTCGACCAGGTCTGCTGCAGCACCTTGATGGCCGGGCCATAATCCTTGACGGATTCCCGGACTTTCGACCAATCGACGTTCTGGATCTTCTCCATCCAGTTCGCTGGTATATCGATCATGAAAAACACCTCTATTCCTGCAGGTATCCATATTGCTGAAAAACAATACGATACTAGGATACCACAAAAACATGAAAAACAAAAATGACAGCTCCATCTTTTTCAAGATAGAGCTGTCATTCATCTCATTCCCACAGTGAAGTGGCCAGTCGATTGATCAGGCGCGGCCCGTGCGGACGGCAAGCGCATGGAGCTTCGCCGCATCAACTTTCTCGAGGTCGCCCGGGCGCATGCACCACTTCCAGTTGCCGTCCGAAGTGCCCGGTGTGTTCATGCGGGCACTGCCGTCGAGCTGCAGGAGGTCCTGCATCGGGATGACGGCGAGGCGCGCGTTCGACGCATAGGCAAAGCCGATGAGATGGCGTGCAATCTCCTCCGGCTTGCGCACATCGGCGCGCACGAGATCGGCAATGGCCTTGCGCAGCGACGGTGAGATCTCGTCCTTGAGCCAGCCGACAATCGTGTTGTTGTCGTGCGTGCCCGTATAGACGATGCTGTTCTCCGGCACAACGGTGCTCAGGCGGTGCTGGTGGTTGAGATAGAGCGTGAACTCGAGCACCTTCATGCCCGGGAAGCCGCAGTCATCGCGGAGCTTCTCGACCTCCGGCGTGATGATGCCGAGGTCCTCTGCCACAATGGGCAGGCTGCCGAGCGCGCGGCGCACCTCGTCGAAGAACGGCTTGCCAGGTCCCGGCAGCCAGCGCCCCTGGATGGCGTTCTTCGCCTTGCCGTCGACTTCCCAGTACGACTCAAAGCCGCGGAAGTGATCGATGCGCACGATGTCCACCATCGAGTAGAGCTTGTGGAAGCGCTTCTTCCACCACGTATAATTCTCCGCCTTCATGGCCTGCCAGTCATACTGCGGGTTGCCCCAGAGCTGCCCCGTCGCGCTGAAGTAATCGGGCGGTACACCGGCGACCGTATGGGCCGTGCCGTCCGGATTGAGGTCGAAGAGCTGCTGGTTGGCCCAGACATCGGCGCTGTCCTGCGCGAGGAAAATCGGCATATCGCCCATGATGCGGATGCCCTTCTCCTTTGCGTAATCGTGCAGGTGCTGCCACTGGCGGTGGAAGATGTACTGCATGAACTTCTGCAGCGCGATGTCTTCCTCCAGGCGGCTCTTCAGCGATGCGATTGCCGCCGGCTCCCGTTTCTTGACGTTCTCCGGCCAGTCCATCCAGCCCTTGTTGTCGTATTCCTTCTTGGCTGCCTCAAAAAGCGCGTAATCATCGAGCCAGTCTGCCTCCTCGCGGCAGAAGGCTTCGTAGTCCGGCTGTGCTGTTGCATCGCGCTGGAAAGCTGCAAGTGCCTTGCGCAGGCACTTGTTCTTGAAGACGCGCGCCTGCTCGAAGTCAGCCGACGAATCGAAGTCGGCATAGGTGACCTTGGCCTCCTGCTTGCTGAGCCAGCCCCTCTCGATGAGCGCATCGATGTCGATGAGCAGCGGGTTGCCCGCAAACGCCGAAGGCGACTGGTACGGCGAATAGCTGTAACCGACCGGGCCGAGCGGAAGGATCTGCCAGACGTGCTGGCCCGCCTTAGCGAGGAAGTCGACGAAGCGGTAAGCTTCTTTGCCGAAATCGCCGACGCCGTACTTTGACGGCAGCGACGTCGGATGCAGCAGGACACCGGCCTCATGCTTGTAGTGGTGCTCTGGCGGTATGTTCTGCAGCAGGAAACCCTTGAGCGGCAGGATATCGACGGTCAGCTGGCCGTTCTCGACTGTGAAGCGCGTCTCCGGGTGGAAGGCATCGGCGAAGACGCCGTCCGCAAAGTCGCCGACCTGCAACGTGACCGTCTTCGTCTCCTTGAGACTCCTGTTGAAGAGCGAGATGAAACACTCGTCCTTCGCTGGCTCGCCAAAGACATCGCGGCCGCCGCGCACGAGGCGCGCGAAGGCCATGACATCGTCCTCCGCATAGAGCGGCAACAGCTCGCCCGTCTGCAGGGCCGTGTGCTCGTTGCGCACGCGGATCATGCGCTCATAGCGGCTCCTGACGTACGTGTCGCCATTCGCCCAGTTGTAGGGGCGGCGGTTGTACGGGTCCTTGAAGCCCTGCATCGCGATCTCATCACCGTAGTAGATGCACGGCACGCCCGGATATGTCATCTGCCAGAGCGCCGCCATGAAGAGACGCGCCATGCCGAGGTTGTACTGGTCGTCCGACAGGTGCGCGCGCGACTGCTCGATGGCCGGCATGCCGTCGTAGAACGGCTCCTCACCGAGCACCGTGACGGCGCGTTCCACATCGTGGCTGCCGATGAGGTTCATCATCGCATAGAAGTTCTCGCGCGGGTAATTCTCGCGCAGGCTCTCGAAGCGGCGCAGGCTCATCTTCGCGTCTGTGCGGCCGAGCAGGAAGTCAAAGAGGATCTGGCGGAACGGGTAGTTCATCGCCGAATCCATCTCCTGCCCGCAGAGGTATTCGCGCGGCACGCCGTAGGCGACTTTGTGCGACGCATCCTCCCAGACCTCGCCGATCATGACGGCATCGGGATCTGTCTTCTTGAGCTCTGCAAAGAACGACTGCGAGAAGGCCGCCGGCAGCTCGTCGATGACATCGAGGCGCCAGCCAGCAATGCCTTCCTTCATCCAGTGGTGCAGCACGCTGTCCTTGTCGTAGATGATGAAGTCCATGTAGGAGGGCGTCGTCTCCTTGACGTCAGGCAGCGTGGAGAAATTCCACCAGCTCTCGTATTCGTAAGGGAAATTGCGGAAGTTATACCACTCAAAATAAGGGGAATCCGGTGACTGGAAGGCGCCTATCGTGTCGTACTGGCCCTCGCGGTTGAAGTAGCGGCTGTTGCTGCCCGTGTGGCTGAAGACGCCATCGATGATGATGCGGATGCCCTTGGCCTTTGCCACATCGACGAGATGGCGGAAGTCTTCATTCGAGCCGAGGATTGGGTCGATCTTGTGGTAGTCGCCCGTGTCGTAGTGATGGTTGCTCTCCGACTCGAATACCGGGTTCAGGTAGATGACCGAGATGCCAAGGCCCTTGAGATAGTCGAGTTTCTTCTCGATGCCCTTGAGATTGCCGCCGAAGAAGTCGTAGGCGACGATCTCCTTCGTGTCCGGGTCCTTGTAGTAGCACGGATCATCCTGCCAGCTGGCATGGAAGACCGCGCCCCTCTTCTCGATGATGGCATTGCCGTCGCGCGAGAAGCGGTCCGGGAAGATCTGGTACATGACAGCGTGCTTGAACCAGTCCGGCGTCTTGGCCCCCTTGTTGAATACCGTGATCTGGAACGATGGCGGCACATGGTCGTAGAGCGTGCCCATGCCGCCGAGATGTTCTGGATTGTTGCCGTAGTACCAGGTACCGTCCTCCATCGAGATGATGAAGTAATACCAGACGAGGCCTCCCTTTTCTGGCAGCGGCAGCCAACCGCTGTAGAAATGCTCCTCCTGAAACGGGTCGTCCTGCGTCTCCAAGGGAATCAGATGCTCCCCTGTCTGGTCCTGCCAGCAGCGCAGGATGACCTGCCGGATGCCCTCCTTCGTGCGCAGGCGCAGCCCCATCCTGACCTTTGATCCCGCTTCGGCCGCCCCGACGGGCGATCGGTAGTTGATATCCTGAGAATCATGCCAGACTTGATCCTGTGTCAGCATGAAAACTCCTCCTTCTCACTTACTTGCTCTATTTTCTATTTTCTCTCATGCTTCCGAGCCAGTCAGCTTCTCATAGAGTGCCTTGTATTCGCGAGCCGATTCCTTCCAGCTGTAATCCGAATTCATGGCATTCTCCACGATCTGCTTCCATTCCTCATAGTTCTCGTAGGCGCTCAGGGCGCGCTTGAGGGCATACATCATCTCATGCGCATTGTAGTCGGCGAAGCGGAAGCCATTGCCCTGCTTCGTGTACTTGTCGTACGGGATGATCGTGTCCTTGAGACCGCCCGTCTCGCGCACGACCGGCACAGAGCCGTAGCGCAGCGCGATGAGCTGGCCGATGCCGCACGGTTCGTAATTCGACGGCATCAGGAAGATATCCGAGGCCGCGTAAATGCGCTGTGCGAGCTGGTTCGAGAAGTAGATATTGGCCGAAACCTTCGTTGGGAAGCGCCAAGCCAGGCCCTTGAACCAATCCTCATACGCCTTGTCGCCCGTTCCCAGCAGGACGAACTGGATATCCTCATGCTGCAGGATCTCGTCCATCATGCGCACGACGAGGTCGAGGCCCTTCGCAGCGACGAGACGCGTGACCATGGCGACCATCGGCGTGCGGCGGCTGATTGGCAGCCCGAGGTCCTTCTGCAAGAGGACCTTGTTGTCGGCCTTGCGGTCGAGCGTCGTGACATCGTAGCCCTCGTAGAGGTTCTTGTCCTTGCTCGGGTTGTAGACATCATAGTCAATGCCGTTGACAATGCCGAAGAGCGTGTCTTGGCGGCTGCGCAGCAGGCCGTCGAGATGCTCGCCGAAGTACTCGTACTGGATCTCCTTGGCGTACGTCTTGCTGACCGTCGAGATGTAGTCGGCGTAAATCAGGCCACCCTTCATGAAGTTGACGGCATCGTAGAACTCGAGGTCGCCGTTGTTGAAGTACTTCCAATCGAGGCCGAGTACATCGCTCATGACGTTCTTCGGGAAGACGCCCTGATACTTGAGATTGTGGATCGTGTAGAGCGTGCGGATGTTCTCGTAACGCTCATCGCCCTGGTGCTCGATCTTCAGCAGAACATTGACGAGGCCAGAGTGCCAGTCATTCGTATGGATGACATCCGGCCAAAAGTCCATGGCGGGCAGCAGGTTCAGGACGGCGCGGCAGAAGAACGAGAAGCGCTCTGCATCATCGTCATAGCCGTAGAAGCCCTCGCGCTTGAAGTACTCTTCGTTGTCGACAAAGTAGTACGTGACGCCGTCGTGCTCGAGCCTGTCGAGGCCGACGAACTTGGAACGCCAGGCGACAGGGATCTCCCCGTCGTAGACATGCTCCATCGCATCGCGGAACTTCTCCGGGATTTTGCCGAATTTCGGCATGATGACGCGGACATCGACGCCCTCGGCCTTGAGAGCCTTCGGCAGCGAGCCAGCCACATCGGCAAGGCCGCCCGTCTTGGCAAAAGGCACAGCCTCAGAAGCAACATATAGAACTTTCATTCCAGAATCCCCCTCATAGTGTACATTGCAATATCGATAACAGGAACTGAACAAGATCAGGATTCACCGGCTGCGGCTTTTGCCGTCTTGCTGGCGGTCTTCTTGGCCGTTGTCTTGCGTGTCGTCTTGGCGGCCGTAGAGCGACGGCGTCGCGCCTTCTTCGGCGCAGCCTCGCCCTCTGCTGCGGCCTTGGCGGCCTTTTCGGCCTCTCTCTTGGCCTTGGCGGCAGCCTTCTCTTCCTCCGTCATGCGAGGACGGCCGCGGCGCTTCGGCTTGTCCGCAGGAGCCCCTTCCGAAGGCTCTGCTTTCTTCGCAGCCGTACGTCTCTTCACCGTCTTCTTCGGCATTGCTTCGGCGGCTTCTGCCTTGTCGGCAGAACTTTTCTCTTCATGGCCTCTGACCTCGAGCTCCGCCGGAGCCTCGTCAAAAGAATTCCGGCCAGATGCCACTTGTCCCTTGTGGCGCAGGTAGATGGTCGCCATCGGCGGGATGGTCAAGAGGATGGACTGATCGCGGTCATGCCACTTGACATCCTCCGTCTTGATCTCGCCCTCATTCTTGACACCGCTGCCGCCGAAGGTCTCATCATCCGAGTTGAACACCTCGATGTAACTGCCCTTCTCCGGCACGCCGATGCGGTAATCGTGGCGGACCTCCGGCGTGAAGTTGCAGACGGCGACGATGTAGTCGGACGGGTCCTCCGCCTTGCGGATGAAGGAGACGACGCTGTTCTCGTTGTCGTTGCAGTCGATCCACTGGAAGCCATTCCAGTCGAAGTCGACCTGCCAGAGCGCCTTGTGGTCGCAGTAGAACTTGTTGAGCGCGCGGCTGTACTCGAGCATCTTCTTGTGCATCGGATACTGCTGCGGCAGATGCCAGTCGAGGCTGTCATCGTAATTCCACTCGATGAACTGGCCGAACTCGCCGCCCATGAACAGCAGCTTCTTGCCTGGATGTGCGATCCAGTACGCGAAGAACGTGCGCAGGCCGGCAAACTTCTGCCAGTAATCGCCAGGCATCTTGCTGATCAGCGAACACTTGCCGTGCACGACCTCATCGTGCGAGAGCGGCAGCACGAAGTTCTCGCTGAACGCATACATGAAGGAGAACGTGACCTTGTCGTGGTTCCACTTGCGGTAGATCGGGTCGAGCGACATGTACTTGAGCATGTCGTTCATCCAGCCCATGTTCCACTTGTAGTTGAAGCCCATGCCACCCATGTAGACAGGCTTCGAGATCAGCGGCCAGGCCGTCGATTCCTCGGCAATCATCAAGGCCTGCGGATGGTACTTGAAGATGCTCTCATTGAGTTTCTTGAGGAAGTCCATGGCCTCGAGGTTGCCCGTGTCGCCGTACTTGTTCGGCGTCCACTCGCCGTCCTTGCGGCCATAGTTGAGGTAGAGCATATTCGCGACTGCATCGATGCGCAGACCGTCGATGTGGAACTCCTCGAACCAGAACATCGCGTTCGAGATCAGGAAGCTCTGGACCTCCGTGCGGCCGTAGTCGAAGTTTGTCGTGCCCCACTCCCAGTTCTCGGCAAGCTGCTCGTTGTCGGACTCGTAGAGCGTCTGGCCATCGAAGTGGCGCAAGCCCTGCTCATCCTTGCAGAAGTGGCCCGGGACCCAGTCCATGATGACGGCGATGCCGTTCTCATGCGCCTTGTCCACGAGATAGCGGAAGTCGTCCGGTGTGCCGAAGCGACTCGTCACGGCGTAATAACCCGTAATCTGGTAGCCCCACGAGCCATCGAAGGGATGCTCGCAGAGCGGCATGAACTCGATGTGCGTGTAGTTCATCTTCTTGACGTAGTCGATGAGCTGATCCGCGAGGTCGCGATAGGACAGGTACTCTCCATCCTTCGTGCGGCGCCAGGAGCCTGCATGCACTTCATACGTCAGCATCGGGCGCTCATAGGATGATTCCTTCTTCTTCTGCTCGAACCAGTCGCCGTCCTTCCACTCGTACTTCGAGAGGTCGTAGACGCGCGATGCCGTGTTCGGCTTTTTCTCCGCATAGAAGCCGTACGGGTCGGCCTTCATGATGCGCGGCCCTCCCCACTGCGGCTCGATCGCATACTTGTAGATGGCGCCTTCCTCGATACCTGGGACGAATACCTCCCAGATCTCGCCGTCGCGGCCGCGCGTCATCGGATTGACGCGCGTATCCCACTCATTGAAGTCACCGACGACGCTGATGGACTTCGCATGCGGTGCCCAGACAGCAAAGCGCACGCCCTTCTTGCCGTCGCTCTCGACAAAATGAGCGCCGAGCATCTCATATGCATGATAATTCGTCCCCTGATGGAAGAGATAGAGGTCGAACTCGCTTAATTCTGATGTTTTCACAATAATCCCCCTCTGTGTATCCCCTTGGAATCGGGCAGGGGCATAGCCCCTGCGATTCACAGCTTACGGGATCATGACCGGCTTGACCTGCCAGATTTCATTTGCGTACTCATCGATCGTGCGGTCGGACGAGAAGACGCCCGAGTTCGCGATGTTGATGGCCGAGGACTTCAGCCACTGGAAGCGCTTCTGGTAGCGCTTCATGATCTCGACATGCGCGTCAGCATAGGCATTGAAATCCTTGAGGATGAAGAACTCATCGTTTGCGCGGATCAGGTAGTCCGACAGTGACTGGAAATTGCCGTACGTGCCGTCCGTCAGCTGGTTGACGACGAGGCGCACGTTCTCATTCGTATTGTACTCATCCCAGGCAGAATACGTGCCCGTCGCATAGTAGTTGAGAACTTCCTCTGCCTTGAGGCCGAAGATCACACAGTTCGCGTCGCCACCGACCGCTTCGCGGATCTCGACGTTCGCGCCGTCGAGCGTGCCGAGCGTGATGGCGCCGTTCATCATGAACTTCATGTTGCCCGTGCCCGAAGCTTCCTTCGAAGCCGTGGAGATCTGCTCACTGACATCGGCCGCCGGATAGACGATCTCGCCGATGGAGACGCCGAAGTTCTCGATGAATACGACCTTGATCTTGCCCTTGATGCTCGCATCGTTGTTGACCTTGTCCGCGACGGCATTGATCAGGCGGATCGTCTCCTTCGCGATGTAGTAGCCCGGTGCAGCCTTGCCGCCGAAGAAGTACGTCGTCGGCAACATGTCGAAGTCCGGATCCGTCTTGAGCTTGTGGTACTGGTACATGATGTGCAGGATGTTCATGAGCTGGCGCTTGTATGAATGGATGCGCTTGACCTGGATGTCGAAGATGCTGTCCGGATCGACATCGATGCCATTGTGCTCTTTGACGTACTTCGCGAGTGCTTCCTTGCGCAGATGCTTGATGGCGCCGAGCTTCTCGAGAAACGGCTTATCCTCGACGTAGTCGTTGAGCAGGTCGAGCTGCTCCGGATGGCGGTGCCAGCGGCGGCTGCCGATGGTCGCATCGATGAGGTCCGAGAGCTCCGGGTTTGCGCCCATGAGCCAGCGGCGGTGCGTGATGCCGTTCGTCTTGTTGTTGAACATGCGCGGGTTGTACTCGTAGAAGTCGTGCAGCGTCGTGGACTTGAGGATGTCCGTGTGGATCTTCGCGACACCGTTGACGCTGTGCGAGCCGACAATCGACAGACGGGCCATGTGGACCATGCCGTCCTGGATGATGGAGAGCTCGTGGACTTTCTGCTCGTTGTTCGGATAGCGGTCGCGCACATCGATGAGCCAGCGGCGGTTAATCTCGTCGATGATCATGTAGATGCGCGGCAGCAGCGGCTTGAACATGTCGATTGGCCACTTCTCGAGTGCCTCCGGCATGATCGTGTGGTTCGTGTAGGCAATCGTGTTCTTCGTGATGGCCCATGCCTCATTCCACTCGAGACCCTCCTCATCGACGAGGATGCGCATGAGCTCGGCGACGCAGAGTGCCGGATGCGTGTCGTTGATGTGGATGGCGATCTTCTGGGCGAAGTCATGGATGTCCATGCCGACCTTCTTGTAGTGACGGACGATGCTCTGGACACCGGCCGAGACGAAGAAGTACTCCTGTATAAGGCGCAGGCGACGGCCATCGTAGGTGCTGTCATCCGGATAGAGGTAGCGCGTGATGCTCTCGACGAAGTTGCGGTACTCGTTCTTCTGGCGCATCTGTTCCTGCGTCAGGCGGCCGTAGTCGGAGAAGTCGCGGTTGACCTCTGCATTCCAGAGGCGCAGTGTGTTGACCGTGTTGTTGTGATAACCGACGATCGGCACGTCGTACGGCACAGCCATGACCGTCATCGGATTCTCGTAGACGAGCTTGAGACTGCCGTCCGGCATCTTCTTCATGTAGGCATTGCCGTTGAACTTGACATCGATGGCCTTATCCGGCTTGCGGTACTCCCAGGCAAAGCCGTTCTTGAGCCAGTTGTCCGGGATCTCGACCTGGTTGCCCTCGATGATCTTCTGCTCGAACAGGCCGTACTGGTAGCGGATGCTGCAGCCGTGGCCCGGCAGGCGGTGTGCTGCCATCGAGTCGATGAAGCAGGCGGCAAGGCGGCCGAGGCCGCCGTTGCCGAGGCCTGCGTCTGGCTCTTCATCGAACGTCTTGACGAGGCTGAGATCGAAGTCCTCCAGGACTTCCTTGACAGCCTCTTCGATGCCGAGATTGATGAGATTCGACTTGAGCAGGCGGCCGAGCAGGAATTCGATGGAGAAATAGTAGATCTGCTTCTCCTGGCGCTCTGCATACGTCTTATTTGTCTTGATCCAGTTGTCGGAGATGAACTGCTTTGCGGTAGCAGCCACCGTCTGGTAAACCTCATTCTCCGTGAGGTCTTTGATCTCACGGCCATACATCAGATGTGCCGTGCTGACAAAACGAAGTTTCAGATTCTCCTTGAGCTTGTCAAACTCGCGGCTCTTCTGTTTCTGTTCCTTTGTTTCTCGTGCCAAAAAAAACACTCCCCTTGGCTTTGACTTACTTGATTTATAAAAGAAAAGCCGTCGTAAATGAGTTGCCAGCCCATACCTGCCAGCGCATTTCTATTTACAACGGCTTGTCTCAATCTTAGATCACCACATTTTTCGCAACGATCAGCGGATAGTTCTGAGCTCCCTTGAGCCACTTCTCCTTCGTGATCACTACGTTCTTATCACAGATGACATTCTCGAGCAGGGAATTCTCCTGCACGTCGCACTTCTGCATGATAATAGAATTCTTGACCTTGACACCCTTCTCGATGGTGACGCCGCGGAACAGGATGCTGTTCTCGACTTCACCGCGGATGATGCAGCCATTGGCAATCAGCGAATTCTTGACGACGGCAGTGTCCTTGTACTGCACAGGGACTTCATCCTTGACCTTCGTGTAGATGGAATTCTCGCCCATGAAGAGCTCTTCCCATACAGAAGGATTGAGGATGTCCATGTTTGCCTTGTAGTACGAAGCCGTCGAATCAACATGTGCGACATAGCCATCATGCTCATAAGCATAGATGCTGTACTCGTCCGAACGGCGGATGATGCCGTCGAGCAGCAGGTCCTGGCCGCCATGCTCGTAGCTGTAGCGGATCATCTCGACGAAGATACGCTTCTCCATGAGGAAGACATTCATCGAGACTTTCGAGCCATCGTAGATGGCCGGCTTCTCGGCGATGTCCTCGACGAGCCCGTTCTCAGCCGTCTCGATGACAGTGCTGCGGCCCGCAGCTTCGTGCGAGGCCGTGTAGTAGACCATCGTGATGTCGGCATTCGTGTTCTGGTGGAAGCGCAGCAACTCGTTGAAGTTGATGTTGTAGACGAAGCTGCCGCCTGCCAGCAGGACGTATTTCTGCGAGCTGTGCTCGAAGAAGTCGAGATTGTAGTAGAAGTTGCGAAGGTCACCGCGGCGGCGCGATTCCTCGTCATGCGGAGCCGGCAGGTAGAAGAGGCCGTCATGGCGGCGGGCCAGATCCCAATCCTTACCGGAACGCAGGTGATCGAGGACGGAACGCGGTTTGTCCGGCAGCATGACGCCGACATTCTGGACGCCCGAGTTCACCATGCTCGACAGTGCAAAATCGATGAGGCGATAGCGGCCGGCAAACGGCAGCGATTCGACGACGCGACGGTCGGTCAGCTCTCGGATGAGGCTATTGTCCTCCTGAAGATTGATGATCCCCATTACTGTTTTCAATTTGATTCACTCCGATCTTCTGGTCTGTGTTCTGTTGTATCTATGAGGTTGAGCTGACAATCTTAGCCGGCCTGCTTGCTGCCTGCCGCTGTTGCGACAATCGTCTCGCCATCTGCGACGACCGTGATGGCACCCTTCTCCCCCGTCACCTTTGCTCCTTCGCCGATCTCGCAATTCTGTGCGAGGATCGCATAGTCGACGACAGCATTCTCACGCACGACTGTCGACGGCATGATGACCGAATTGCGCACCTTTGCGCCCTTGCCGATGCGGACGCCCGGGAAGATGACCGAGTTCTCGACATCGCCGAGGATCATCGAGCCCTCGCTGACCATCGAGTTCTTGACCGTAGCATCAGGGCCTACATAATGCGGTGGCATCGAGGGATTCGAGGAATAGATCTTCCAATCGCCATTGAGCTCGAACGGCGGCTGATCCTGCAAGAGGTCCATGTTTGCCTGCCAGAGGCTCTCAATCGTTCCGACATCTTTCCAATAGCCATCGAAAGCGTACGAGTAGAGACGTGCCTTATCGGCAAGCATCTTCGGGATGATGTTCTTGCCGAAGTCATGGCTCGACGTCTCATCCTTCGCATCCTCTTCGAGGTACTTCTTGAGGAAGTCCTTGTTGAAGATGTAGATGCCCATCGAAGCGAGGTTGCTTTTCGGCTTAGCCGGCTTCTCCTCGAATTCCTCGATGCGGCCCGTCTTGTCCGTGTTCATGATGCCGAAGCGCGGGGCCTCATCCCACGGGACTTCGATGACACCGATCGTGGCCTCAGCCTTATTGGCCTTGTGGGCATCGAGCATCCAGGAATAATCCATCGTGTAGATGTGGTCGCCCGAGAGGATCAGGACGTACTCCGGGTCTGCCAAGTCGATGAAGTTCAGGTTCTGGTAGATGGCATCTGCCGTGCCGCGATACCAGTCCGCACCTTTCTCGCGTGCATACGGCGGCAGAATGAAGACACCGCCCTCTTTCTTATCGAGATCCCAGGCACTGCCGGAAGCCAGGTAATTGTGAAGCTCGAGCGGACGGTACTGCGTCAGTACACCGACCTTGTCGATGCCGGAATTGGCGCAGTTACTGAGTGGAAAGTCAATGATGCGGTACTTCCCGCCGAACGGGACGGCCGGCTTTGCAATCTTCTTCGTCAAAGCGCCAAGGCGGCTTCCCTGTCCGCCAGCCAGTATCATTGCTAAGCATTCTGTCTTTCTCATACAAAATCCCCCTTGGATATACTCAGCAAGAACAGCCTCCCCTTACATCAATACGCCGCTCTTGCCGATCGTGCACTGTCAAAAAAAGATGGTACTCTGTCAGTATACCTCTTTTATCAATAATTGCAATACCATTTTATTTATCAATGAATTACGTAACATTTATGAAACTAATCGCAGTCACCTTGCTTTCTGTGAAAAACCATGAGAAAACCGCAAGTTTTCCGTTAATTCGAAAAAATCCAAAGGAACAGTTGCGCCTACCGCCCCCTGATTTCCCGATCCATCCAGAAAACTTCTTTGTATATTATGTAGGTTCTATGAAAACGAAAAAAATCCTTCACGTAAATCGCAATTTTTCGCACTTTTTTAGAAAAAAAAAATAAAAAGACCGTACCAGCCAAAATGGCCAGCAGGTCCTGTCTGCATTTTCCCATCCCGCATGCATCGGTCAGTAGAGTGCCGCCGCTCCGCGAATGATATCGGGCAGCCTGTCGTAGAGATTCTGACCGGGGCAGGCCGTCGCATTGAAGTCACGATGGCCGAAAATCGTCGAGCGCGATGGAGCAAAGCCGTAATTGCGGCAGAGCGCAGCGAGCAGCCGCTTCGCGGAGGCCACCTGCGCATCTTCCGGCATGTAATCTTCAAAATTCCCGACGATGTTGACCCCGACTGTGTGTTCGTTCTCCCCGTAGCAGTGCGCACCGACCGTGTCCATCGGCCGCCCCTGCTCGATGGAGCCGTCCTTGCGGATGAGGAAGTGATAGCCGATACCCGCCCAGCCGTTGGCCAGATGCCATTGATGAACCGTCTCAGCCGACACGTCGGCATTCGTGTTGCCAATATGGTGCACGATGATTGCGTCCGTCACACGCCGATTCGTCAGGGATCGAAAAGAAAGATGCGTCTGGCGGATGGCGACGCCCGGCAGCACGTTGCCGCCATCCTGCCAAGCTGCTTCTGCAACCTGTTTGGCGATGACTTCCGGTGCTAGAGCTAGTCCCATCCCCATGATCATCATATTCCGAATAAAATCCCTGCGCTTCATCGATTGTCATGCCCCCTGTAATTTTATCATTGTACTGCTTTCATCTGAAAATCAGCAGAAAAATGATATTGCCCCAAAAGCCAAGTCATCCCATATGGTTTTTGATTTGTTTCTATTGTACTTCGCGCAAAAACAGCCTATAATAAAAGAAAAGGGCAACAGAAACAGACGATGCCGCCGAGCGGCTGCCTCACAGGAGGGATTTTCATGCTGGGATTAGAGAGAAGACAGCGAATCATGGAGAAGATCCGGCTTGACCGGAAAGTCTACGTCTCCGACCTCGCCAAGACCTTCAAGGTAACAGAAGAGACAATACGGCGCGACCTCGAGAAACTCGAGGGACAGGACCTCCTGCGGCGCAGCTACGGCGGCGCCGTCATCACAGAGAGCACGAGCGAAGACCTCTCCTACAAGCGTCGCAGTGCCATCAACAGCGAGAGCAAGCTCGCCATCGCCGAGAAGGCCGCCCGCCTGATCCAGGACGGCGACACCATCATGATGGATTCCAGCACGACGTGCCAGGCCCTGTTGCAGCACCTCAAAGGACAGCGCGACATCACCGTCATCACCAATTCCATCCGCCTCATGAACGACTTCATGGGCAGCGGCTTCAAGATGATCTGCACGGGCGGCACGATGCGCGAGAGTTCCTGCGCCCTGACTGGCACGATTGCCAGCCAGACACTCGAGAAGTACTACGTCGACTTCACCTTCATCAGCTGCAAAGGCATCGACCGCGAGAAGGGCATCATGGAGTCAAACGACAGCGAGGGGCGCATCAAGAGCGTCATGATCCGCCAAGCCCGCAAAGCTGTGCTGCTCATCGACCACTCCAAGTTCGACAGGACCGCCTTTGTCAAATGCGACGACTTCTCCCACATCGACACCCTCGTGACGGACGAAAAACCATCCAGCGAATGGCAGTCGTATCTCGCCGACAACCACATCAACCTGATTTTCTGAACATCATCAAAGCAGCCCCGATCCTCCACAAAAGAGAATCGGGGCTGCTCATTTTTATTCTTTTTATTCCGATGAGACTGTCAGGGCAAGAAGAATACCTGCTGCATCTTCGGCTGTGCACCAGTTTCCGGATCCATCTCCATGACCATGACATCCTTCATGTACTCATTCCACTTGTCAACGACAGGGCTCTCAGCCTGATACTTCTCGGCATAAGCAACACCCTTCTCACATTCGAAGTAACCGAAGAGCTCATTGCCAACGTTCCAGATCGTATAGTTAGAGATACCCGCTTCCTTGAGAACCTGTTTCATCTCCGGCCAGATATGAGCATGGCGGTACTTGTATTCCTCGATCTTGCCATCCTTGACCGTCGCCTTCCATGCAAAACGTTCCATTTTGCAAGCCTCCTCATTTCACCTCATGGCCATAGCGTTCAATTTCAATCTGTTTCAACGTCTTGCCTTCCGTCTTCGGTGCACCGATCGTGCCGACCAGCCAGCTTATTGCGGCAAATGCTACGATGAGCATTGCTGCGTAACGGAAACCGAACGACTCCATAATCATCGGAACGCTGAAGCCCCAGATGGCAGCGAGAATACGCGTGATAAAGAACGTAAGGCCTTGTGCTGTCGCACGGTACTTCGTCGGGAACAATTCAGAGCACCAGAGCTGGTAGAAAGCCTGTTGGCCAGAACCATTGTTGATACCGGCAAAGACGACGAACATGACGAGCATCCACATGCTGAGCATATCTGCAGGCAGTGTCCAGACGAACCAAGCAATGACGTAGATACCACCAATGATACCATAGAGCAAGCGGCGGCTCATCCGGTCACCCAGCTGCATGAAGATGAAGAAAGTAGCCAGGAACGAAATGACAAATGAACCAACGCTCATGAGCTGCGAGACACTGTTGGAGAGCTTGCCGACATTCTCAAAGATGTACGGCATGAAGAATCCCCACGTGCTCGCGCAAAGGTTCCAGATTGTATAGACACCGCAGAGGAACAGGACCGTCTTCAAGTTGATGCCAGAGAGCAGCGTTGCATAGGAAACTTTCTCAACCTTGCCTTCGCGAATCAGACGTTCCTCTTCTTCCTTCGCCGCACGCCAGTCCTTTGACTCCGGCATCTTGAGGCGCTGATACCAGACCCAGGCCGCAATGATGATCAGATGGCCGAATACGATACGATTGCCCAAAAGTCCGTAGGTATTGAGCCAAGCTGACATCAATAGGACCACTGCCGGTCCGAGTGCCCAGGCAAACTGAGCCGAGCCGCAGTGCTTTGCCCTGTCCTTTGCAGGTGCCTCTTCTGCAATCAATGTCCAAGATGCCACAACATCCGCACCAACGCCAAGGCCGACGATGATGTAGCCTCCCAAAAGCATCGGGTAGTTGACACCAAAGACAATGAACAGCATGCCGACGATGTAAATCAGTAAATCATACGTATAAACGAATTTACGACCATACTTATCGCAGATACGGCCGCCAATCAGCGCGCCGACCGCCGCCGAAGCGGCATTGGATGAAAGTGCTGCCAAGAGTCCCATCTGGAGCCCGCTCATGCCGAGATACGCCTGCCACAGAGAAAGACCTGCAGCACCAGCTACGATGGACCCTGCATCAATATAACTTGTCATGGCCGCAAGAATGGTCTTTTTCCATGGAGATGGTTCCTGCATTGTCATGCTTCCTCATTCCTTTCAAGAAATCTATTCCGTCAATCCAAGAGATCTGTATTGAGATCGATGTGAAAATCCTTTGCAAGCTGGATAAAGCCCTCGCGCGGGATGGTCTGCTTCTTGCCGCCCATCGAGAGCACCTTGACGCAGATCTCAGAGGCCTTCTCGACCGTATCCATGAGGCCAAAAGCCTCATCGAAGTCGTCGCCGCAGACGAAGAGGCCGTGATGCGCCCAGACGATGACGCGGTACTTCTCCATGAGCTTGACAGATGCATCGGCAATCTCCTTGCCGCCCGGGACCATCCAGGGAACGACACCGATGCCCTCCGGGAAGATGACGGGGTCTTCCGTCGCCATCTCCCAAAGCTCGCGCGTGAATTCCTTGTCGTTGAGCGGCAGCACGAAGGTCAGTGCGATGAGATTCGTCGGATGTGCATGGTAGATGATGCGGTTCTTGCCATCCGTCATCTTTTTCTTGAGCTCGTGCGCTGCGAGGTGCGTCGGCAGTTCGCTCGTCGGACGGCCACCGTTGACGAGCCCCCAGACAATGCCGTATTTCTCACCCTTCTCATCGATCTTGATCAGCGCGACATTCTCCTCTGGTGCCAGCGAGACATTGCGCATGTACTTGCCGCTGCCCGTGACGAGGAAGTACTCGCCTGCGAGGCCCGGAACCGTGTTGCCGATTGGCTGCCATTCCTTGACCTCATGGAGAGAATCCTTGACGGATTCGACCTCCTCCGGCTTGACGCGGTACGTCAGATTGCCGCCATTGCGCTCATGCCAGCCCTTCTTGAAAGCATCGGCCGTCAGGCGCTTGAATCCTTCCATGAATGTTGAATCCTTGATATCCATGACTCTTACCTCTCTTATCATTTTCTGCATGTTTCGCGTCCTGCATCTCATCTCTTGAACAGGACATCCTTCTCGTATTCCTTGACGATTGGATACCATTTTCCATCAACCGGCACCTCATTGCGCTGGCAGAACTCTGCCCAGACATCGCCAAACGGCAGCGTCTTGATCTCCTCGAGGCCCTGCAGGACCTTCGTGAAGTCTGCACGATCCTGTGCTTCCTTGAGTTCCTTGTTCGGCGTCAGCAGGCCGTAGAGCAAAGCCTTCTGCATGTTGCGCATGCCGATGACCCAAGCCGCGATGCGGTTGATGCTGGCATCGAAGAAGTCGAGGCCGATGAAGACCTTCTGGAGTGCATCACAGCGCACGAGCTCCGTCGCGAGTTCCTTGAGCTCATCGTCGAGCTTGATGACATGGTCGCTGTCCCAGCGGACCGGACGGCTGACGTGCAGTGCGAGGCTGTCGTTGAAGAGCAACATCGAGGAGATCTTGTCGGAGACAACCTCCGTCGGATGGTAATGGCCTGTGTCGAGCAGGCACATGAGCCCGTTCTTGGCAGCGTAGTTCATGTAGAACTCGTGCGAGCCGACCGTGTAGGACTCGACGCCGATGCCGAAGACCTTGCCTTCCACAGCATCTGCCACGTTCTTGCGGTCATACTTAACGGAAAGAATCTCGTCGAGCGCTTCCTTGAGGCGCGCACGCGGTCCGATGCGGTCAGCCGGCACATCCTTCGTGCCATCCGGAATCCAGATGTTGTCGAGCGCCGTGATGCCGAGTTCCTCACCAAAGTAATTGGCGATCTTGCGGCAAGCTTTGCCGTGCTCGATCCAGAACTCGCGGATGGCCTTGTCCGGACTCGAGAGCGTCATGTTGTCCTTGACCTTCTTGTGGCTGAAGAACGTCGGGTTGAAGTCGAGGCCGATGCCCTCTTCTTTGGCGAAGTCAACCCATGCCTTGAAGTGTTTCGGCTCGATCTTATCGCGGTCGACCTTCTCATCCGTGATGCGGTACGATGCGTGCAGATTGAGCTTGTGCTTGCCCGGGATCAGGGAATACGCCTTGCGGATGTCGGCCATGAGCTCTTCTGGATTGCGGGCGCGGCCCGGGTAGTTGCCCGTCGTCGCGATGCCGCCCGTCAGGGCATCGGAGTCAAAGCCCAGGACATCATCGCCCTGCCAGCAGTGCATCGAGATGCGCACCTGCTGCAGTTTCTTCAGGGCCTCTTCTACGTCCACACCAATGGCTGCATATGCTTCTTTTGCTTCTTCAAATCTCGACATCAAAAAAACCTCCTATTAACCTTCTAACTTTTGAAATTCCCTATTCTTGTATGTATTCCATTGCTTATCTTTATTCTGAATATTCCATTTAAATAAACAGAACATCATTCGTCCATTTCGTCAGCAATGCGCTTGACATCAAATGACTTAGCAACCACCCGACGCGCTTCTTTAAGGTCTTCAAAGACATCATCGCGCAACATCTGCGCCATGATATTGCCAATGGCAGTCGCTTCGACAGGACCTGCGTAGACTTCTTTGCCCGTCACCTCGACGAGCAGGCGGTCAAGGAACTTATCCTGACAGCCACCACCCACTACATGAATGGTATCATAGGTGCGGCCCGTGACCGTCTCGATCTCTGCGACCGTCTTCGCATAGCACTTCGCGAGGCTGCGGTAGACACAGTAGAGAAGTTCACATTCCGTCTCCGGCTTCTCCTGGCCGGTCTGCTCGCAGTAATCCTGCAGGGCTCGGATCATGCTCTCCGGCGCTAGGAAAGTATCGTCATTGACATCGACAATCGATGTGAAGTACCGGCCGATGTGTGCCAGTTCATAGAGTTCCTCAAACGTGTACTTGTGCTTGAACTCGCGGCGCAGATTCTGCATGACCCACATGCCCATGATGTTCTTGAGGTAACGATAGCGGTGATGGTAGCCGCCCTCATTCGTGAAGTTGTGCTTGCGGCTCATCTCCGTGCAGTCTGGGATCAGGCGCTCGATGCCCATCAGCGACCACGTGCCGGAGCTCAGGTAGATGCTGTCATCTGAGTTCGTCGGCACAGCCATGACAGCTGAGCCTGTGTCATGCATCGCAGGCAGGACTACATTCGTCTGGAAGCCGACGCGCTTTGCCATATTGCTCGAGAGCGGCCCGACGAGCGTCTTCGGCATATTGAGCTCGCCGAAAATCTTCGTCGGCAGGCTCAGCATCTCCATGAGCTCGAAGTCCCAATCCTGCGTCTTGGCGTTGACGAGCTGCGTCGTCGTCGCATTTGTGTACTCGTTCATCGCCACGCCCGTCAGGCGGTAGTTGAGGTATTCCGGGATCATCAGGAAGCGTTCCGCGCGCTCCAATAGCTGCGGTGTCTCCTTCTTGATGGCCATCAACTGATAGATGGAATTGAAGAGCTGCTTCTGGATGCCGTTGCGCCCGTAGAGCTCCGACTCCGAGATGACCTTGTAGACTTCCTCGTCCATGCCCTTCGTGCGGCCATCGCGATAAGCGACCGTATTGCCTAACACATTACCATTGGCGTCGAGTAAGACAAAATCAACACCCCACGTGTCGATGCCGACACTCGCGGGGATACGGTCCAGCTCCTTGCACTTGCGCATTCCCTCCACCACTTCATGAAAAAGATGATCGAGGTCCCAGCAGAGGTGACCATTGCGCTTTTCCAGCTTATTCTCGAAACGGTAGATTTCCTCCATGCGGATTTTTCCTTTATCCATCCATCCGAGGATATGGCGGCCGCTCGAGGCGCCGATATCGACAGCCAGATAGTACGTGATTCCTGACATGCGTCCCATCCCTTCCAAGAACAGACATTTCAAATACTCACATTATTTATTTCTGTCTGTTATTCTTTGTTCTTACAGGTATTATAATAACGCGCCCTACCACAAAAGTCAACAGTATAATCTTCTTTTTTATATTTTAATCTTTGTTTATATGGTTTTTGTTGAAATTGCTATATTTATTTATAGTATATATCGATATATATTGATTATATTTATTATAAAACCATCAAAAACAAAAAAATCGGTCAAGTCATAATGACTTGACCGATATCAAATGATCTAAATTAAAGATTATGCTGTGACAGGACGGCACTGCCAGCTGCCGTCGCCACTTAAGTGGAGTTCTTCTTCATGCTGGGCAAAGAGCGTGGAGCGGTGGCCGACGCTGATGATGCCGGTATGCGGCAGTTCCCTGCGCATGAGCTCGTACATCTCCTGCTCGCGCGGCTCGTCGAGGGCCGACGTCGCTTCGTCGAGGAAGACCCAGTCGGGCTTAACGAGCAAGACGCGGGCAAAGGCAAGGCGCTGCTGCTCGCCGAGCGAAAGGATGCGGCTCCAGTCGTCGATGTCGTCGAGGCGCGGGATAAAGTCCGCCAGGCCGACCTTGCGCAGGACTTCCTTGAGGTTTTCTTCCGGCCCCGAGGCACTCAGCGGATAGTAGAGCGCCCGGCGCAGACTGCCGAGCGGCAGATAGGGGCGCTGCGGCAGGAAGAGGATGCGACTCTTTTCCGGGATCTCAATCCTGCCCTGGCCATACGGCCAGATACCAGCGAGCGTGCGCAGAAGCGTGCTCTTGCCGCAGCCGGAGGCGCCCGTGATCAAGAGGCGCTCCCCTTCCTTGATGGTCAGGTTGCAGTCAGCAAGCAGCACGCGGCCGTCCGGCAGTTTGACGTCAAAGTCGCGCACGACGAGCGCACTGCCAGCAGTTGTCTCGCGCGTCACCCTATCCTCGATGTCCGAGGCGCCTTCCATGTGGCGCGTGAAGCCCGAAAGACGACGGATGACTGCAGCGAGCTGTGCGATCGTATCGTAGACCGAAACGAAGTACGACAGCGCATCCTGCACGCGGCCGAAGGCCGAGGACGTCTGCATGAGGCCGCCGAGCGTCATGGCACCGGCGAAGTACTGCGGCGCCGCCATGACGAGTGGCACGATGATGGCCAGCTGGCCGTAGCCGTTGACATAGAAGTTCAGGAGCTTCGTCCGGCGCATGAGCTGCCAGTAATTCTTGATGACTTTCGCAAAGCGCTCCGCGAAGCCGACAGATTCCGGCTGCTCGCCGCGGTAGAAGGCAATGCTCTCGCTGTTCTCGCGCACGCGCATCATATTGAAACGGAAATCCGCCTCGTAGCGCTGCTGGTCAAAATTGAGCCCGATGAGCTTGCGGCCGACGAAGTGGACGCCGATTGTGCCGAGCACCGAGTAGAGCAGCGAGAACCAGAACATGTAGCCGTAGATGACGAACTCGTGGCCACCAAAAGGCACGGTGAAGGCGCCTGAGAGATTCCAGAGCACGACGCCGAAAGCGCCGAGCGTCGTGATCTGCTTGAGCATGCCGATGAGCAATTGCAGCGTCAGCGAGACAAACTGGTTGATGTCCTCGCTGATTCGCTGGTCCGGGTTATCCGTATCGCTGCGCAGGACCTGCAGGCGGTAGTAGACCTGGCCCTTCATCCAGTCGTCGAGGTAACGGTTCGTCATCCAGGTCCTCCACTTAATCTGGAGCATCTGGCGCAGATAGATTGCGTAGACCGCGAGGATGATGTAGAGGAAGGCAAGCCCCGTGAACTCCCCGATGAGCGGCCAGAAAGATTCCGCCTGATACTGCTGCAGTGCGTTATAAAAGACATTATACCAACTATTGAGGCGGACGAGCAGATAGACCGACGCGAAATTCAGGCCAATGACGAAGGCCAGGAGCCCCCTCGCTTTCCACTTCTCCTCTGAATTCCAGTATCCGCGGAAGAGATGCCAGAAATTCTTCCAAAACTTTTGCTTCAAATTATCACATCCTTAACGAATCTCAGTATAACGCGTTCCCTGCTTCCCTGCAAGGCCGCGCCATTGTCTTTCCGGCAAGCATTTGCTAGAATAGCATTATGTGCAGTATAAGACAAAAATCTGAATTTCCGGAGGTGGGAACATGCTCATCTACATAGGCGCGGCCATCGCAGTCGTGCTGCTCGCACTGCTCTACCACTACATCCCCAGCCGCAAGATCTTCTTCGCCTTCTTCTTCGTGCTCTGCGCGGCCAGTGCCATCGTCTTCTTCGCTTGGCCTTCGCCGCACCGCAATGGCGATGCCGTCATCAGTCAGGAGATGCGCGAGGAGCGCCAGCAGCAGCAGCAGATCTTCGCCGGATGGTACAAGGATTATCAGAAGGACATCGAGGACCTCGACCGCAACTGGCAGCGCTACCACAAGATCCTTGCGGACTTCAAGGCAGACATCATCAGCATCCAGACGGCCTACCTGCGCCTCTCGCAGCTCGAGAAGGACAGCCAAGCGCTCGATACGCGCATCGCGAGCCGAACGCCGCCGCTCGCCCTCAATGATACCTGCTACGACCAGTCCATCGAACTCGTGCGCAAGGCACACGCCTATGCCGAAGCCCAGCACCGCGCCATTGCGCTGACGCGCGCAGCGGCCGACCCGGCCAACCTGAAGACCGACGACCAGGAAGAGCAGAGCCGCATGCTGCAGGCCGTCATGATCCGCGAATCGCCGCCCGCCCTCTTCATCGCCGACGAGATCGCGGCCATCCGCAATTACCTCGCTCTGCCTGAAGAAGACGTCGCGACAGATATCGCAGAAGACGCCGCAGCAGAACCACAGTGAACCCTTGCACGGTTGGTGCAGACAGAGAAGCCCCCGGCTCACAAAAGACGTGAGCCGGGGGCTTCTTGCAGGAATCAACAAAAACAATCAAGAGCGTGCGATTCATAACCCATTCTGTGCAGCGACTTCGCGGAACCAGCGGCCGGACTTCTTGATGGTCTTCATCTCATCTGCCGTCGCATCCCAGAGCACGCCGTCGCGCGCCAGGACCTCGACGAACTTCTCGGGGAAGACGCCCTTGACAGCGGGGTCGAGGAAGGACTTATAAATAAAAAGAGCAGCCCTCTCGGCTGCTCTCTTCTGTTTGTTCAGGCTGCGTTCAGCGAATGCTGACGACCCGGAATACCTGTTTGTCTCCGCGATGGTGTGCCTTGGAGTACTCAAAGGCACGCCCATCGTCGAGGAATGCAATCTGCTCGACCTCCAATATCGGCATCGTTCCATGATCGATGCGAAGCAGTTCCTCCTCCTCAGGCGTCGGCAGAAGGGCGCGGATGAAGCGGTGTGCCGACTGGATCTTGAAATGAAGCTGTTCCTCGATGTAGCGGTAAATCGAGTGTTCGAGCACCTCGCGCTTGATGCCTGGAATCAGCTCAATGGGCATATTCGTGTACTCGATGACGACGGGATCCCCGTCCACCTGGCGCAGGCGCACGATATCATAGACGAAGTCATCCGTCGTGATGTTGAGCTTCTCCGCGACCTCTGCCGTCGGATGGATGATGTCAAAGCGCACGACCTTCGTCGCAATCTCATGCCCTTCGAAGACCTTCGAGAAACCTGAGAACTGGTTGGCCATGCTGATATCGTGGACATCCTCACTCGCAAGGCTCTTGACGAAGGTGCCCGATCCGCGCCGCTTGACAACAAGGCCATCCTTGACAAGCTGGTCAACAGCCTTCTTGATTGTAATGCGGCTGACGCCGTACTGCTCACACATCTCGCGCTCCAACGCAAGCTGTTCCCCTGCCTTATAGACACCCTCCTGAATCTGATTGCGCAACTCATTTGCTATTTCCTGGTATTTTACCATAACACATATTCCTCTATAATAAATCATGTCTTTTTCTTTTTATTATATAACATATTTATTATTTTATCAAGAAAAAGATATAAAACAGCGGCCCCTCAAAATGAGGAGCCGCTATGGGACATCCACCCCCCTAAGGTCATTTCGTCTGCAGGAAGTGGCGCACCGCGCCGATGAGGTTCGCATCGTTGCCAAACTCAGCCGTGCGGACGTCGGGGCGGATTCTGGCGACCTTAACGCGCTCCAAGATCGCATCGATTGCTTCCTGGATGGCAGGAACGAAGTCCTCGCGGGCACTGATGCCGCCGCCGATGACGAAGCATTCCGGGTCGTACGAGTACTGGATGTTGTAGATGGCGCGTGCCAGAGACTCTATCATCTGCTTGACGGCCTTTGCCGCCTCCGCATCACCCTCTCCGGCCAGTGCAAAGACCTTGCGCCCATCGAGGCTGTGGTCTGGAAGACCTTTCAGTCGCTCGCAGAGACGCGCGATATTCTCTGTCGAGCCAGCGGTGCTGAGGATTGTGGCACCATCGTCGCCGACCATGTAGCCGAATTCACCGCCGTGGAGATGCGCGCCGTGGTGAACGTGGCCATCCTTGACGATGGCGCCGCCGACGCCACTGCCGATGACGAAAAACGCGACATCCTTGCAGTCCTTGGCGATGCCGACCCAAGTCTCGCCGAGCGCCGCACAGTTCGCATCGTTCTCCATCGCGATGGGCAATCCGAGCACATCTGCCATCGCTGACTTGATGTCAAAGTCATGGATGTACGGGATAGCGCTCGAACCACCGATGACGCCACGGGCATCGTCCACTGCACCGGGCATGGAGAAGGCTGCGCCGCTGAAAGCATGCCCCTTTTCGAGCTTCGCCTTCGTCTGCCTGAGCCCCTCGTAGAATCCCTCGAGGTCAGATGGCGTCTTGAACGAGCCTTTATCCTCAACCGTTCCATCTTCCTGCACGACAGCGTACTTCACGCTGCTGCCACCGACGTCAAAAGCTAGAATTGCCATACTCAACATCCTCTCAATAAACATTTTTTCTATTTTATCGTATTTATTATTATAATAAAGTATCTAACTAATGTCAACTATAAAATATATCTTTTGTATTTATAACAAATTATATAAAAGACACCTTTTCACTGCGGAAAAAGTGTCCCAAAAGCAAATCCTATTTTATATCTTGCTGAGGACCAGGCGTGCCTTGCCCATCAGCGTGTAGGCACCGAGGCCAGCAGGCAGGAAAGAAGTCTCCCCCTTCTTGAAGGTCAGCTCCGCGTCACCGGCCTGCAGCTGCACGCTGCCGTCGAGCACCGTGAAGCTCTGGAACGAATCCTCGCCAGCCATCAGATGGCTCGTGCCGTCAATCTCGAGCTCATAGACCGTGAAGTACTCGCACGATGCGAGCAGGCGGGCCTCAGTATCCGCAAAGATATCGATGGGTGCATCGAGATGCGGGCGCTCCTTGACCGGCTCGAGGTTCGTGACGTCGATGGCCTTCTTGACGTGGAGCTCACGCGGCTTGCCGTCCTTGCCGAGGCGGCCGTAGTCGTAGACGCGGTACGTCGTGTTGGAATTCTGCTGAATCTCGCAGATGATGATGCCCTTGCCGATGGCGTGCAGCGTGCCCGAAGCGATGAAAAAGACATCCCCCTTGTGAACGGGTATCTGGTTGCAGACCTCGAGCAGCGTGTTATCGGCGATGCGCTTCTCGAATTCCTCCTTCGAGACGGCGTGCTTGAAGCCATAGATCAGCGTGGCGCCCGGTTCGCAGTCGACGATGTACCACATCTCCGTCTTGCCGTACTCCCCCTCGACGCGCATCGCGTAATCGTTGTCCGGATGGACCTGCACCGAGAGGTTGTCCTTCGCATCGATGAGTTTGATGAGCAGCGGGAAATACGGGAACTTTCTGGCGTGCTCGCCGAGGACAGCGGGGCCCGCCTCATCGAGATACGACTTGAGCGTACGGCCCACCTCCGGACCATTCTCGATGATACTCATGCCATCCTTGTGGCAGGCGAGTTCCCACGACTCCGAGACCTTCTCGAGGTCCGTCTTCTTGCCGTAATCCGTCTTGAGCTTCGTGCCGCCCCAGATGTAATCCTTGAGCGGTGCCTGTAATTTCATTGGATACAAATCCATCAACCCCCTATTGCACTCACGTATCGTCGATCGGGCTTTTCCGGTCTATCTGCCTTTCATTATACGGACTCTCCCGACCTCTGTCAATAAAAATCATATCTTTTATTTTTATAAAAGATTACTTTTATAATGTAAGCTCAAGCATAATGACAGAGTTCGACGAGATTGCCGTCGGGGTCGCGCAGGTAGATGCTCTGCATCGCACCGCGGCAGCCGTGACGCGCGACGGGGCCAAGCTCAATGCTCGCACCTTTTGCCAATAGCTCCTGCTTCACCTGCTCGATATCCTGGGTCACGACAAGGCAGAAGTCCAAACTGCCGCGCTGCGGATGACGCGCCGCCGGCAGGAACTCCGCCGGTCTCTGGTGGATATTGATCTTCGTCGTGCCAAAGAACAGCGCATAGCGCCCCTGCCGCTCCTCCACCCGCATGTCGAGCAAATCGCGATAGAAGTGCAGACAAGCCGCCAAATCTCCCGTCGTCAGCACAATATGATCGAGTGCTGCAATCCTCATACCATCGTCTCCTCTCAAAAAATCCTTCACACCTGTCGAAGGCACGGGTACGACGTTGCGTCGTCCTCGGGCCTCGTTGGCATGCAGTGGCAAGGCGCGACGACGATATTCGTTACAAATCTGAAAAGAATCATCGCACTGGGGGGGCTGAAAGGCCTCCTATTTCGCCTCTTTTCGCACATCAAAAACAAAAAGCGCATCAGAAGATGAGAATATTCATCAACTGATGCGCTTTTTTCTACCTGTGGATAACTCTTCCTCAGAGAATCACAGCTTTTTCAGCGGCCTCCCATATCGGCTGCCACCTTTCTTCGGCCAAGGGTTTCCTTGCCATGGGCAAGGAAGCCGTAACGCTCGGTGCCGATGTATTCGCATTCTTTACGCGCAATCCGCGCGGCGGACGGGCAAAAGCACTCGACCCTGCAGATATCGAGGCTTTTCTCACTTTCCAGCAGGAGCATGGCATCGGCACACTGGTCGCCCATGCGCCGTATACCATGAATGCCTGCGCCGCCAAGGAAAACCTGCGGATCTTCGCGCGAGAAACCATGGCTGATGATCTAAAGCGCCTCGACCAGCTGCCAGGCAACCTTTACAACTTCCATCTAGGCAGTCATGTCAAGCAAGGCGTGGAAACTGGCATCGAGCTGATTGCCCAGCAGCTCAACGAGGTCCTGCGTCCAGAGCAGAAGACCACCGTGCTGCTTGAGACCATGGCCGGCAAGGGTACAGAAGTAGGACGGGGCTTTGAAGAGCTTCGTGCCATCATCGACCGCGTAGGACACGCGGAACGGCTCGGTATCTGTCTCGATACCTACCACGTCTGGGATGCCGACTACGATATCCGAGGACATCTCGATGAGGTACTCACAGACTTTGACCGCGTCATAGGACTTTCGCGCCTGTGCGCCATCCGGCTCTTCGTCAGCTGCCGTTCATCCTCGAGACGCCCAATGATGCCACCGGCTATGCCCGCGAAATCGCCATGATGCGCGAGCGCGCGTCCCTTAAAAACCAATCAAATCCATCATCATTCAGGCCTGACGCCCTTCTTTATACTCAGAAGGCGTCAGGCCTGTTATGCGTCGGAAAACCATGCTGAAATAGCGCGTATCCTTATACCCGCAAAGTTCCGCGATTTCATAGATCTTGCGGTCACCGTCATGGAGCAGGCGTATGGCGCGCCGGATGCGGCACATGGTCAGATATTCCCCGAACGTGTAATTCGTATATTGGACAAAGAGGCGATGAAGATAGGAGGAACTGATCTTCACCACTTCGGCCACGTCACGGATGGTAAGATTCTCCTGGCACTCTGCTTCTATATAGCGGATGGCTTTTTCCAGGTATTGGTTCTTGCTCTTGCCTTCCCCGAAATTACGGAAGATATCCAGCTGGACACCATGCTCCAGCTCCATTTTCTTACGCTTTTTCCCTTCATCCACATAAGCAGCCGCTTTCCGGACGGCCTCAAGCAACTCATCATCATCCACAGGCTTCAGCAGGTAATTGCGCACGCCCAGACGGATTGCCTGCTGCGCATAGGAGAATTCTCCATATCCCGACAAGATGATGTATTCCACATGGCTCTCCCTTTGCATCTTTTCAATCAGTTCCAATCCCGACTCCCCAGGCATGCGTATATCCACGATGACGATATCCGGCTGCAATTTCCGGATGAGTTCCATGCCTTCCCGGGCATTGGCAGCCTCCCCTACGACCTGGCAGTCCACTTCTTCCCACGGCGTCATCGAGACCAGGCCCTGTCGCTGGATCTGTTCATCGTCAATCACAATAACCCTCTTCAATTCCGCGGCACCTCCTCCAAAACCAAAAGACGGATGATCACGCGAGTCCCTCCTTGCGGTCTAGGCTTGATAGCAACGCCACAAGCCGCATCTCCATTGAGTTTGGCACGCAAATGTACATTATAGAGCCCGACGTGCTGGTCATCGTGGCCTTCAAGATATTGCCGGACTTTGGCAGGATCCATGCCAACGCCATTGTCGGCGATCTCAAACACCATGTATTTTCCCTGCAAGTGGCTGGAAACACAGATTTCTCCTTTTTCTGTCACACTGCCCAGACCATGCTTCACGGCATTTTCCAACACAGGTTCCAAGATCAGCTTGGGCAGGTATTTTTCTGCCAAAGCAGGGTCCAGGAAAAATTCCACCTGTATCCTGTCGCCGAAGCGCTTTTCCTGTATCGTCATATAGGCCTGCAGGATCTCAAATTCTTCCCGGACCGTGATGAAGGCAGACTTGCCCAGGATCTTGCGCAGCAGCCGTCCCAGCGATACTGCCAGGAGTGCCACCGTCTTCGTATCGCCGGCTTTGGCACTCCATTTGATGAGATCCAGTGTATTGTAGATGAAATGTGGTTTTACCTGTTCCTGCAGGCTCTTGATCTGTGCAATGCGCAGGGTCTCCTCTTTTTGTTTTGCTTCCCTCAGCAAACGGCGGATATGGTGGACCATCTTATTGAACGTCGCTGCCAAAGCGCCAATCTCATCTTTGCGCCGGATGGGTATACGTACCGCCAGATTATTTTGCCGCACACATTCCATGCCGGCAACCAGATCTCCCATAGGTTCCCACAAGTCACGCGTGAGCTTGTACGAAAGCAGCACGATGATGACCAGGACAATGAGGTCAAAAATGGCAACAATACGCCGCAGTTCATAAAAACCGCTTCGATTCGTGACTTCTTGCTGCATCACGGCAATATGATATTTCGGTTCATGGAAATAATAGATTTTTTTATCCGGATTTTGGGAGTCCCTGACAATGCCGCTGTCTGCTGAAAACTTCCCACTGCCTGTAATCCCGGAAATGACTCCTTCCCGGCTGCTTCCCCAGGTATTATAAAAAACATAATGATGACGATCCGTCAGGATAAGGTTCCGAGAAGCATACTTGTTCAAGATATCCCATATCGCCCGACGTTCCACATCAACGATGACATAGCCAATGATCTGCTGATCCTTGCGCACAGCCTGGCACAGAGTCAAGACAATATTCCGGAAGTCTGGATCCTGCCTGGGAGCAGATACCAGTACGGCTTCCTTAGACTGCGCCGCTCTGGCAAAGATTCCCCAGCCATTATTCTCAGGCAAATGATAAATATGCGGGATATCCGAAGTCGAGAGCGCAACATGTCCATCTGCTGATAAGACATGCAGGGCAGCCTGCTCATGATTGCCCCGCATCAGCAAAAACATCTGCCCATAGGCTTCACGCACATCATCGGAAGATTGATCCAGGACATGTTCGATGACGACGGACTCCGACAAAGCGTCCACCATCTTGACATATCCGTCCACAGAAGTCGAGACCTGTTCAGCAACGCTGTGGACATTTTGATATGCCTCCTGTGCTTCCGTTCGATCGATATTTTGATAAACGATCAGCAGGACACCGACCGATAAAACCAGGACAGGCAGAAAGCCGGCCAAAAAAATATAGGACAAGAGACGCAGCCGATAACTCATTTTCCATTTACGGATCATGCCGCACTCCTCCTGTCCCTTATTTTGCCTGCCAGTACAATATCATTTTATCACAAGTAGGCTATTTTGATAATGTTTAGAACATTTTACAAGGAAATCTTACCTCCTGACAATCGCTTGCAAAGCCAGAGCGAACAGATCGTGGCAACGGTAAGGACCGTAGCGAGGGCTGCCGCCGTGCCGAAATGGGCTTTGCTCGTAACCTCATTGAAAATCGCCACCGAGATTGTCTGCGTGGCACCGGTATAGAGGATCATCGAAGAACTCAATTCATTCATCGTCGCAATCCAGCTCAAGATAGCTCCGGAAATGACACCTGGCAGCATCAAGCGCGCCGTGATCTTGAAAAACGTCTTGAACGGAGGAACACCCAGACTGATGGATGCTTCTTCTACGCTCGATTCAATCTGGTACAGGATACCGATGCTGGAACGCAGGGTAAACGGCATCTTGCGGATCACATACGAGAGGATCATGATGCCCGCCGTTCCGGTCAACAGCAGCGGTTCGGAGTTGAACGCTGAGACGAGCATGATACCAAGTACGGCACCCGGCACAACATAGGGGAACATGACCAGCATATCGATCAGATTGACGACACGGGAACTCTTCCGCACGATCAGATAAGCCAGCAGCATCGCACAGAAAATCATGATGGAAATCGCGATGATGGAGAACATGAACGAGTTGGAGATGGCCAGAGACATCTTGGAAAAAGCTTCGCGATAGCTGTCCAGACCAAACCCAGGCAAAAATACAGGACCACTCGTTTTCACAAAAGAAGTCGCCACGACCGTGATCTGCGGCAAGACCCCCAGGAAAGCCACCAGATAGACGCCTGCCGTGACCACCATACGGGAAACGGTCGGCAGAGATTTTACTTTGGGCGGGCGCAGATTGCTCATCGTATAGTTGCGCCCGGCAATCGCCTTTTTCTGCAGCAGCAGGACCAGCATGGCAAAGGCGATGACTACGACGCTCAGGACATTGGCAAAGGCCGTATTGCCGCCCAATTCACTCATGTACTCATCATAGATGCAAACCGGCAGGACGCGGAACCCTTCGCCGATGAGTGCCGGAGTACCGAAATCAGCCAAGGAGGTCATGAAGACCATCAATGCCGCTGACAGGATTGTCGGCATGATCAGCGGGAACGTGATCGTACGCAGCTTCTTCCAGCCGCCAACACCGAGACTCTCTGCCGCTTCTTCGAGGGAGGCATCCATGCTCCTCAGGGCTCCCGACACATAGAGATAAACATAGGGAAAAAGCTTTAAGGTGAAGACCAGCAAAATGCCCACGAATCCATAAATCGACGGCATGGTGAATCCGAAGTGGGACTGCATGAATTTCGTGATGAATCCCGCACGTCCCAGAAGCACGACCCAGGAATACGCGCCGATAAAAGGCGGCGACATCATGGCCAGGATGCAGAGATTGTCAATCAGAGGTTTCCCCGTGATATGATACCGTGAAGTGAAATACGCCATGGGGATGCCGATCATACAAGCCAGTATTGTTGCGCTCAGCGATACAATGAAACTGTTGAACAAAGTCTGAAGGTAGTAATCGCTGTGAAAGAATGTCACATAATTGGCAAAAGAGATCTCTCCTGTCTCCGTGACAACCGAATGGATTACCAGGACAGAGAACGGATAGATGATGAACAACAGGATCAGGCACAGGGAAACAACGGTAATGATGGTCCAGCAGTTGAAGCGGTCATAAAGAGACATTGCATGCCAATTTTTCATGACAACAACACCTCCCCACTCGCATCGTATATATTCATATGTTGTGCCGATAAGCGCAAGCCTACTTTATCCCCGGAATGATAGACGTCATCCGAATGGATGTTATAGGCATTGACCTTGACATGCGTCCCATCGGCAATCGCAATCTCATATTCGTATCGCGTGCCAAGGAAGATCGCACGCACGATCTCGCCAGGCAGGCCGTCCTCATGACCGCGCAGCAAGACAATCTGTTCTGGGCGTACAGAGATCTGCACGTCACCTTCATAAGGTGTTTTCGGTGTAAAATCATACAAGGCCTGATTGAGGATGGTCAAGTGCCCATCTTTCACAGTACCGTGAATAAAATTCGAAGTACCAATGAAATTTGCCACAAACGTGTTGGCCGGATGTTTATAGATATCTTCCGGATTGCCGACCTGCATGATCGTACCGCTGTTGATTACGGCAATGCGGTCGGAAATGGCTAGGGCTTCCTCCTGGTCATGTGTGACGTAAATCGTCGTGATGCCCAGGGTCTGCTGGATGTTCCGGATCACCGAACGCATCTCCAGGCGCAATTTTGCGTCCAGGTTGGAAAGCGGCTCATCCATCAGCATGACATCCGGCTCAATCACGATGGCACGCGCCAGAGCCACACGCTGCTGCTGACCGCCGGACAGCTGCGAAGGCATGCGGTCTGCCAGATTCTCGATCTTCATCATGGCCAGGCCTGCCCGCACCTTCTTTGCCAGTTCTTCCCCTTTGAAGTTGCGAGCCTTCAAACCATAGGCAATGTTGTCCGCCACGCTCATATGCGGGAATACGGCATAGTTCTGAAAGACCATGCCAATGTTGCGGAGATAGGAAGGAACGTCATTGATGACGCGATCGTCAAACGAGATCGTGCCGCCATCAATGGGATTGAAGCCGGCAATCATGCGCAGGAGTGTCGTCTTGCCACAGCCGGACGGCCCGAGCAGCGTGAAGAATTCTCCATTCTTTATCGAGAGCGTGATATGATTGACAGCCAAAAAATCGCCGTACTCCTTGACTGCATCTTTGATGTGGACAGCAAAACTCATAACATCTTCCCCTTCTTCCCTTATCAAAAAGGAGGGTGGGAAGCCACCCTCCTCCACCTGTTCACTTTTACTGCGTTACGGCTTTGCGCCAGAGTCCCAAGAACGTATCTTTGTATTCAACGGCATGCTTCGTGTCAAATGGCACATAATTGATTTCCGAGACCGGCTTCAGATCCGACGGAGTCGGGATATCTGTGCGCGTTGAACGGCGCTGATACTGGGCAAAGCGCTCGTGTACTTTCTTGCTCATGGCAAAATCGATGAACTTCTTCGCGTTGTCCATGTGTTTTGCACCCTTGATGATGCCAATGCCGCCCGTACTGATGGCAGTTCCCTCTGCCGGATAGACAATCTTCATATGCGAACCATTGACGATATACTTCATGACAGCCTCTTCAAACGTGGCAGTCAGTGCATATTCGCCATCCGAAAGGGATTTGATCTGAGCAGCCGAGCCACTGGCAATCTTGCCGTCAAGATTCTTCACGAGCTGATTGATGATGGCCGGATCTCCGCCCAGCTTATCCATCATGGTCAGCAGTACAGCATACGTCGAACTGGATTTTGCCGGATCAGCAATGGCGATTTTCCCTTTCCATTTCGGATCGAGCAAATCTTTCCAGCTGGTCGGCGCTTCTCCCGGATTGACCAGATCCGTATTGTAAGCGATGACATAAGGATCCATCGTGATGTTGTAGAACGAATTGTCTGCTACGACAAATTGCGGATTGATATTCGCTTTCTCAGGAGACTCATATGGTTCCAGGTACGGGGAAAGTGCCAGATAAGAGTCGCCCGAACCACCCCACATGACATCGCCGAGCGGATTGTCTTTCTCTGCTTTCACGCGTGCCATCAATTCGCCGGAACCACCGGAAACGAGCTGGACTTCGATGCCCGTCTCTTCCTGGAATTCCTTGACTATCGGAGCCGTCCAGTCATCCGTATTGCAGTTGTAGACCACCAGGACATTCCCGTCATCTTTGGCACTTGAACTGCTGGATGAATTGCTTTCGCCACCGCATCCTGCCAGGAGCATGCTGCCTGCCAGAGTCGCTGCGGTCAGGAACATGGTTATTTTACCGAACTTCATATTTTCTCCTCCTTTGCCTCTTGATTCGTTACTTTAATTTTATGATTTTTGTCTATTCAAAACAATACGTTAATTCTGGACTTTGGTAGGATAATCCTGCTAATTACCGACATAAGGATTTCCTATTATCAAGGATAAAAATGGGTCAATGCAAAATGTTGTGGGATGCCCTGATTTCCCTTTCGGCGCTTTGCACTCGATGTAGTCGAGGAAGGCCGCGAGGTCGCTGTCGATGCCCTCGCGCCTGCCCTTGCTGCTTAGAAAGATCTTCGCCGTCTCGTCGCCCGTGTCATTGACGAGCTGCAGTTCTTTGGATAATTCCGCAACGTCGATCTGCGATTTGTTCAGGGACGGCACCATGCGGCGGATCATGCCCTCGCTCCAATGCTGATTCCCTTCAATCGAAACAGAAGAGACATCCATGACAGGTGCTGCGCTGGCCGATGCCGAGAAGGCAGCGGATACAGACATCCCCAATCCCACAGCGACAGCCATCATGGCTTTTTTTCTTTGATTCATGTGAATCGCCCTTTCTTCCGGGGTTCCCCCATAGTCAACGATAAAACCATTTGCTCTGAGCAACGATTTAGAAACCTCTTACAGTTTAATTAAGTGTTGCTAAGTCCTATCATACTATAAATGTCCCCCCCGCAAGACATTTGTGGCATTTGTTCATGATTTCAGTCAACATCGACAAGAATCTATAAAAAGAAACATCCCTGCCAGAGTCATGTCATGGAACATGGCTTTGGCAGGGATGGAAATCACTCAGCTCTGCTGAAGGATGGTGTAGTTCTCGGGATGCATGCCGGGCTTGACGGTGACTTTGATGTCGGTGCCGAACTCGGCGGCGAGGTTCATCATGAGCTGGTTTGCCTGGAGCTCTTCGGCGACGGTCTCATGGACTTCGATCTCATAGCCCTCGCGCGCGTGGGATTTGCGCTCCATGCGGCGGATGTCGCGGCTGATGCGGATGGCGACGGTCTCGGGCGACTCGATGCGGCCGCGGCCGTGGCAGATGGGACACTCGCTGTAGACGATGCTGTCGATGTTCTGGCGCGTCTTCTTGCGCGTGATCTCGACGAGCCCGAGGCTCGTGATATCGACGATATTCGTCTTCGTGCGGTCATGCTTGACCTGCCCGCGCATGTAGGCAAGCAGCTCTTCTTTCTGCGACTCTTTCTCCATGTCGATGAAGTCGACGATGATGATGCCTCCGATGTCGCGCAGGCGAATCTGCTTGAGGATCTCGGCAGCGGCCTCGAGGTTCGTCTGGTAGACAGTGTCGCCGAGATTCGTCTTGCCGACGTACTTGCCCGTGTTGACGTCAATGACGGTCAGGGCTTCTGTCTTATCGATGACGAGGAAGCCGCCCGATTTGAGCTCGACCTCGCGGGCACCGAGCTTATCGATCTCCTCCTCGATGTGGTACGCCTTGAATATCGGCGTCTTCGCCTCGTAATAGCGGATGCGGCCGACGAGCTCCGGCGAGATAGCCTCGACGAGACTGCAGACGCGCTGGTAGGCCTCTTTGTCGTCGATAACGAGCTCATCGACATCTGCGCTGAAGCGGTCGCGCACAAGGCGTATGAGGAGGTCAGCGTCGCGGTAGAGGAGCGCGGAGCCCTTCGACTTGAGCCTGTAGCGCGCGAGGATGGACTCCCAGAGCCGCACGAGGTAGCGCACGTCAGCGGCGAGGTTCTCCTCGCTCTGGCCCGCGGCGACCGTGCGGATGATGAGCCCCATGCCCTTGGGGCAGATGCGCTCAGCGATCGCGTGCAGGCGCGCACGCTCCGCCTCGTCCTCAATGCGCCGCGACATGCCGATGTAGGCGGCTGTCGGCATCAAGACGACGTTGCGCCCCGGCAGGGAGATGTGCATCGTCGCGCGCGGCCCCTTCGTGCCGATGGCGTCCTTGACGATCTGGATGGGCAGGCTCTGCCCGATGTGGATGCGCGCGTTCTGCGGCATGGACTCGATCGTCTCGTGTGGCAGGCCGTCGCCGATGTACAGGAAGGCGTTCTTCCCGGTGCCGATGTCGACAAAGGCGGCCTGCATGCCCGGCAGGACGTTCTGCACGCGCCCCTTGTAGATGTTGCCGACGAGATGCGAATGCGAGGAACGCTCCATCTCCACCGCCTGCAGCTCGCCGTCCTCGAGGATGGCCATGCAAGTCTCCTCTGGCACCATATTCACGATGATGGATCTCATAACGTCACCTCACTCCAATCCTTGATGTTTCGATTCCCAGATGTGAATGCCTGTGCTCAGGCAAGGTCAATGAGCTTCTTGCCGTGGCCGAAAATGCCCTGGCGCTCGATGAGGGCCTCGGCCGGATTGACCGCGAGCCCGAAATCCTTGGCGATCAGCGAGAGGACTTCGAGTGGCTTGACGCTGCCCGACTGCGTGATGACGATGTCCATCGTCAGCTGGAGCTCACCATCTTCCATGTGGAAGGCCACCGGCTTCTTCATGTACTGCTTCGTCTCGATGTCGCGCGTCTTCTTCGGCGTCACGCGGTGCCAGACGGCCTCCTCTGCCCTGTTGTAGGCGCCGATGCTCGCCTTTGCCTGCGCCTCGGTGCCAGCAAACGGCACGCGCAGGGTGTAGATGGCCTCGTCGGCCTCCGACATCAGGGCCTTGTGCTTGCCGCGGATCTCGCGCAGCTTCAAGAGCTTGGCGCCCGGCGGCAGTTCCTTCTGCAGGCGATCGAAGATTTCGGGCTGGCATAAGGGCTTCGTGAGCTCAAAGTCCATGTACTCCGAGGCGCTCGTGACACCGAGCGAGAGCGCCGAGGCGAAGGCCACCTTCATGTGCGGGTTGAAGCCCTCAGAATAGGCCATCGGCAGCTTGGCGCGGTCAAATGCGCGCAGGAAGAGGTTCGCATAGTCAAGATGCGAGACGTAGCGGAGCTCCTCTCCCTTCGTGATCTCGGCGCGCCATGCGTAGAGCGTGCGCGGGCGGCCGGGGCCCTTCGGGTCATGCGACTGCTCGCTCTCCTGTTTCGCTGCGTCAGCCCTCTTTTCCTGCTCGCTCTGCGCTTCCTGATTTTCCTGTTCGAGGCGCGCGTCTTCCTGCTTCTTGTAGTCGATGACGTGCACGCCGAGGTTCGGGCAGATGCCGCAGGCCGTGCAGCGGCCGCGGCGACAGTCTTCCGTCAGGCTCGCGTTCATCGCGTGATGCCACTCGCGCAGCAGGAACTCCTGGTTGACGCCTGGCGAGGTGACGAGCCACGGCAGCGGCTCGTTGAAGTTGCGCGTGCGCATGTTGTAGTAGCCCATGTCGATGCCGCACTTGCGGAAGGCCTCGTGCCAGACATCATCGCGGTAGAGGTCCGACCAGCCGTCGAACTTCGCGCCATCCTGCCAAGCCTGATGAAGCACCTTGGCGAGACGGCGGTCGCCGCGCGCGAAGACGCCCTCGATGACAGAGAGGCGCGCATCATGGTAGTTGAAGGTGATGGCGCGGTCCGTGATGTGCTCCTTGAGGAGCTGCTGGCGGCGCTGGAACTCCTCGATGGGCAGTTGGCCGAACCACTGGAACGGCGTGTACGGCTTCGGCACGAAGCAGGCGACGGAGATCGTGACCTTGCAGCCGCGCTTGCCCTTGATCTCGGTGTAGAGGTCGACGACCTTCTTGGCGAGCTCGGCAATGCCGATGACGTCCTCGTCCGTCTCCGTCGGCAAGCCCATCATGAAGTAGAGCTTGACCTGCTTCCAGCCCTGACGGAAGGCAGCGCCGCAGGCCTTCATGAGGTTCTCTTCCGTCACGCCCTTGTTGATGACGTCGCGCAGGCGCTGCGTGCCCGCTTCCGGCGCGAAGGTCAGGCCAGACTTCCTCACCTGCTGCATCTTGTGGGCGAGGTCGATGGAGAAGCTGTCGATGCGCAGGGACGGCAGGGAGAAGCTGACCTTCTCGTCGCGGAAGTCCGCCATGAGGTCATCGACGAGTCGGCCGAGGCAGGAGTAATCGGCCGACGACAGCGAGGTCAGGCTCATCTCGTCGTAGCCCGTCGCATCGACGAGGCCGCGGGCCATCTTGCGCAGGTTCTCCTCCGTGCGCTCGCGGGCCGGGCGGTAGCAGATGCCCGCCTGGCAGAAGCGGCAGCCGCGCGAGCAGCCGCGGAAGAGCTCGAGCATGATGCGGTTGTGCACGATGTCCATGTACGGCACGACGGGATGCTCGACCGAGATAGCATCGTCCATATCACGGATGACACGCTTGTAGATGACGGGCTTGGCCGCCTCAACAAGCGGGCGCAGGGCTCGGTAGTTGCCCTCTTCGTCGTACTCCGGCTCGTAGAAAGACGGCACGTAGATGCCCGGGACATCGAGCAGGCGCTGCAAAAAGCCCTTGCGGCCGCCCGGACGCCCCTCTCTCTTCCAGGCCATGAAAGCGTCCGACACTTCGACGATTGCCTCTTCGCCCTCGCCGACGATGAAGAAGTCGAAGAAGTCGGCAATCGGCTCGACGTTGTAGACGCACGGGCCGCCGCCGACGACAAACGGCATCGCTTCGCCGCGGTCCTTCGCGAAGAGCGGGATGCCCGCAAGGTCGAGCATGTTGAGCACATTCGTGTAGATCATCTCGTACTGGAGCGAGAAGCCGACGAAGTCGAAGGCTGAGATCTCCGTCTTCGTCTCGAGCGAGAAGAGCGGCATCTTGCGCTTGCGCATCTCTTCTTCCATGTCCGTCCAGGGCGCGTAGACGCGCTCTGCCGCGATGTCCTCGCGCCGGTTGAGCACTTCGTACAGGATGGCGAGGCCGAGGTTGCTCATGCCGACCTCGTAGACATCTGGCAGGGCCAGCGCCCAGGTGCAGTCCACAGCCGCGTGGTCTTTGATGACGGCATTCCATTCGCCGCCCGTGTAGCGCGCCGGCTTCAGGACGGACTGCAGCACTTCGTGTTCGAGTCGTACCATTGATTGATTTCCTCCGTATCTCAAAAAAAGCCTCCCCTCTCTCGGGACCGAAACAGGGAAGGCCGGGCCTTCTGGCCCATCTAAAAGACAAGTTTTTGTTTGCGCCGCTCGATGTTGAGCAGGATGGCGATGGACATGATGTTCGTCGTCAGCGAGCTGACACCGTAGCTCATGAGCGGGAGCGGGATGCCCGTGACCGGCATGATGCCCATCGTCATGCCGACGTTGACGAGCACGTGGAAAGCCAGCATCGAGGTGATGCCCGTGGCCAGCAGGCGGCCGAATGTGTCACCCGCATCGCGCGCCGTCACGACGCCGCGCCAGAGCACGATGAGGTACAAGAAGAGCAGGAATACCACGCCGATAAAGCCAAGTTCCTCGCCCACGACGGCAAAGATGAAGTCCGTGTGGTTCTCCGGCAGGAAGTTCAGCTGGCTCTGCGTGCCGCCGAAGAGTCCCTTGCCGAACAGCATGCCCGAGCCGATGGCAATCTTGGACTGGATGATGTGGTAGCCAGAGCCCAAGGGGTCGACGTTCGGGTTCATGAAGACCGTCAAGCGCATCTTCTGGTAATCCTTGAGGAAGTGCCAGAAGATCGGGAAGGCCGCGATGCCCGCAGCGAAGATGCCCAGGAGCAGCTTCCTGTTGATGCCGGCGACGTAGACCATGCCGAAGAAGATGGCCATGAATACGAGCGAGGTTCCGAGGTCTGGCTGCTTGAGGACCAAGAGGAACGGCACGCCGACGTAGGCCGCGACGGGCAGGAGATCGTGTATCGTGTTGAGGTGGCCGACCTTATTGTCGAGCATCGTCGCGATCGAGATGATCATGATGAGCTTCGAGAACTCAGACGGCTGGATGCTGATCGGGCCGATCGTGATCCAGCGCTGGGCGCCAAGAGCCGACTGTCCGACAAGCATGACGGCCACGAGCAGGACCAGGTTGAAGATGTAGAGCTTGTTGCCGTACCCTTCGAGGACCTTGTAGTCAAAATTCATGAGGAAGGCCGCCAGTGCGACGTTCACGAGCGCAAAGATGCCCTGACGCTGGACAAACCAGTAGCGTTCCTCACTCGGTGTATTGATGTGCGTCGCACTGCCGATGATGACGAGGCTCATGACGATAATGGCCGCCGTCGCAGCAATGAGGATGTAATCCGTCCGGCGCAGATAACGTTTGTTCATCATTCCGTACGTCTTCTCACTTCTTCCCCGCATCATGCTTCATGCGGTTGACCGGGATATTCGCGACGAGGGCAACGGAGTTGTCGTCGTTCTCAAGCGAGATATCCATATCCTTCTGATTGATATCCATGTAATTCGAGATGACCTTGATGATGTCATTCTTGAGGTTGTCCATGACTTCTGGCGAGACATTGGCGCGGTCATGGATCAGCACGACCTTGAGGCGGTCATGCGCGATCTGCCCCGATCTCTCTTTCTTGCCAAAAATCTTCTTGACCAAATCCAGCATGCCTTTCCCTCCTTATGCTCCAAATACGCGGCGCTTGAGCCTCTGGAAGAAGCCCTCCTTCGGGAATTCCATGAAGGGGATGTCCTCGCCGCAGATGCGGCCAACGATGTTGCGGTAGGCCTGTCCTGCAAGCGAGTGCTCCATCGTGATGCAAGGCTCGCCCTTATTGGTGCTCGTGACGACCATCTCGTCGTCCGGCACCTGACCGATACAGTCGATCGAGAGGATGTCGTTGATATCGTTCATGTCGAGCATGTCACCGCTCTCGACCATCTGCGGGCGGATGCGGTTGACGATGAGCTTGATGTCCTCCTTGTCGGCGCGCGAGAGCTCACCGATGATCTTGTCGGCATCGCGGACAGCCGAGATTTCCGGCATCGTCACGACGATGGCCGTGTCAGCGGCGGCGATGGCCGTCTTGAAGCCCTGCTCGATACCGGCGGGGCAGTCGATGAGGATGAAGTCGAACTCCTTGCGCAGGTCCTCGCAGAGCTTGACGAGCTGCTCTGGGTTGACGCTCGTCTTGTCCTTGACCTGGGAGGTCGGCAGCAGGAAGAGGCTCTCATACTTCTTGTGGCGCACGAGGGCCTTCTTGCAGGGCACGCGGCCTTCTGCCACATCGATGAGGTCGTACATGATGCGGTTCTCGAGGCCGAGGAGCAGATCGAGATTGCGCAGGCCCGTATCCGTGTCGACGAGAACGACTTTCTTGCCGCGCATGGCGAGGCCGACGCCGAGGTTTGCCGTCGTCGTCGTCTTGCCGACACCGCCCTTGCCCGAAGTGATTACATAAACTTTGCTCATACCCCTTATTCCTACCTTTCTATCGGTTCGATGACAATCTGCCCATCTTTTATCGAAGCGCGCTCGGCGCGCTCCGTCATCTCCATGTGGTCCGGCGAGCGCGCGATGAGATTCGCGATGCGGATCTGCGTCGGCATCAGGTGATCGGCGATGATAAAGGAATCCGTATCGCCTGACGCGCCAGCATGCACGAGGCCGCGGCACGTGCCGCGGATGTCGATGCTGCCGCCTGCGATGATCTGCGCGCCGGGATTGACGTTGCCGCAGACGAGCACGGAGCTCTCCGTGCGGATCTCCTGGCCGCCGCGCAGCGTGCGGTTGACCACGACCATCTCCTGCACATGCGGGTCCTTCTTGCGGGCAGCAGATGAAGCGGCCTTCTGCTTCTTGGCGGCCGGAGCTGCTGGCTCTTCCTCAGGCTCTTCCCCCATCGTCCTGCAGATCAGGCCATGCTCGTGGAAAAGCTTCTGGAGCTTCACGAACTCCTCCTTGAGGAAGCGCTCACGCGGCACGAGCACGAGTGTGCCGCGCAGGAAAAAGCCGGAGCCGGACTCGAGCTTCTGCTCGATGTGCTTCCAGATGTCATCAAAAGAGGCGCCCTCTGCAAAACTCAGCTGCAGCCCTTTTCTCCCGCCCTTGATCTTCACAATCTCATCATGCATAATGACTGCCGATTCTCCTCTCTATCTTACGACCTTCATGACCTTACGACCGCTCATCACTTCTTATCGCCGCCGTCCTGGTTGAGGCCAAAGGCTGCCTCGAGGATCTTGCGCCCGATCGGCACGGCCGACTGGGAACCGTAGCCGCCGTTCTCGACGATGACGGCCACGACGACATTCGGATTGTCGAACGGGCCGTAGGCGACGAACCAGCCGTGATCGCGTCCCTGTGAGTTCTCGGCCGTACCCGTCTTGCCGGCGATGTCGACCGTGAAGCCACGGAAGCTCGAAGCTGCCGTGCCGTACTTCGTGACATCGTGCAGGCCGTCCTGGACGAGCTTGATGTCCTCTTCCGGAACGTCGAGCTGCGACAGGAGTTCCGGCTGGAAGTCCTTGACGACACTGCCGTCCGGCGCGATGATGCGGTTGACGACATGCGGCTTGTAGCGCTTGCCGTCAGCTGCGATCTCGCCCATGACCATGGCCGCCTGCAGCGGCGTCACAAGGTTGAAGCCCTGGCCGATGGCCGCATCAAATGTCTCCGACAGATACCATTCGCCGTCATCAAAGTTCTTCTCCTTGTAGCGGCGGTTGGCGACGAGACCCGATGCCTCGTACGGCAGGTCGATGCCCGTCTTCGCGCCCAGACCGAACATGCGCGCGTACTTTTCGAGGCGGTCGATGCCGAGGCGGTTGCCCATCTCGTAGAAGTAGACGTTATCCGAGTGCGCGAGGGCCGAGCGGAAATTCAGCCAGCCGAGCGCCTCGCCGTCGGCGTTGCCCTTCGGGATGATCCAGTGGTGGCCAGAGTCGAAGATCTGCTCGTCCGGCGTGACGACGCCCTCCGTCAGGGCAGCCGTACCCGTGACAATCTTGAAAGTCGAGCCCGGCGGATACTCACCCGTGATGGTCTTGTTGTCCATCGGGTGATACGGATTGTTGTTGAGCTGATTCCAGTCCTTCGACGAGATGCCGTGCGCAAAGAGGTTCGGGTCGAAGGCCGGGCGGCTGACCATCGCGAGAATCTCGCCCGTCTGCGGATTCATGACGACGGCGGCCGCTGCATGGGCGCCAATCTGCGTGAGCTGTTCGTCAACGGCCTTCTCGGCCGCCTGCTGCAGTTTGATGTCGATCGTGAGCTCGAGGTCATCGCCCGGCACCGGCTCCTTGCGGCCGAGAATCTGCACGGGCTTGCCCGACACGTCGACCTCGACCTGCTGGCCACCGTTCTCGCCGCGCAGCTCCTTGTCGTAGATCTTCTCGATGCCGAATTTGCCGATGATGTCGCCGGACTTGTAGCCCTCGTCCTTCATCTTCTCGAGCTCGGTGTCGTTGATCTCACTGACGTAGCCAAAGGTGTGCGCGCCTTCCTGCTTGAGGATGTAGTCGCGGATTGGCGTGACCTCGATGACGACACCAGGGTACTGGCTCTTCTGCTCCTCGATGATTGAGACGATGTCCGGCGTGACATCCGTCTTGATGCGGATGGGATTGAAGCCGCTGTGACCGGCAATCTTCGTCTTGATCTCGTCCGTCGGCACCTTCAGGAGATCTGAGAGACGCGCGATGACATCGTCCGAGATCGGCGCTGTCAGCGGCAGAAGTGAAACGGAGAAGCCCGGGCGATTCGTGACGAGCAACTCGCCGTTGCGGTCGTAGAACGTGCCGCGCGGCGCCATCGACGGCACGATGCGGATGCGGTTGCCGTCCGCGAGGCCCGCGTAGTACTCCCCCTGGTAGATTTGCAGGTAGGCAGCCCGCCCGATGAGAACGGCAATGACCAGGACCGATATGATCATCAATGTCCGTAATCTGCTGTTGATTTCATCATTATCCAAAATCGAATCTCTCCCATAACGAAAGGCACCCCGCAAGGTGCCTTAATCATTGCCAAAACGTCTGCTGCCCCAGAGAGGCTGCTGTCATGCTTTTTTCCCGTACCGCTTGTCGAGCTCGTAGGCCAGATGATGGACCGGGTAAGCGAATGCCAGCTGATAGATGAGCATCGGCAGCAGCGTGTACTGCATGTGGCCCATCAGATTAAAGCGATACCCTAATAATATCATAAGTAACGCCAAAATAAAATAGTTCACTGTCGTCACCAGCAAAGACGCGAATACCGGCAGGAAGACCTGCTCCTTGAAGACCTGGTCGGAGAACTTGCCGACGCAGAAGCCGATGAGGACGCGTGTGAACGCATTCACGCCCAAGAACGTCCCACTCGCGATGTCCTGCAGCACACCGACGGCAAAGCCCGAGAGCGCGCCGACGCGCGCCCCCTTGAGGAACGCCGTCGAGGTGACGAAGAGCAGCATGAGATCAGCCGTCACGCCGTGGTAAGCGATGAGCGGCAAGATGGAAGTCTGGAGCGCGTAGAGGATGATGACGAGTAACGCGGTTGCGCCTACATTCTTCATTGTGCGCTCCCCTCCCCGCTGTCCGCGCTGCCATCCGAGCTAGACGAGCTGGAAGAATCAGACGAGCTGTCCGCATCGCCATTTGCAGCAGCGGCCTGTTCCGCCGCCTGGGCTGCCGGATCCGTCTCCGTGCCCGGCGTCTGCATCGGCGTCTTTAAAGGCTCGGGCGGAGCCTCGCGGGAAGCCGTGATGACCATGACATCCTCGAGTTTCTGGAAGTCGACGGCCGGTTCGAGCACAGCGATCTTCAGGAGGCCGCCCTCATCGTTGCGCATCTCTGCGACAGTGCCGACGTTGAGCCCCTTCGGGTAGATCCCGCCGAAGCCGGAGGTCACGACGACATCGCCCTCATCGACATCAGACGTCTTCGGGATGTTGACCATGCGCGGCATGGTCGGGTTGTCCATATCACCCTCGACAATGCCGGCGACGCGGGAGTCGGCGCGCTGGACAAGCGTGCCGACCGACGAGCGCGGGTCGAGCAGGAGCTGGACCTTTGCTGACGTCGGGCCGGCCTCGATGACATGGCCGACGAGCCCTTTCTCCGTCACGACGGCCATGTCGACGTCAACGCCGTCACGCGTGCCGCGATTGATCTCGATGACGCTCGACCAAGTGGCCGACTCGCGGCCGATGACCCTGGCGGCGACGAGGTCGAACTGCGTCGCCGTCTGCTTGTAGCCGAGCAGTGCGCGCAGGCGCTGGTTCTCCGCATCGTACTCACTCGCGTGGAGGTTCTGGATGCGCAGCTGCTCGACTTCATTGCGCAACATCTTGTTCTGCTCGTGCATCGTGGCGAGCTCCCAGATGTTGCTCGTCACGTAGTTGAGCTGGCTGCCGACCCATGAGATCGCACCCTGGAACGGCGTGAGCACAACGGACACGACCTGCTGGGCGACGGGGACCTTGAAGCGCCCGCGCGCCGCGAAGAAGATGATGCAGAAGAGGCTGATGAGCACGAAGATCAGGATCAGGATCTTCTTGCCCGTCCCCTTGTTGTTGTTCCTTCTGTACTTTCCACTCATCACTGTCTCAGCTTCTTTGAAGTCATGACGACGCGCTTGAGGAGCTCGATGTTCTCAAGCGACTTGCCCGTGCCTTCACCGACACAGGACAGGGGATCTTCGGCCACGAGGACCGGCATGCCCGTCTCATGGGCAAGCAGCTGGTCGAGGTTCTTGAGGAGTGCGCCGCCACCCGTCATCATGATGCCGTGATCCATGACATCGGCTGCGAGTTCTGGCGGCGTCTTCTCGAGCGTCGCCTTGACGGCATCGACGATCTTGTAGATTGGCTCGCCGAGAGCCTCGCGGATTTCCTTGGCCTGGATCGTGATCGTCTTCGGCAGGCCGCTGACGAGGTCACGGCCGCGGATGTCCATCGACGTGTCCGTCTCCGGCGTCACAATGGCCGTGCCGATGTTGATCTTGATCTCCTCAGCCGTGCGCTCGCCGATCATGAGGTTGTACATGCGCTTGATGTACTGGACGATGGCCGAATCCATCTCATCGCCGCCGATGCGGATGGAGCGGCTCGTGACGATGCCGCCGAGCGAGATGACGGCGATCTCCGTCGTACCGCCGCCGATATCGACGACCATATTGCCCGTCGCCTCTTCGACCGGAAGGCCAGCACCGATGGCTGCAGCCATCGGCTCTTCGATGAGGTATGCTTCGCGCGCACCAGCCTGCTGTGCCGCGTCGATGACAGCACGCTTCTCGACTTCCGTCACACCGGAAGGAACGCCTACGACGACGCGCGGGCGCACGAACGACTTCGTGTTCATCGCCTTGCGGATGAAATACTTGAGCATGGCCTGCGTCACATCGAAGTCCGCGATGACGCCGTCCTTCATCGGACGGATCGCGACGATGTTGCCCGGCGTGCGGCCGATCATCTGCTTGGCCTCATCACCGACAGCCAAGACGTCTCCCGTATCACTCTTTATGGCGACAACAGAAGGCTCGCGCAGGACAATCCCCCTGCCTTTCACATGGACGAGCGTATTGGCCGTGCCGAGGTCAATACCCATATCGTGAGATAAACCACCAAAAAGACTCCACATTTTACTGATAAACTCCCTTCAGAATTTCCTTATCGAAACAATACATATCATTGTACCACATCTCATACTGGATTGTAACGGCAAAATAGAGGAACGTCAAGAATTATTCAGGAAATCATGCCTTTTTCCTTCAGACTCAGGAAGCGATTGTCCCCGAGGATGATGTGGTCGAGGACAGGAATGTCGAGAATCCGCCCCGCCTTGACGAGCCGGTCCGTGATGGCGATGTCCTCGCGGCTCGGATTCGGATCCCCGCTCGGATGGTTGTGCACTAGGATCATCGAGGCGGCCGCGTAGCGGATGGCCATCGCGAATACCTCGCGCGGGTGCACGACGGAAGCCGACAGACTGCCTATTGAGACATCGCGCAGGCCGAGGATGTGGTTCTTCGTGTTGAGCAGCAGCACGGCAAAGTGCTCCTTCTGCTCATAGCAGAGGTGCGGCATGGCAAAGTGCGCCGCATCCTCGGGGCCATGGACAATGTGGACCTTCTCAGCCGCCTTCTTCGCGAGACGCCGGCCGAGCTCGACAGCAGCCAGGATGCTCGCGGCCTTTGACGGGCCGATGCCGTGGATGCCCGCGAGGTCAGCCACCGTCGTGTGCACGATGGACGTGATGCCCCGCTCCTTGAATTTGCCGAGCACGGATTCCGCGAGGTGCAGGACCGACTGCTCCCGCGTCCCCGTGTGCAGCAGCACAGCGAGAAGTTCCGCATTGCTCAGTGACTCCGGCCCGTAGGCGATGAGCTTCTCACGCGGTCGCTCCTCCATCGGTAGATCTCGAACCATGATTGTCATAGAGATTCACGCCTGCCTTTCCGGCAAGCCGGCAGACTGCGTAGAGGGGAAGCCCCACGACGTTGGAGAACGAGCCCTCAATCGACTCGATGAACTGCGCCGCCCGGCCCTGGATGGCATAGGCACCCGCCTTGTCGAGCGGCTCTCCTGTCTTCACGTACGCATCGATTGCTTCCTCCGTCAGCGGGGCAAAGAAGACGCGCGTCGTCTCGACATCCGTGAAGACCTCGCCCGCATGGACCCAGGCGATGCCCGTCGCGACCTCATGCTCCCTGCCAGCCAGCGCCCGCAGCATCGCCTTTGCCTCTTCGCCGTCCTTCGGCTTGCCATACACTCTGCCGTCTAGGAAGACGATGGTGTCGGCCCCGAGCACGGCATACCCCGGGAAAGCCTCTGCCACAGCCTTTGCCTTGCGGACGGCGTTTTCCACTACGATCTCAGCAGGTGCCAGATTGCCGCCAGTCACTTCTTCCACGGAACTGACCTTCACTTCAAAGCTGGCGTCGATCTGCTGCAGGAGTTCCCTGCGGCGCGGCGACGCAGATGCCAGAATAAACATGGTATCCTTCCTTTCTCAAATCATCTCAATGCGATCTCAGTAGCGGCGGTAGAGAGCGATGGCCACGACGATGCCGAGCATGCTCATGAGATTGGGCATGAAGGCGAGGCCGACCGTCAGCCGGGTCACGTAGAGGTCGATTGTCACAGGTGCCATATCGAAGACCGGGAACGTCGTCACGAGGTAGGGCATGACGCCTTCTAGCGACGGCACATTCTTCAAGAGCTCACCGAGGATGCCGCCGAGGATTGCACCGATGATCACGAACAGGATACACATGCCATATCCACGTCCACCAAACTTAGACAAGAGAACCCCTCCAAACAAAAAAATGTTTACTACTTTATTTATTCTTGCTGCAGTCCAGAAATCCTGCCAGCTGCCAAAACTTCCCTGCATGCAAAAGCCGGCCCCCGAGAGGGCCGGCTCATATGCCGTATCTGTATCCGTTCCCGCTCCGATACCGGTCAGAGCAGATAGCGCAGGTAGACGTAGATTGTCGAGATCGCAATCGTCATGATCATGATCGGGAAGCTGATCTTGAAGTAGTTCAGGAACGAGATCTTAACGCCGCGGTCCGCCGCCATGCCAGCGACGATGAGGTTTGCCGAAGCACCGACGAGCGTACCGTTGCCGCCGAGGCAGGCGCCAAGAGAGAGGCTCCACCAGACCGGCTCGAGATTGTCTACCCCCATCGCGCCCATGTTCTGGATCAAGGGGATCATCGTCGCGACGAACGGGATGTTGTCGAGGACCGAGGAGACGAGTGCCGAGAGCCAGAGAACGAGCAGCGACGTCTTCGTCACATCGCTTTCCGTGAGTGCCACGGCCTTCGTCGCGAGGTCGCGGATAACGCCCGTCTCGCTGAGGCCGCCGACTGCGACGAAGAGGCCGATGAAGAAGAAGATCGTCGCCCACTCGACCTTGCGCATCGAGAAGTCGACGGCGTGCTGGCTGCCGCCCTCGAGGAACAGCAGCAGGAAGGCGCCAAAGAGCGCGACGACAGACGACTCGATATGCGTGAAGGAATGCGTGAAGAAGCCGAGGATCGTCAGGCCGAGCACGAAGAGCGAGCGCGCGAGCAGCTTGCGGTCCTTCAGAGATTTCGTCTCATCCATCTGCATGATCTCCGCCTGCAGCTCCGGCTTCGTGACCATCTGCTTGCGGTAGAGGACGTTCATGACGAAGAGGACTGCCACCATGCAGAGGATGACGACCGGCGTGAGGTTCTCGATGAAGGCGACAAAGGTCAGTTCCTTGACGGCACTGCCGATCATGATGTTCGGCGGGTCGCCGATCAGCGTCGCCGTGCCGCCGATATTCGAGGCGAGAATCTGCGTGAGCAGGAACGGCACGACAGGGATGTGCAGCTTATTGGTGATGGCGAAGGTGACGGGGACCATCAAGAGGACCGTCGTCACATTGTCGAGGAAAGCCGAGAAGACAGCCGTGATGATGCCGAGGTAGATGAGCAGGCGGCGCGGCTGCGCCTTCGCGGCCTTCGCCGTCTTGATGGCAACGTAATCGAAAAGCCCCGTCTTGGCCGTGACGCTGACGAGGATCATCATGCCGATGAGCAGGCCGAGCGTGTTGAAGTCGATGTGATGCAGGGCCGTGTCCACTGGCATGATGCCTGCAATGATCATGATGATGGCGCCCATCATGGCGACGATCGTGCGATGGACCTTCTCTGAGACGATCAGCATGTACATCAGCACAAAGATAATGGCAGCTAGTGTTTCCATAAAGTTCCTCCTTGATGAATGGCGTTCTTCCTTCTTCCCCATGTGCCTGCAATAAAATAGACGGAGCCTCTATTTGAACAGACTCCGCCTAAAATTCCCCTATGCAATTCACATATGTCTAGTATAACACAGATAATCCCCGATAGCAAGACAAACTTCACGCTCAGGTGGAAAAGCCCAACAAAAAAGCTCCGGCGAACCGGAGCATCTCTCTCAAATGGTGCGTCTGGCAAGATTCGAACCCGCGACCCACGGCTTAGAAGGCCGTTGCTCTATCCAGCTGAGCTACAGACGCATATGGATGGTCGGGATGACAGGATTCGAACCTGCGACATCCTGCTCCCAAAGCAGGCGCGCTACCAAACTGCGCTACATCCCGTTATTACGTACTTTACTATTATAATGACTTATCGCTGCCTTGTCAACGCATCCGCCAAAAATTTTGGAGGCATTGCGTCAGGAGGGCGGAAGAGACGTTGACAACTTTACAATTGGATGCTAACGTTAGTCATGCCGAATCTTTTATCATCACGCTATCATACGAATCATTGCCTACAGGAGGGTTCCCTATGATCAAAGAAGCCATTGAGAAGATCGTCAGCAAACAGGATCTCACTTACGACGAAGCCTACACCGTCATGAATGAGATCATGAACGGCGAGACGACACAGGTCCAGAATGCCGCCTATCTCGCAGCTCTCTCGACGAAGAGCACGAAGGCGGAGACGATCGATGAAATATCGGGCTCGGCCATGGCCATGCGCGACCATGCGCTCAAGGTCGAGCATGCGATGGATGTGCTCGACATCGTCGGCACGGGCGGCGACCACGCGCACAGCATCAACATCTCGACGACAGCAGCCATGATCATCGCCGCAGCAGGCGTCAAAGTCGCCAAGCACGGCAACCGCGCCGCTTCCTCGAAGTGCGGTGCCGCCGACTGCCTCGAAGCGCTCGGCGTCAACCTCGACCAGCCGCCCGCTAAAGTCGTCGAGGAGCTCGAGAAGATTGGCATCTGCTTCATGTTCGCCCAGAAGTACCACGCCTCGATGAAGTACGTCGGCGCCATCCGCAAGGAACTCGGCATCCGCACCGTCTTCAACATCCTCGGCCCTCTGACGAACCCGGCACATCCGACGCGCATGATCCTCGGCGTCTACGATGAGTACCTGCTCGAGCCGCTCGCCAACGTCCTGCTGACGCTCGGCGTCAAGAGCGGCATGGTCATCTACGGCCAGGACTGCCTCGACGAATTCTCGATGAGCGCTCCGACGAGCGTCTGCGAATTCAAGGACGGCTGGTATCGCCGCTACACGCTGAAGCCGGAGGACTTTGGCTTCACGCGCTGCACGAAGGATGACATCCGCGGCGGCGATCCGGCTGAGAACGCAGCCGTCACGCTCGCCATCCTCAAGGGTGCCCAGGGACCGAAGACCGACATCGTCCTGCTCAATGCCGGTGCCGCGATCTACGTGGGCGGCAAGGCTAAAAACATCGCCGAGGGCATCGAGGTTGCCCGCCAGATGATCGCGTCGGGCGCTGCCCTCAAGAAGCTCGAGGAATTCAAGCAGCTCTCAAATGCCTGAACATCATCCGGCAACGAAAAAGAGGAACCCAGACGGGTTCCTCTTTTTCGTTGTTTATCTCATGCGAGTTCACTCGTTGCGGAGCTTCTGGACCTCGTCGAGCAGGTACTCGTTGAGGACCTTGATGTAGGTGCCCTTCATGCCGAGCGACTTCGACGAGATGACGCCGGCCGACTCGAACTTGCGCAGGGCATTGACGATGACCGAGCGCGTGATCTTGACCTGGTCCGCGATTTTCGAGGCGACGAGCAGGCCTTCCGTGCTGTCGAGTGCCGAGAGAATGGCATAAGCAGCCTTGCGTTCCGAGAAGGACAGCGTGTTGATGGCAATCTGGACCGTCGCTTTCTTGCGCGCCTCAATCTCAATCTTCTCGGCGTGGTCGCGCAGCATCTCCATGCCGACGACCGTCGCGCCGTACTCGCAGAGCAGCAGGTCATCGTCATCGAACTCTTCGTCATACTTGGCGACGATCAGCGTGCCGATGCGCTCGCCGACGCCGTAGATCGGCACAACCGTCGTGTTCTTGCCGTTGAAGAGGCACTTCGTATTCTCTTCATAGGCGCACATGCCCGTTTTCGAGCGCAGGTTGGCACACGTCTCATCCATGCGCATGAGCCAGTTGACATAGTGCTTCGGGAACTCGCCCTGGTCGATGACCTTGTCGATCATGAGATCGCATTCAAAATCGTCGACAAAGGCATAGCCGTAAATCTTGCCCTTCTTGTTGGTGATATAGACATTTGCATTCAGGACATTGCTGAGGACACGCGAGATGCCATCATATTCTACATTTTCAGAACGCTGAAGCAGACGATTGATCTTGCGGGTTTTTTCTAGTAAAGATGCCATGGTATACGCTCCTTTGATCTCTTGACGAATGAATTCCGAAAGTTTTATTTTTGAACACCTTTAGTTTATCATACTTTTCAAAATAGTCAAAGAGAATCTGCTGATTTTTTTATTTTTTTCGCGAATTCTGGCCAATGAGATGCGCACCGCAATAAAAAGCAAGCAGGATACAGGCAATCCTGTACCCTGCTTACCTGACGGACCTGTATCAGAGGATGAACTGCGAGAGGTCGCGGTTGATCACGATGTCGGCCAGGCGCTCGTTAACGTAATCGGCATCGATGACGACATCCTTGTCGGTGAGCTCCGGCGCGCGGAAGCTGATGTCCTCGAGGACTTTCTCGAGCAACGTGTGCAGGCGGCGGGCGCCGATATCTTCGGCCTGCTCATTGACGTCGCAGGCGAGCTCGGCGATACGGCTGATGGCATCCGGCTTGAAGGAGAGCGTGAGCCCCTCCGTCGCAAGCAGCGCTTCGTACTGCTTGATAAGGGCGTTCTGCGGCTCCGTCAGGATGCGCTCGAAATCCTCCTTGCGCAGCGACTTGAGCTCGACGCGGATCGGGAAGCGGCCCTGGAGCTCCGGGATGAGGTCCGAAGGCTTCGCCATGTGGAAGGCGCCGGCTGCGATGAAGAGGATGTGGTCCGTGCGGACCGGGCCATACTTCGTCGAGACCTGCGAACCTTCGACGATTGGCAGGATGTCGCGCTGCACGCCTTCGCGCGAGACGTCAGCACCCGAGCTGTTGCCCTTGACCGCGACTTTATCAATCTCATCGAGGAAGACGATGCCGCTGTACTCCGTGACCTTGACAGCCTCTTCCGCAACAGCTTCCATATCGATGAGCTTGCCGGCCTCTTCCTGCGTGAAGATCTTGCGGGCCTGCGCGACCGTGACTTTGCGCTTCTTGTGGCGCTTCGGCATGATGTTGCCGATCATATCCTGCAGGTTGTCGCCCATGCCCTCGAGGCTCGAGCCCGAGAACATGCCGACCATCGGACGGCGCGACTCCTCGACATCGATCTCGATGAGCTCGTCTTCGAGCTCGCCCTTCTCCAGGCGCTTGCGGACCCATTCGCGGCCGGCCTGATACTTCTTCGGCTCGTCCGCCGGCTTGTCCTTCTCTTCCTCATCATCGCCGCCGAAGAGGCGGCCGAGCGGGTTCTGTGATTTCTTCGGCTCTGGCACAAAGACATCGAGGATGCGCTCTTCTGCCTGCTCTTTCGCCTTGTCCTGCACGTCTTCGAGGCGCTCCTGGCGGATCATGCGCACAGCGGCCTCGGTCAGGTCACGGATGATCGATTCGACATCGCGGCCGACGTAGCCGACCTCCGTGAACTTCGTCGCCTCGACCTTGATGAACGGTGCGCGGACGAGCTTCGCGAGGCGGCGGGCGATCTCCGTCTTGCCGACGCCCGTCGAGCCAATCATCATGATGTTCTTCGGGATGACCTCTTCCCTCATGGCTCCCGTGAGCTGACGGCTGCGCCAGCGGTTGCGCAGGGCGATGGCCACAGAGCGCTTCGCCTCATCCTGTCCGACGATGTAGCGGTCAAGCTCTTCTACAATCTCGCGCGGCGTCTGTTCGTTGACGCCGATACTTTCGATACGGTTCTCCATCAGTCAAGTTCCTCCACTCTGATATTGTGATTCGTGTAGACGCAGATATCGGCCGCGATCAACAGCGCCTCCTTCGCGATGTCCTTCGCCTCCATGTCGGTGTGCTTGACGAGGGCACGCGCTGCCGAGAGGGCGAAGAAGCCGCCCGAGCCGATGGCAGCGACATCGCCGTCCGGCTCGATGACCTCGCCGTTGCCGGATAGCATCAGGAGCGTGCTCTTGTCGGCCACGAGCAGCAGGGCCTCGAGCTTGCCCATCATCTTGTCGGTGCGCCACTCCTTAGCGAGCTCGACAGCCGCACGCTGCAAGTTGCCGTTGTAAGTCTCGAGCTTGGCCTCGAATTTCTCGAACAGCGTGAACGCGTCGGCAACGGAGCCGGCAAAGCCGGCCAGCACGCGGCCGTGGTAGATGCGGCGGACCTTGCGGGCCGTCGACTTCATGATCGTGTTCTGGCCGAACGTCACCTGGCCGTCGCCTGCGATGGCCGTCTTGCCATCCTTGCGCACGGCACAGATGGTCGTCGCATGGAACTGTAATTCTGTACTCATATATAATCCCTCATTTCTGGGTAATCGCTTTTATCAGCAGCCAAAGATCTGCGGTTTGAACGCCTCGATCGCTGCCAGAGCTTTCTCGGCTAGCAGCTGTTTCTTCTGTTTCTTGTCGCGGATGCGGCGCCCATTGGCATCGCGAATCTCGACGGGCGGCAGGATGCCGAAGTTGACATTCATCGGCTGGAAGTGCTTGGCCTCGCTCGTCGTGATGTAGTGGCAGAGCGCGCCGTGGCAACTCTCCTCCGGGAAGACGAGCGGCTGCTCACCGCGCGCTATGCGCGCCGCATTGACGCCGGCTACAAGGCCCGATGAGGCCGACTCGATGTAGCCCTCGACGCCCGTCATCTGACCGGCAAAGAGCAGATGGTCCTCGCCTCGAAGCTGCAGCGTCGGGCGCATGTGGCGCGGCGAGTTCAGGAAGGTGTTGCGGTGCATGACGCCGTAGCGCAGGAACTCCGCGTGCTCGAGGCCGGGGATCATGCCGAAGACGCGGCGCTGTTCCGGCCACTTGAGATGCGTCTGGAAGCCGACGATGTTGTAGAGCGTCGCGCCCGCATTGTCCTGGCGCAGCTGCACGACGGCATAGGGGCGCACCCCCGTCACGGGGTGCTCGAGTCCGACGGGCTTCAGCGGGCCGTAGAGCAGCGTGTCGATGCCGCGGCTCGCCATGACTTCGACCGGCATGCAGCCCTCGAAGAACTTCTCCTTCTCGAAGTCCTTCGTCGGCGCCTTCTCCGCCGTCACGAGCTCATGCCAGAACGCCTCGTACTCTTCCTTTGTCATCGGGCAGTTGATGTAGGCAGCCTCGCCCTTGCCATAGCGCGAGGCGCGGTATGCCTTCGTCATGTCGACCGACTCGAGGCTGACGATCGGCGCAGCGGCGTCGTAGAAATACAGCGAGTCGTTGCCCGTGCGCGCGGCGATATCGTCGGCAAGGCTGCCGGCCGTCAAGGGGCCGCTCGCCACGATCGTCACAGCATCCTCTTCCATCGGGATCTTCGGCACTTCTTCATGCACGACTGTGATCTGCGGGTGGTTCGTGACCTTCTCGGTCACGTAGTCGCTGAAACCGTGGCGGTCGACAGCGAGCGCACCGCCGGCGGGCACACGCGTCGCATCGGCTGCCTCCATGATGATGGAGCCAAGGCGGCGCATCTCTTCCTTGAGCACGCCGACTGCATTCTCGAGGCCCGCGCCGCGCAGCGAATTGCTGCAGACGAGCTCGGCAAAGCCGGCCGTCTTGTGCGCCGGCGTCGACTTCTCGGGACGCATCTCGTAGAGCGTGACTTCCGCACCTTGTCTGGCTGCCTGCCAGGCGGCCTCGCTGCCGGCCAGGCCGGCGCCGACTATGATGACTTTTTTCATGGATTCTCCTTCTTAGCGGGCGCTCCCGCCGTCTCTGCCGATTGTTCTGCGGCTTCAGCTGCCGCCTTCTCCGCCTCGCGCTTGCGCTTGGCTTCGGCGCGCTCGCGCATCTTCTCGAGTTCCTTGTTGATGGGGTGGTTGATGCGCGTCTCGCAAGCATCATTGCTGCAGTAGAGCATGCCGCGCCCGTTCTTGAAATGATGCTTCAAGAGGAAGGCACCGCATTTCTCGCACTTCTGCTGTTGCGGCGTATCCCAGGTCGTGTAATCACAGTCCGGATAGTTCTCGCAGCCATAGAATGTGCGCCCGCGGCGCGTGCGGCGCTCGACGATCTTGCCGCCGCACTTCGGACACTTGACACCTGTATCTTTCAAGAGCGGCTTCGTGTTGCGGCATTCCGGGAAGCCCGGGCAGGCGAGGAACTTGCCGTAGCGTCCCTGCTTGATGACCATCAAGCGGCCGCAGTGCTCACAGCGGACGTCCGACACCTCTACGGGCAGTTCGACGTGGCCGATGGCCTCGTCGGCCTTCTCGAGCGTCTGCTCGAACGGACCGTAGAACTCCCGCAGCAGCTGGTTCTTGTGGACCTTGCCCTCGGCGATCTCATCGAGCTCGTTCTCGAGATTGGCCGTGAACTTGACATCGACGATGTCTTTGAAGTACTCCTCGAGCATGTCGACGACGACGAAGCCGAGCTCCGTCGGCTGGAAGTGCTTGTCGATGCGCTGGACGTAACCGCGCGCCTGGATCGTCTCGATGATCGGCGCGTACGTGCTCGGGCGGCCGATCTCCTTCTCCTCGAGCGTCTTGACGAGCGAGGCATCGTTGTAGCGCGGCGGCGGCTCTGTGAAGTGCTGCTGCGGCAGCGTCTTGGCGATGTTCAGGACATCGCCTTCTTCAAGCTCCGGCAAGAGGACGTCTTTTTCCTTCTTCGTCGTCTCAGCACCGGCGTAGACTTTCGTGAAACCGGCGAACTTGAGGCGGGAACCGTTGGCGCGCAGGTCATAGCGGTCGCCGGCCTTGATGGCGATTGCCATCGTGTCGTAGATGGCCGGCGTCATCTGGCTGGCGGCAAAGCGCTGCCAGACGAGCGTGTAAAGCTTGAGCTGGTCCTTGTTGAGGTACTTCTCGAGGCTCTCCGGCGTGTGGACGAGGCTCGTCGGGCGGATGGCCTCATGCGCATCCTGCGCTTTCTTGCCCGTCACGTAGACGTTGGCCTTCTCTGGCACGAATTCCGGGCCGAACGCTTCGAGCAGGAACGACTTCGCCTCCTGCTGCGCGAGCTCCGAGATGCGCGTCGAGTCCGTGCGCATGTAGGTGATGAGACCGGTCGAGCCGTGGCGACCGAGCTCAATGCCCTCGTAGAGCTGCTGCGCGAGCATCATCGTCTTGCGCGAGGTGAAGCCGAGCTTGCGCGCGGCATCCTGCTGCAAGGAGCTCGTCGTAAACGGCGCCGCGGGCTTGCGCCTGCGCTCACTGCGCCGCACGGATACGACCGTCAGCGCTTGCTTGGCGAGGTCTTCCGTGACGGCCATCGCTTCGCTCTCATTGTGCAGGGCAATCTTCTTGCCCTCCTCATCGGTGACAGCGAGGCGCTTGCCGTCGATCTGCACGAGGTCGGCCTGGAACATCGCCGATCTCTCCTTGCGCAGCTTGAGTCCGACCGTCCAATACTCATCCGAATGGAACGCCTGGATCTCCTTCTCGCGGTCGCAGATCAGTCGGACTGTCACCGACTGCACGCGGCCGGCCGACAGACCCTTGCGCACCTTGCGCCACAGAAGAGGCGACAGCTTGTAGCCGACGATGCGGTCGAGCATGCGGCGCGCCTGCTGCGCGTCGACCTGATCGAGGTTGATGGCGCGCGGGTGCTTGACGGCCTCCTGGATGGCCGGCTTCGTGATCTCGTTGAAGACGATGCGGCAATCCGATGACGGGTCAAGTCCTAGGATGAACGCCAGATGCCAGGCGATTGCCTCTCCTTCGCGGTCCGGATCGCTTGCCAGATAGATCTTGTCGGCATGCTTCGCGTCCTTCTTGAGCGCCTTGATGAGATCGCCCTTGCCGCGTATGTTGATGTACTTCGGCGCGAAGTCATTCTCGATGTCGATGCCGAACTGGCTCTTCGGCAGATCGCGCAGATGACCCATGGAAGCGCGCACCATGTACTTCTTTCCCAGATATTTCTCGATGGTCTTGGCCTTGGCCGGAGACTCGACAACGACGAGCGTTCTCTTTGTCTTCGTCTTGGTTCTTGTCTTTGCTTTTGGTGCCGTACTTGCTTTTGTTGCAGCCAAACCGTCACTCCCTCTCGGCACGCCTGTAGGCATGCAGTTCATTTTCTATGATCAGTCCCTTGAGCTCCATCTGCAGGAGCGTGAAGGACAGATTCGGCATCTCTCCATCCGGCAGGCTCATGAGGATCTCGTCGGCGCTCAGCGCGCGGTCAAAGGACAGGACCTGATAGACCCTGCGCTCGTCCGGCGTCATGCTCTTCTGCTTCTTGGCCGTGACCTTCTGCACGAGCCCCATGTCCTCGAGGATATCGCCAGGCTTCGTCACAAGCCTCGCTCCCTGCTGGATCAGGTGGTGGCAGCCCTCACTCATCTTAGAGAAGACGCTGCCCGGCAGTGCATAGACCTCGCGCCCTTCACTAAGGGCGAGTTCCGCTGTAATCAGCGAGCCGCTCCTCGCGGCCGCCTCGACGACGAGCGTCCCCTCAGACAGACCGCTGATGATGCGGTTGCGCGCGGGGAAGAAGGCCGGTAGCGGCTGGACGCCCGGCGCGTACTCCGAGATGACCGCGCCGCTCTCCGCAATCTGCGCGAGCAGACGGCGATTTTCAGCCGGATACGCCACATCGATGCCGCAGCCGAGCACGGCGACCGTGCGGCCTGTCTTGAGCGCACCGCGATGCGACCTCGTATCGATGCCGCGCGCTGCACCGCTGACGACCGTCAGGCCCGCAGCGGCCAGCTGCTCGCCGAACTCGAGCGCCAGCGCCTCACCGTAAGGGCTCAGGCGCCTCGAGCCGACGATCGCGACGCGGCGCTCCTTTGGCATGAGCGTCCCGCGGCAGTAGAGCACGGGCGGCGGCGAAAAGATTTCCTTCAATAAATACGGGTAATCCTCATCCTGCAGCGTGCAGAGATGGACGCCGCGCTGCTCACAGATATCCGCCAGCGCTTCCGGCATATCGGGATGGTCCCTGCGGAATGCGTCAATCGTGCTGACGAGCCCCTGCGGCATCTTGACGAGCCTGCTCATCTCAAGAGCCGGCATCTGCCAGAGGCTCACGGCATCCAGGCCTGTCTGTAACAACTGGCCGAGCCTGCGGCTGCCGAGTCCCGGGCACTGCGCGAGTGCCGCCAGATAGAAATCCTGCCTTGCATCCATAGCATCGCCTTCTTCCTGGTCTATACGTTATATCATCTTACCCAAAAATCGGATAATATGCAACCTCTCGGCGTAAAGTTTCAGAAAAAATACACACTGACGTGATGACAAGAAAGGCCATCTGCCCAAGCAGACGGCCCGTTGTCATTCCGTGAAAAGTTCATCCCAGTAAGCAAAGGCAAACATCAGGATGATCAGGAACAGAAGAAAGAGATCCCCCATGGTTCCACCCCTTCGGTAAAATCCGTAAAATCCGGTAAAAACGTAAAAAAAGGGAGAGAGACGCTTGCCCCTCTCCGAAAAGATTACATGACGCGACGGGCACCGATATAGCAGGAACCCCAATAGGAACTGTACAGGGATGCAACTGATACACCCTGGCTCGACGATGCGTTGATGAAATCACCATCGCCAAGATAGATGCCGACGTGCGACGGACCCGGCTCATACGTCGAGAAGAAGACGAGGTCGCCCGGCACGAGCTCGCTCGTGGAAACCGAGTAGCCGACCTCATACTGTGCATCAGCCGTGCGCGGCAGGTAGACACCGGCATTGGCGAATACATAGCGGACGTAACCCGAGCAGTCAAAGCCGTTCGGCGTCGTGCCGCCGAAGACGTACGGGACACCAAGGTAGTTCATGGAATCCGATACGACGCGGCGTGCGATGGAGTTCGTCGTGGAGCTGACTGCCGGCATCGATTTGCCGAGCAGAGCGGCATACGTGGAAGGACCGACAAGTCCGTCTGCGTTGATGCCCTGCGTCATCTGGAAGCTCTTGACTGCCTCGACCGTGGCGGGGCCATAGGCACCGTCTGCCGTGACGTCGTAGCCCAGATTGGCCAGCTGGCCCTGGATTTCTGCTACATCGCTGCCCTGATCTCCGACGCGAAAAGCTGAAGCCCCCGCCACCGAAAACCAGCACATAAGGATCATGGATACTGCGAAAATGATACGCATTGCTTTACTCAAAAAGCCACTCCTCTCTCTCTTCGCTTACGAGGTTAGCTGCCGGGTTAGGGTAGAGAAGACCACCCTCGCCTATTTCACCATGAAGACCGCTCGGCCTGACACCGTGAGCCAGACGTTCACCCCAAAAAACTTGGTTCCCCCGCTCCTGGGCTGGACTCAGCTTATTCTTTTTGCGCCCATTTGATTTATAATCATACGACAGGAGTCGTCGTACTTCGAGAAGTTAAATCATAAAAAGTGCTTCCTTCTGTTTTCAAGCTCGTTCGTTCTCATTTCTTTCAGGTTCTTTTCAGATTAACCTCAGATATGAAAACAGGCTGCCAGAAGGGGCAGCCTCATTGCTTGCAGATGTTATAAGTCGTCAATAAGCCGAGTTCTGTTCCGCTCACGCGGTGACAATCATTTATCTAGGCACGGCAGTTGCCTGCCGGCTCAAGCGACTCAACCCGGAAGGTTCCGCGGGCCGCATCATCCCTTCCCTATTTGGTCTTGCTCCATGTGGGGTTTACCGAAGCCAGCCAGTCACCTGACTGCTGGTGCGCTCTTACCGCACCTTTCCACCCTTACCTGACGAGTCAGGCGGTCTAAATCTCTATGGCACTTTCCCTGAGGTCACCCTCGCTGGACGTTATCCAGCACACTGCCCTGTGGAGCCCGGACTTTCCTCATCAGCCTCGAGGGCTGCCGCGATTGTCCTGACAACTTATATCAACACAGCGAATTATAGCACTTTAGCACGTATCTGTCAAATCAGCTCCTAATCTATCCCGAAAATACGTGTTTTCTCACGTTTTCCCCGCAAGCCTGGACATTTGGCCTTTTCTTTTCCCGCGCATTTCACTATAATGTACGTATACGATTTAAAATCTTCAGAAAAGAAATCACGTTGTCCATCATCAAGAAAGAAAGAGGGAAACACCATGAGCACACCACATATCGCTGCCGAGAAGGGCGAGATCGCTGAGCGCATCCTGCTGCCGGGCGACCCGCTGCGCGCCAAGTTCATCGCCGAGAACTTCCTCGACAATCCGAAGCAGTACACCTCTGTCCGCAACATCCTCGGCTTCACGGGCACCTACAAGGGCGTTCCCGTATCGGTCCAGGGCACGGGCATGGGCATCCCTTCCATCTCCATCTACGTGCACGAGCTCATCCATGAATTCGGCTGCAAGAAGCTCTTCCGCGTCGGCACCTGCGGTGCCATGCACCCGGATGTCCACCTGCGCGACGTGCTGATCGCACAGGCAGCCAGCACGGACTCTTCGATCATCCGCAATATCTTCGGCGGCTCGATCAACTTCTGCCCGATTGCCGACTACGACCTGCTCTCGAAGGCAGTCGCCAACACGAAGAAGCTCGACCTCAAGGCTACCGTCGGCAACATCATCTCGGTCGACCGCTTCTACGACGAGGAGATCGACAACGACAAACTCCGCAAGTACGGCATCCTCGCCGTCGAGATGGAAGCAGCTGCCCTCTACACGCTCGCAGCTGAGGCACATGTCCAGGCACTCGCCCTCTTCACGGTCAGCGACCATCTGCTGACGGGTGAAGGCTGCACGACGGAAGAGCGCCAGACGTCGTTCAACGACATGATCAAGATCGCACTCGAAACGGCAATCGAAGACTGAGCATCAAGCTGACTTCTCTTTCTCAACATATATTTTCCATTCTTTTTCTTCTTTCCAATCTTCATGTCCAAGAAAAACGACCACATCAGACGATGTGGTCGTTTTGTCGTTTCTGTGTTCAATTCTCCTGAGGGAAGGCTCACGCCTCTGCCAGGAAGGCCATGTAGCCCTTCTTCGTCTCGTAGATGTCGACCTTGCTCGTCGCTTCCCACGGGGCGTGCATCGAGAGGACGCCGACGCCGCTGTCGATGACCTGCATGCCGTAGAGGCTCATGATGTAGGCAATCGTGCCGCCGCCGCCGAGATCGACGCGGCCGAGCTCAGCGAGCTGGAAGTGGACATCGTGCTTCTCGAGCATGCGGCGGATCTCGCCGAGGTATTCGGCATTGGCATCGTTGGAGCCCGACTTGCCGCGCGCCCCCGTGAACTTGTTGAAGACCATGCCGCGCCCGAGGTAGGCGACGTTCTTCTTGTCGTAAGCGCTGGCATAGAGTGCATCGTAGGCACTGGAGACATCAGATGAGAGCATCTTCGAGTTGGCGAGGCAGCGGCGCAGGCCGAGCTCACTGTACTGGCCGCAGGCGTTCATGAGCTCAGCGAGGATGTTCTCGAAGAAATGCGACTGCATGCCCGTCGCGCCGACACTGCCGATCTCTTCCTTGTCGACGAGCAGGCAGCAGGAGGTGCGCTTGCGCGGAGCACTGCTCTCAAGCATGGCCACGAGGCTCGTGTAGGCGCAGACGCGGTCGTCCTGTCCGTAGGCGAGGATCATGCTGCGGTCGAAGCCGAGGTCGCGCGCGCGGCCGGCTGGCACGAGGACGAGCTCAGCCGAGAGGAAATCCTCTTCTTCGATGCCGTACTGCTCCTCGATGAGCTTCAGCACGCCGGCCTTTACCGACTCCTTCTCGCCATCCTTGAGCGGGTAATTGCCGACGAGAATGTCGAGGTCTTCGCCCTCGATGACCTTGGCCGCATTCTTCTTCATCTGTTCCTGCGAGAGATGGATCAGGAGGTCCGTCACGCAGAAGACAGGATCGCCTTCCTCCTCGCCGATGCGGATCTCGACGACCGTGCCATCTTTCTTGACGACGACGCCGTGCAGAGCGAGCGGCAGCGTGACCCACTGGTACTTCTTGATGCCGCCGTAGTAATGCGTGTCGAGGTAAGCGAGGCCGCCGTCTTCGTAGAGCGGGTTCTGCTTGACGTCGAGGCGGCACGTATCGATGTGCGCGCCGAGGATGGCGAGGCCCTGCTCAAGCGGGTCTTCACCGATCTGGAACAGCACGATGCTCTTCTTCATGTTGACGGCGTAGACCTTATCGCCGACCTTGAGCTTCTCCCCCGCCTGCAGTACATCGCAAAGGTCGCGGTAGCCTGCGGCCTTTGCCTGGCGCACAGCCTCCACGACACTCTCGCGTTCTGTCTTGCAGGTGGAGAGGAAGTCACGGTAGCCTGCGGCCAGTTTCTCAAGCGCCTCTTTATCGGCCTCGGTATACGAGGACCATACGGACGCCTTTTCTTCTCTTGCCATATGCAATCTTTCCTTTCAAGTTCAGATCAAATGTATTCAACGGAAGTATTCATCGAGGATCTCCGCGAAATCCTCGCGCGTCACGGCCTTGTTGAAGCGGTCGCGCAGGACGGCACCGTGCACGATGCCGCGCGTGTACCAGGTCGCGTGCTTGCGCATCTCGCGCGGACCGACGTAGTTGCCCTTGTACTTGAGCAGCAGGTCGAGATGGCGCATGATGACAGCTGCGCGCTCCTGCATCGTCGGCCCCGGCAGGCGCTCGCCCGTCTCAAGGTAATGCGTGAACTGGCGGAAGATCCAGGGATTCCCCTGCGCAGCGCGGCCGATCATGACGCCGTCGCAGCCCGTGACCTCGCGGATCCTGTCGAGGTCATCAAAGGTGCGCACATCGCCATTGGCGATGACGGGCACCTTGACGGCGCGCTTGACGGCGCCGATGATCTCCCAGTCTGCACGGCCCGTATAGAACTGCTCGCGCGTGCGGCCGTGCACAGCGATAGCATCGACGCCGGCTGCTTCCGCGAGCTTCGCTATCTCGACGACATTGACTGAGCTGTCATCCCAGCCCTTGCGCATCTTGACGGTCACGGGCATCTTGACGGCCTTGCGGATGGCCGAGAGGATCGCGTAGGCCTTCTCGGGGTCGCGCATCAGGGCCGAGCCCTCCCCGTTCTTGACAATCTTCGGTGCAGGACAGCCCATGTTGAAGTCGAGGATGTCGGCCGTGCCGAGCGATTCGACGAAGGCAGCCGCCTCCGCCGCCATCTCCGGCGTATTGGCGAAGATCTGCATGGCCAGCGGGCGTTCCTCCGGCTCCGACTGCAGCATGGCGAGCGTGCGCTCATTGCGGAAGTGGATGCCCTGCGACGACACCATCTCAGCAAAGCAGAGCGGGCAGCCCATATCGTGCGCGATGATGCGGTAGGCCGTATCCGTCACGCCGGCCATCGGCGCGAGGAATACCGGCGCCTTGAAGCTGTACTCACCGATCTTCATGGGGATGTCCTTTCTGGTTGCGCTCGTAGAGGACGCGCAGACCCGTGAGCGTCAGGAAGTGGTCAATCTTGTCGATCGTGGCAGATTCCTTCGAGATCATGCGCGCGAGCCCGCCCGTCGCGATGACCTTGACCTCTTCCTCCACGCCGTTCTCGCGCATCTCCCGCTTGATGCGGCGCGCGATCTCGTCGATCTGGCCGACATAGCCGAAGATGATGCCCGCCTGCATGCCCTGGATCGTATTGCGGCAGATGATGTTCTTCGGCGGCACGAGCTCGATGCGCGGCAGCTGGGCTGCGCGCTGGAAGAGCGCCTCCGAGCTCGTGCCGATGCCCGGCGCGATGACGCCGCCCAGGAAGTCGCCGTTCTTCGCCACGACATCGAAGGTCGTCGCCGTGCCGATGTCGATGACAATCAGCGGGCCGCCGTACTGCTCGTAGGCGCCGACGACATTGACGATCCGGTCCGCGCCGATGGAGCGCGGGTTCTCGTAGTGGAGGCGGATGCCCGTCTTGATGCCGGGCCCGACGATCAGCGGGCGCAGGTGGAAATAGCGCTCGCACATCTTGATGAATGGCACGACGAGCGGCGGCACGACAGACGAGATGATGATGGCATGGATGTCGGCCATCTCGATGCCCTGATAGTGGAACAGGCTGTTGATGAGCATGCCGTACTCGTCGCCCGTCTTCTGGCGGTCCGTCGAGATGCGCCAGTGTTTCTGGAGCTCCTTGCCCTCATAGGTACCCATGGCAATATTCGTGTTGCCGATATCTAGAACTAATAACAAATATAATCCTCCTGTTGTAAAAGCCTGTCTCAGTCCTGCTGCGGGCGGATGGAGACGTCGCCCGCGAGGACGCGTCGGCGTCCTTCTGCCGTATCGACGAGCAGAGCGCCGTCCTCGTCGATATCGACAGCCCTGCCCGTAAAGGCATCCTTGCCGCCGCGCGCATCGATGACGCGCACCATCTGCCCCAGCGTGATGCTGTAGCGGCGCCACATGGAGAATACCTCTGCGAAGCCCTCGCGCAGGATGGAGTCGTAGAGCGCATCCATGTGCTCCAGGACGGCGCGGAAAAACGCCGCGCGCGGAATCTCCTCGCTCTTCACCTGCGAGAGTGAAGTCGCCTTGTCGCGCAGGTCCTCGGGGAAATCCTCTTCGGCGATGTTGACGTTGATGCCCGTGCCGATGATGACGTAATGGATGCGCTCCATCTCGGCGCTCATCTCGGTCAGGATGCCCACGAGCTTCCTGCCATCTGCAAGCACATCGTTCGGCCACTTGATGCCGACCTTCATGCCGAAATCCTCTGCGGCCTGCGCGACAGCGACGGCCGACAGCAGCGTACACTTCGGCGCTTCCTGCGGCAGGAAGTCGGGGCGCAGGATGACCGAGAACCAGATTCCCTTGCCCGCCGGTGAGAAGAACGAGCGCTCGAGGCGGCCGCGCCCCTTGCCCTGTTCCTCAGCGACGACGATGAGGCCGTCCGGCGCGCCCTGCTGTGCGAGCCGCTTCGCCTCGAGGTTTGTCGAATCGACGGTCGGATAGAAGCGGATCTCCCTGCCGATGCGCCTCGTGCGGAGGCCATTCTTGATTTCTTCCGGGCGAAGCGTGTCCGGCGCACTCTGCAGGGAATAGCCGCTGCGCGAGTGGCTGACGATGTCATAGCCATCGCGGCGCAGCTCCTGGATGTGCTTCCAGACCGCCGTGCGCGAAACGCCCAGGCGCTTCGCCATCTCCTCACCAGAAAGGTAGGAATCGCCTGCTGCTCTGAGCAAGTCTAATATCTTTGAGCGCAAAAACGCCACCTCCTCATTGTAACACCACTATATTATACACCGTAGCGGGGTATAAAAAAAGCAGGGATTCTCTTGCGAGAACAGCCCTGCTTTTGCTGCATCTTCTTATTTGTCGTAATGCGTGACGTTGAATTTCGGTTCGGCTTCCTTCTCGTGTTCCTCTTCCGATTCCTTCTCCGTCTCTTTTGCCACTGCCTCAGGCTTCTCTGCCTGCTCTACGGGCAGCGGCGTCACGGCCGGCGTGCCGGACTGCGGCTTGTCGTCCTCGTCCTTGTCGTCTGGATCGGTGATGCTTCCCATCGTCAGGAGCTCTTCGAGTTCCTTGGCCGTCAGTGTCTCGCGCTCCATGAGAGCCTGCGCGATGAGCTCGAGCTTGTCGCGGTTCTCCGTGATGATCTTGCGGCAAGCTTCGTACGCCTCTTCCATGTACTTGCGGACTTCCTTATCGATCTCGCTGGCCACTTCTTCCGAGTAGTTGCGCTGATGGTTGATGTCACGGCCGAGGAATACCTGATGGTTCTGGCTCTCGCCGTAGGCGACAGGTCCGAGCACATCGCTCATGCCGTACTGCATGATCATGCTGCGCACGATGCGCGATGCCTGCTGGATATCCTGCGAAGCGCCCGTGGAGATCTCCTTGAGCACGACTTCTTCCGCGACGCGGCCGCCCATCGCGACCTTGAGGCGGTCGAGGAGCTCGGAGCGCGTCGCGTAGTTGCGGTCTTCCTTCGGCAGCATCAGCGTGTAGCCGCCCGCGCGGCCGCGCGGGATGATCGTGACCTTGTGGACAGGATCGGCGTGCTTGAGCATCATGCCGACGAGCGTATGGCCGCCCTCATGGTATGCCGTCAGGCGCTTCTCTTCTTCGCTCATGACGTGCGACTTGCGCTCCGGACCTGCGATGACGCGCTCGATGGCTTCTTCCATCTCCGTCATGCCGACCTTGTGCTTGTCGCGGCGGGCGGCGAGCAGTGCCGCCTCATTGACGAGGTTCGAGAGGTCCGCACCCGTAAAGCCCGGCGTGCGGCGCGCGATGATATCGAGGTCGACATCCTTTGCCATCGGCTTGCCCTTCGTGTGGACCTTGAGGATGGCCAGACGGCCGCGCACATCGGGCTTATCGACGACAATCTGGCGGTCGAAGCGGCCCGGGCGCAGGAGCGCCGGGTCGAGGATATCCGGGCGGTTCGTCGCCGCGATGATGATGATGCCCTCGTTGGCCGCAAAGCCGTCCATCTCGACGAGCAGCTGGTTGAGCGTCTGCTCGCGCTCATCGTGACCGCCGCCGACGCCAGCGCCGCGCTGGCGTCCAACTGCATCGATCTCATCGATGAAGACGATGCACGGCGCATTCTTCTTCGCCTGCTCGAAGAGGTCGCGGACACGCGAAGCGCCGACACCGACGAACATCTCGACGAAGTCCGAGCCCGAAATCGAGAAGAACGGTACACCCGCCTCGCCTGCGACAGCGCGTGCGAGCAACGTCTTACCGGTGCCCGGAGGGCCGAAGAGCAGGACGCCCTTCGGGATGCGGGCGCCAAGCTCGTTGAACTTCTTCGGGTGCTTGAGGAACTCGACGACTTCTTCGAGCTCCTGCTTCGCCTCATCCGCACCGGCGACATCGCGGAACGTGACCTTGATCTTGTCGGCGCCGCTCATGCGCGCGCGGCTCTTGCCGAACGACATGACGCGTCCGCCGCCGCCCTGCGTCTGCTGCATGATGAAGAACCAGACGCCGATGAGCAGCAGGATGGGGATGACAGACGAGAACATCTGCGACCACCAGGGCGGCTCCGGCGGATTCTCCGCCGCGATGTCGATCCCCTTCGCCGAGAGCTTCTGGTAGAGGTCCGGGTCATTATTCGGGGCATCCGGCGTGATGGTCGTGAACTCCGTGCCATCTGCGAGCGTGCCGTGGATCGTGTTCTGGATGATCACGACTTTCGACACATCGCCCTTGTCTACCTGCTGCAGGAACTGCGTGTACTCCACTTCCTGGCGGTTCGTGTTCTTCGTCGAGAAGTAGTCGATGACGGAGATTGCCACCAGGATGATGAGCAGATAGAACCCTACATTGCGTAGAAACTTATTCAATCCATTGTCCTCCTTTGTCTCAGAGCTTTTGCTCCAGGAGCAGCTGGCCCTTATTCGTAGATCTCAGGCTTGAGCACACCGATGTACGGCAGATTGCGGTATTTCTCCGCATAATCGAGGCCATAGCCCACGAGGAATTCGTCGGGGACCGTATAACCGCAGTAGTCGATGTTCACATCGACCGTGCGGCGCGACGGCTTCGAGAGCAGCGAGCAGAGCTTGACGCTCTTCGGCTTGCGCTCGCGGAAATACTTCATGAGGTAATTCATCGTCGTGCCCGAATCGATGATATCTTCGATGATGATCAGGTGTTTTCCTTCTACATCGTAATCGAGATCCTTGAGGATCTTCACCGAGCCGCTCGACTCCGTGCCGTTGCCGTAGCTCGAAGCGATCATGAAGTCGAAATGGACCGGCAGATTGATGTTGCGCACGAGGTCCGTGTAGAAGACGACGGCGCCCTTGAGGATGCCGACGCAGTAGATCGTCTCCTTCACGTCCTTGTAATCTTCCGTGATCTCTTTGCCGAGCTCTGCGATGCGCTTCTTGAGTTCCTCTTCCGAGAAGACGACTTTCTCGATATCCGCATTCATGTCTTTAGTCATTTGTGTGCCTCTTTTCTTTTATTTGGAAATACAGGATTCTCTTTGTTCGGTCGTTGACCGGGTAATGGCTCGTGCGCCGCCTGCCTGCGATCCAGAGGATCTCCTGGCCGTTCGCCAGCAGCAGCAGCCGGCTGCGCTCTTCGCGCGGGACCTTGTCGTCGATGAGGACGTCCTTGAGTTTCTTGCGCCCAGCAGGAAGCTCGATGAAGTCGCCGGGCCGCCGGTGGCGGAAGACGAGCGGGCCGCGCGCGAGGACGTCGGCATCGAGGTAGAAGGCGCCGGGCCCGGCAGGTGCAGGCCGCTCCCGGCAGAACTCCGCCTCGATGACGAGACCGCCCACTTCGGTCACGCCCGGTATCTCCGGCCGGACGGCAAGGTCCGCCGGCGCCTCCGAGACCTCCTCGGAGGATTGCCGCAGGAAGAGCCTGTCGTACGAGAAGCAGGCCCGATACCCGCCGGAAAGTGCCAGCACCTTGCCGTTCGGCTGCTCAGAGATCGCCAGCTGGCGCAGCTCTTCCACATGGATGAAGCTGAGGTCCCTGCCGCTCCCCGCCGCCTCCCGATAGAGGCGGCGCAGCGCGCGGCGCTGCATGGCCGGATGCTGGCGGCGCAGCGAGGCGAGCATGATCTTGCGCTGTCCCTCTTCCTCGCGCGTCAGATAGGGCCAGATTGCATCGAGCTGCTGCTCGAGGTAATCGCAGTCGGCGCGTGCGAGCTCAGCGAGCTGGCAGAGCGCACGCGCGACTTCTGGATTGCATGACTGCTGCAGGTACGGCAGCACCTTGAGGCGCAGCACGTTGCGCGTGCAATCAGGGAGATCGTTCGTCGCATCGTGGCGCGGCTCAAGGCCGCGCGCCCCGCAGTAAGCGAGGATCTCCGCGCGCCGCGCAAAGAGCAGCGGGCGAATCTTCTTTCCCTCGCGCGGCTTCATGGCAGAGAGGCCGTCGAGCCCCGTGCCGCGCAGGATGCGCATGAGCACCGTCTCGGCCTGGTCATCGGCGTGATGAGCCGTCGCGAGGACATCCGCGCCGACGCGCGCCATCGTCTGCCAAAAGAACGCGTAGCGCAGTTCGCGCGCCGCAAGCTCGAGCGACTTGCCCTGTGCGCGCGCAGCAGAGGGCACATCACCGTGCCCGATGAAGCAGGGCACGCCGCGCTCCTTGCAGAACGCGGCGACAAATGATGCATCGCCTTCCGATGAGGCGCCGCGTATGCCGTGCTCGAAGTGCGCCACAGTCAGGGCGAGGCGAAGACGCCCGCGCAGCCGCAGCAGGATGTCGAGCAGGGCCAGGGAGTCCGGCCCGCCGGAGCAGGCCACGAGCACGTGCATGCCGCGGTGCAGGAGTCCCTGCGCCCTGGCATAGCGCAATGCTTCTTCAATCATAAAGCCCATAGAGCCATCTGCCTTCAACATAAAGAACAAAAGCACCCCGTCAAGAGTGCTTGTATCATTCCGATTTCAGATGATCAATCCGAGCGGCGGGAGCCACGGCCTCCGCGCTTCGAATCCGTCTTGCGGCGCAGGTCCGTCAGGCGCTCGTCACTGTCCTTGAGGAACTTCGAGAGCTTGTCTTCAAACGAGGCCGTGGAATTGCTGTAGCGGCCACCGCGGCGGAAATCCCGCGGTCCGCGGCTCTGGCGCTGCGGGCGGAAGGAAGAATTCCCTGCCGGAGCCTGTGCTTCTGGCTTCTTCTCCTGAAGCTGCTTGATGGAAAGGGCAATCTTGCCGCGATCATCGATGCTCAATACCTTAACCTTCACCTTGTCATGTTCGGAGAGGAAATCGTGGACATCCTTGACATAGACATCCGCTACCTCAGAGATATGGATGAGACCGGTCTTGCCTTCCGGCAATTCTACGAAAGCACCGAAATTCGTGATGCCCGTGACAACACCCTCAACTACATTGCCAACTTCAATGGACAAATTAATTCTTCCTCCTTAAGTCGTGATGGAAAATACACGCTTTATTATAACCTTGCGCGCTCAGCAGTGTCAAGGAAAGAACGCGATTTCAGTCAGCGCGAGCCTACGGATTTCCCTGAGCTGTACGGCAGTTCTCCCCTGCGCGTCATGCCGAGCTCCTCGCGCGCGATCTTCTCGATGTAATCGAGGCGGTTGAGGTCATCCTTCTCCTTGACGAGGCGCTCGTGCTCAGCCCTTGCCGTCGCGAGGCGCTCCTCTGCCGCAGCCTGATCGGCGCTGACCTGGTTCAGGTAGATCTGCTGCTTGACGAGGATCACGGCAAAATAACCGATGATGATGACCAAGAGGATCGTGAACCAGTTGAAGAGGCCCTTCCTCTGCTTTATCCTTTGCTTCATGAAATCAACTCCTTCTCAACAGCAAATCCTTCAGATCTTCGGCAATGGACGGCGCGGCATCGGGGCGCGCACAAGAAACGGCGGCCCGGCTCATCGCAGCGAGTGAATCGCCGTCCAGGAGTTTCCGGACAGACCGCGCGAGGTCCTCGCGCGGATGGAGCCAGACAGCCGCCCCGTGCTGCGTCGCATAGATGGCGTTCTCCGTCTCAGGCCCCGGGATGGGATCGTGCAGCAGCATCGGCAGGCCGAGCACGAACGCCTCGCTGATGGTCAGCGCCCCAGGCTTCGTGATCAAGAGGTCAGCCGCCCGCATGAGGAAGTGTACCTGATCCGTGTAACCCCAGACGAGCACCTGATGATGCGAGGCGTCCGCCATGTCCTGCACGCGCTCCATCAGGCGTTGATTGCGCCCGGCCACGACGAGGATGGTCAGGCGCGCTTCGATCTCCTCGAGGTCGCGCAGGTTCGACTCGATGCCGCCGAGGCCGAGGCCGCCGCCCATCAAGAGGACGGCTGGCTGCCCCTCCGGTATAGCCAGCGCGCGCCGCACAGTGGCTTTGTCCTTCATCTCCTGCAGGACACTCGCGACAGGGATGCCGGGCACCTCGAGCGTGTTGACGGCAAAGCCATGGCTGATCATGCCCATGCGCATCTCCTCCGTCGCCATGTAGTAGCGGTCGACGGCCGGATAGAGCCAGATCTGGTGCAGGGAGTAGTCCGTCATGACGGTCGCGAGCCGGTACGATTCCTGCTGGCGGCGGCGCAGGAGAGAGGCCGCTCCCTCAGGGAACGGGTGCGTGCAGAGCACGAGGTCCGGCTCGTAGCGGCGCACGAGCCGCTTCATGACCGGCATCATGATCCAGGCAAAGGCGTTCTGGACGAGCGTGCCGCCCGAGGAACCGCCCGAGAGCTTGTAGAAAACGTCGTAGAGGTTCGGCACGAAGGCCAGCATCGCCAGGTAGAATTCCTTCATGAACCAGTGGATGCGCGAGATGCGGCGCGCCATGAAGTCGACCGTCGTGATCTCGGCATCGGGCAGCAGGCGGCGCAGTTCCGTCTCGATGGCCTCGGCCGCCTTGATGTGCCCCGAACCAATCGAGGCCGTGAGTATCAGTATCTTATGCATCAGGCAGTCAGGCCTCCGTCAATCCCGTAGATGGCGCCCGTCACGAAAGACGCGCGCGCCGAGGCGAGGAAGACGATGAGTGAAGCCGCTTCCTGCGCCGTGCCGATGCGGCCGAGCGGATAGACAGCAGCCATCTCCCTGAGGTTCGCTTCACGCCTTTCCCCCGTACCGAGCTGCGCCTCTGTCAGAGGCGTCATGATGTCGCCCGGTGCGATGGCATTGACGCGCACGCCGAAGGCGGCCACCTCGAGTGCGAGCGCGCGCGTGAAGAGCACGACAGCGCCTTTGCTCGCGCAGTAAGCCGTACAGAAGTAGTTGCCGTGGACACCTGCGTCAGACGACACGTTGACGACAGCGCCGCGAGCGGCCTTGAGCGCAGGCAGAGCGGCCTTCGTCATGTGGAAGACGCCCTTGACATTGCAGGCGAGGATATCGTCGAGTTCCTCTTCCCCGAGGTCTTCAAGCGCCCCTTCCCGATAGATGCCCGCCGAATTGACGAGCACATCGAGGCGGCCAAAGCGCGCCACCGTCCCTTTGACCACGCGGCCGCAGTCCTCGACGCTCTTCACATCCCCCTGCAGGAAGCAGATTCGCTCTGCCCCGGCCTCCTGCGCGAGGCGTGCCGCTGCCTCACGGCCGCGCTCCTCGGAGCGCCCCATCAGGCAGACACTGGCACCTTCCTGCAGGAATTCACGCGCCGCTTCCAGTCCGATGCCGGAAGTGCCGCCCGTGAGCAGGACAACCTTTGACGATAAACCGAGATCCAAGCCTATCCCTCCAATACAAGAAGAAGCCGGGCTCCCGAAGGAACCCAGCCTCTCGTACACAAGCCAGATTATGCGTTGACCGCATCTTTCAGGGCCTTGCCAGCCTTGAACACCGGATTCTTCGAAGCCGGGATCTGGATCGTCTCGTTCGTGCGCGGGTTGCGGCCTGCGCGAGCAGAACGCTCCTTGACTTCAAACGTACCGAAGCCAATCACCTGTACTTTATCGCCCTCAACCATAGCCTGCTGGATGCTATCGAAGATAGCGACCACAGCCTTCTCTGCGTCTTTCTTCGTCAGACCTGCTTTTTCAGCAACGCTAGCTATCAATTCAGCTTTATTCACGATTGTAGCCTCCTTAAATAATGGTTTTGCTTATGTGACAGATATTCGCGGCCTGCCGCGAATATCCTGCCTGCTTATCAAAATTTAGCAGAAAACCCTTGAAAAATCAAGGGTTTTCGGAAAAATAACCGCGAACAGGCGCGTTTCGGCTCATTGTGCTGGCACAAAGAGACTCGTCAGATGGTCGACATCCTTCTGGCGGTCGAGCTCGTAGAGCGGAATCTTCCGGATGGATTCGTCGGGCAGGGCGAGATTGTGGATGTAGGTGACCTCGTACTCGTCGGGATAGAACTCCATGAGCATGAGCTTCGTGTCCGAGGCGATGATGGGATCGTAGACCTGCGTGATGACGAGCGACTGGGCCGGGCGCTCCTTGAGCGTGCTGACATCCTCTGCATCGAGTATCGTCAGGCCCTCGATGGGGTCGATGCCGAGGCGCGTGTACATGACCTCGACAAAGCTCATGCCGGGCAGGATGTCGACGGCGGTATCCGTCTCCTTCGCGAGTTCGCGCAGCAGCACGACGGTGCGCTCGGCGACGAGCGGGCTGCCGGGCACGGCGTAGACGAGGTCGCCCTGCTCAGTTGCGCGCCGCAGCAGATCTTCAGCGATATGGCGGTAGAGCGTCTCAAAATCCGGCGCTTCTTCGTAGAAGCCGTCGTATGACGAGAACGTCAGTCCGCGCTTCTCAATCTCTGCGACAGTCGGATGGATGCGCGTGCGCAGTACAAGATGCGCTGCCGCCTGCATAGTCTGCCAGGATTCCAATGTGATGAGGCCGAAGCGGCCCGGGCCAAGTCCGACTACGGTGATCTTTGGCTGTTTCATTCTGTCTCTCTTTCCTTTCCCTTCTGACTCTTCTTGATGGCGCTGGCCTTTTCCCTGGCCTTTACCTCGAGCGCCTCATCGTCACCGGCAGCGATCATGAGCACGCGCGTGACGAAATTCGTGATGTTCTTCTTGTAGCGGTCACTGAGCGCAAAGCGCAGCCCGTTCTTTTCAGGCAGGCTCCGCATGCGCTTGCCAAAGAGGTTGGCAAGTGCGAGCATCCCCTTGGCCGGCATGCGTTTTTCTGGCAGGAAGTAGAGGTCGAGCGCCAGCGGCATCTCCTTGATGGCACGGATGCCGAGGTCGCGCGCGTAGTTCTTGATGCGCGCGACCTCCAAGAGGTGCATGACCGGCTTCGTCGGGTCGCCGAAGCGGTCGATGAGCTCATCGAGCAGGCTCCGTAGCTCCTCATTGCTGCGGATGGCCGCGATGCGCTGGTAGATCTCAATCTTGTGCATGGCGTCTGTGATGAAGCCGCCATCGATGTAGGCTTCCGTCTGCAGGTCGATGACAGGCTCCGGCGGTGCTTCCTCAGGCGCCTTGCCGCTCTGCAAACGCTCTACGGCCTCTTCGAGGAGCTTACAGTACATCTCGAAGCCGACGCTGGCGATGTGACCGTGCTGCTGGGCACCGAGCAGATTGCCCGCGCCGCGTATCTCGAGGTCGCGCATGGCGATCTTGAAGCCTGCGCCGAGCTCGGCGAACTCCTTCATGGCTTGCAGGCGCTTCTCGGCCGTCTCCGTCAGGATCTTGTCCGCCTGATAGACAAAGTACGCAAAGGCCATGTGATGCGAGCGGCCGACGCGCCCGCGCATCTGATAGAGCTGCGACAGGCCGAAGTGGTCGGCGTTGTAGACGATGATCGTGTTGGCATTGGCAACGTCGAGGCCGTTCTCGACGATGCTCGTCGCGAGCAGGATGTCGTAATCGCCCTCGTAGAAGTCCATCATGACGTGCTCGAGCAGTTCCTCGGGCATCTGGCCATGTGCCGTCTGGATCCGCGCCTCGGGCACGAGCGATTCGATGTGGTCGCGCATGCGGTCGATGGTGTCGACGCGGTTGTAGATGAAGTAGACCTGCCCGCCGCGCCTCATCTCACGCTTGATGGCGTTCGCGAGGATCGTATCGTTGTTCTCGACAACGTACGTCTGCACGGGGAAGCGCTCGGCCGGCGGCGTCTCGATGATGCTCATATCGCGCGCGCCGACGAGCGACATGTGGAGCGTGCGCGGTATCGGCGTTGCCGAGAGCGTCAGGACGTCGATGCCGGCGGCGAGCTTGCGGATCTTGTCCTTCTGCTTGACGCCGAAGCGCTGTTCCTCGTCGACGATCAAGAGACCAAGGTCCTTCCACTTGACCTTGTTCTGGTTGAGGATGGCATGCGTGCCGATGAGGATGTCCACCTGGCCGAGGCGCACCTTCTCGATGGTCTCCTTCTGCTGCTTCGCCGTGCGGAAGCGGCAGATGACATCGATGACCGGCGCAAAGCCGTTGAAGCGCGTCGTAAACGTCTGGTAATGCTGCTGCGCGAGGACGGTCGTCGGCACGAGCACGGCCACCTGCTTGCCGTCCATGGCCGCCTTGTAAGCCGCGCGTATGGCGACTTCCGTCTTGCCGAAGCCGACGTCGCCGCAGAGCAAGCGGTCCATGGGCTTCTCTTTCTCCATGTCCGCCTTGATCTCCGCGATGGCGCGCAGCTGGTCTTCCGTCTCCTCGTAGGGGAATGCGTCCTCGAACTCGCGCTGGCTCACATCGTCCGGCGGGAAGGCATGGCCTTTGGCCTCCTTGCGCTTCGCGTAGATCTCGATGAGCTTCTGCGCGATGTCCTCGACCGACTTCTTGGCGCGCGCCTTGGCCTTGACCCACTCCGTGCCGCCCATGCGGTGCAGGCGCGGCACATCGCCCTCCGAGCCGATGTACTTCTGCAAGAGGCCGACCTGGTCCGTCGGCACGAAGAGCTTGTCGTCGCCCGCGTACTGGATGTGCAGGTAGTCCTTGTGGATGCCGCCGACATCGAGCGTCTCGACGCCGAGGTACTTGCCGATACCGTGGCTCTCGTGCACGACGTAGTCGCCCGGCTTGATGTCGCGGAAATGCGAGATCTTCTCGCCGTAGTCGCTGTGCTTGCGGACAGCCGTGTGGCGCTTGTGGCGGCCGAAGATGTCCTTCTCCGTCACGACGACGAGGCGCGCAGAAGCCATCTCGAAGCCCGTGAGCAGGGCCCCGCGGCGGATGTTAATGGCATTGTCATGGAGAGGCTCTGCTGCGCCCTCGATGAGAGACGGGATGCGGCGGTGCGCGAAGAACTCACGCAGGCTGTTCGCCTTCTCCCTATCGCCGAGCAGCACGAGCACGCGCTGCTTCTGCGCGAGCCAGCGATTGGCCTCGTTCTCCAAGAGGTCCATCTGGCGGCGGAACGGCGTCATCGTCGTTGCCGTCACGCCAATCGTCTCAACGGGCACAGCGCCCGGCACCTGCTGCAAGAGGAGTGCCAGGTAGACGACGCGGTTGACGCGCGCGGCTTCCAAGAGTTCCTCCCAGCTGAAGATCTTGCCCTTGATGTCCGGGTTCTCGCGCACCATCGTGCGGATCGTGTCGCGGACGCGCGTCGGCTCATCGAAGAGGACAGTCCCCTTCCCCTCGAGGTACGAGAGGAAGAGTTCCGGCCGGCCCGAATCGTCCGTCTGTGCCAGCGGCATGATGGTCGCCGCGCCGATGTTCTTGGTCGAGCGCTTCGAGTCGAGGTCGAATTCACGCAGCGAGTCGATCTCATCGTCGAAGTACTCGACGCGCACCGGCTCAGCCGCATTGATGGCAAAGATGTCGACGATGCCGCCGCGCACGCTGAACTGTCCGACGCGCTCGACCTCCTCCGCGTGCTCGTAGCCAAGGTCGACGAGGCGCTCCAAGAGGTCCTCGCGCGGCAGGACGTCGCCCATGCGCAGCGAGAGCGAGAGCCGCATGAATTCATTGCGGCCCATGCCCTTCTGCACGGCTGCTTCCGTGCGCGCGAGCACGATGACATGCTCGCCGCGCACGAGGCGGCCGAGCACCTCCATGCGCCTGGCGGCCCGCTCCTGGCTCTTGGCCGCCGCCTTGACGTCAAACGTATCAACCTCCGGCAGTTCGACGATGGGGACCTTCGGGAGCAGCAGCCTGAGATCCTCCTTCCAATCGGAGAGCGTCTCCGACGAGTGGCAGATGATGGCCATCATCTGCGGCATTGAAGCGTAGCAGGCAGCGACAGCGGCGTGCTTCTGTGAGCCGCCGAGCCCGTAGATCAGGGCTTCGCGCGGCTCGCCCTGCGTGTTCTCCCGCAGGCGCTGCAGGGCTCCGTCCTGCAGCATCGCGGTAAATAATGCATTCATACAATCATCCTTCATGTCATTCGGTGCATCATGCCATTCCATGCGATTCACGTCAAAAAGACCCGGCAATGCGGGTCTTCTCTATCGTCATGCTGTTTTACTGAGCAAGAGCGGCCTTGAGGAAGTCGCGGAACAGCGGATGCGGGTTGTTCGGGCGCGACTTGAGCTCCGGATGTGCCTGCGTGGCGACGAACCACGGGTGATCCTTGACCTCGATCATCTCGACGAGGCTGTCATCCGGCAGCGTGCCGGCGATGACCAGTCCCTTCTCCTGCAGGGCGCCGCGGAACTCATTGTTGAACTCGAAGCGGTGGCGATGGCGCTCATGGATGAGGTTCGTGCCATATGCCTCTTTAGCATGCGTGCCATTGGCGAGCGTGCAGGGATATGAACCGAGGCGCATCGTGCCGCCCTTCTTCTCGATGCCCTGCTGCGATTCCATCAGCGAGATGACAGGATGCGTCGTCTCCGGATCGAACTCCGTCGAATGCGCATCCTCCATGCCGCAGACATGGCGGGCAAACTCGATGACGGCGCACTGCATGCCGAGGCAGAGGCCGAGGAACGGGATCTTGTGCTCGCGCGCGTACTGGATGGCCTTGATCTTGCCCTCGACGCCGCGGCTGCCGAAGCCACCCGGCACGAGGATGCCCTTGCAGCCCACGAAGACTTCATCGAGGTCCATATCCGGATTCTCTTCGATTTCCTCTGCGTTGACCCAGTTGATCTTGACCTGCGCATCATTGGCAATGCCGCCGTGATGCAGGGCTTCCGTCACGGAGATGTAGGCGTCCGGCAGCTCGACATACTTGCCGACGACGGCGATCTTGACGCGCTTCTGCGGGTGGTTGATCTTATAGACCATCTTCTCCCACTCGCTCATGTCAGCCGGACCGTAGTCCATGTTGAGCTTCTTGAGCGCGATCTTGTCGAGACCTTCCTTCTGCATCATCAACGGGACTTCGTAGATTGTCGACGCGGTGCGGTTCTCGATGACAGCTTCCGGCTGCACGTCGCAGAACATGGCAATCTTGTCCTTCATCTCCTTGGAGATCGTCTTCTCCGTGCGGCAGACGAGGATGTCCGGCTGGATGCCAATGGCGCGCAGCTCCTTGACGCTGTGCTGCGTCGGCTTCGTCTTGAGCTCACCGGCTGCCGAGATGTACGGCAGGAGCGTGACATGGATGTAGAGCGTGTCATTCGGGCCGACTTCCTTCTTAACCTGGCGGATGGCTTCGAGGAACGGCTGGCTCTCAATATCGCCGACCGTGCCGCCGATCTCCGTGATGACGACATCAGCGCCGTCAGCCTTTGCCACGTCGTAGACCTTCTGCTTGATCTCGTTCGTGATGTGCGGGATGACCTGAACGGTCGAGCCGAGATACTCGCCCTTGCGTTCCTTGTTGAGGACCGACCAATAGACCTTGCCCGTCGTGATGTTGGAGTTCTTCGTCAGGTTGATGTCGATGAAGCGCTCGTAGTGGCCGAGATCGAGGTCCGTCTCCGCACCGTCATCCGTGACAAAGACCTCACCGTGCTGGTAAGGACTCATCGTGCCCGGATCGATGTTGATATACGGATCGAACTTCTGGATCGTGACCTTGATTCCCCGGCTCTTGAGGAGACGGCCGAGCGATGCGGCCGTGATGCCCTTGCCCAGAGAAGAAACAACGCCACCGGTAACGAAAATATACTTTGCCATGGAACTGCCTCCTGCTTGTTCTTTGAAACACATGTTGACTATTCTACCCCGAATCGCATGGGGATGTCAATCCATCGATTATTCCTGGATGCTCTCGAGTTTCTTCTTGCGGTTGCTGCTGGCCTTGGCTGCGGCCTTGCTCGAGCCAGACGTCGAGCGGCTGGAATGGGAGCGCTTGACCTCTGGCGGATTCCATTCCGTCAGCCCCCACTGGCCTTCGCCTTCATAGTGGAAGCGGCTGTCCATGTTGATGAGCGTGTAGACTTCCGAGATGGCAGCCGACAGCGACTGCACCGGCTTGTGCGTCTTCTCGATAACGTCGAGGACGAGATCCTTGTAGTACATTTTCTCCCCCGACTGCGTCAAGATGTAGTACGCTACATCAACTTCCGAGCTTTTCAGAAAATCCATTTCTATATCTCCCTTCGCAAAATGCGTAATCAATCCAAACTCACATGTGTTCCGGTGCCGATACGCCGAGGATGCCGAGGCTGTGGCGGATGACATACGCTGTGACCGTGACGAGCGCGAGGCGTGCCTCCGCGAGGTCGTGGTCGACGCCCATGATGCGGCACTTGTTGTAGAAGCTGTGGAACAGCGCCGCAAGGTCGTAGCTGTAGCGCGCGATGCGCTGCGGCGCGTAGTCGTCAGCAGCCTTCTTGACCTCTTCCGGATACTCCTCGATCTTCTTGATCAGGGCGACTTCACTCTCATCCGTCAGGAGGTCGAGCTTCGGTGCCTTGCCGAGCGCGAGCTTTGTCTCCTGCGCCTGGCGGAAGATGCTGCAGATGCGGGCGTGCGCATACTGGATGTAGTAGACCGGGTTGTCGTTCGACTTCTTCTTGGCGAGGTCGAGGTCAAAGTCGAGCTGGCTGTCGAGCGAGCGCATGAGGAAGAAATAGCGTGCGGCATCTGTGCCGACTTCTTCCATGAGCTCATTCAAGGTGACGCTCTGGCCCGTGCGCTTGCTCATCTTGACGAGCTCGCCGCCGCGGTAGAGGCTGACCATCTGCAAGAGCAGCACGGTGAGCTTCTCCGGGTCGTGGCCAAGTGCCTGCATGGCAGCCTTGACGCGGCAGACGTAGCCGTGATGGTCGGCGCCCCAGATGTTGATGAGGCGGTCAAAGCCGCGCTCGTACTTGTTGTGGTGATAGGCGATATCGGCCGCGAGATACGTCGGCACGCCGTTGTCGCGGATGACGACGCGGTCCTTGTCATCGCCGTACGCCGTCGATCTGAGCCAGAGGGCACCGTCCTTCTCGTAGATGTCGCCCTTCTTCTTGAGGATCTCGACGACCTTGCGCACCGCATCCGGGTGGAGCGTGCGCTCGCTGAACCACTTGTCGAACGTCACGTGGAAGCGCTCGAGGTCCTCCTTGAGGATGGCCAGCTTCTCGTGGTAGGCGAGGTCCTTGAAGATATCGAGGCGCTCTTCCTCACTGAGCGCGAGGTACTTGTCGCCGTCGCGGTCGATGATGCGCTGCGCCGTATCGATGATGTCCTGGCCGTGGTAGCCGTCCTCCGGGAACGTGACCTCCTGGCCGAGCAGTTCGAGGTAGCGCGCATTGACGGAGCGCGCGAGGTTGTTCATCTGGTTGCCGGCATCGTTGATGTAGTACTCGCTCTCGACCGGATAGCCCGCTGCACGCAACAGGTTGACGAGAGCCGAGCCGGCAGCCGCGCCGCGGCCGTGGCCGACGTGCAGCAGGCCCGTCGGGTTGGCGCTGACGTACTCGACCTGGATCTTCGGATGGTCAAGCTTTGGCAGATTGCCGAAGGACTCCCCGGCCTCCAGGATCTTCTGGAAGGAATCGTAGAGCACATTGCCCTTGAGGTAGAAGTTCAGGAAGCCTGGCCCTGCGATCTGCGTGTGATCGAGCCAGTCTCCCTTGATGCGCTTGGCGAGTTCTTCGGCAATCTGGCGCGGATTCCGATGGAAGACGCGGGCCGACTGCATGGCGAAGTTTGTCGCAAAGTCGCCGAACTCTTTCGTTGGCGGCACCTCCAGGACGATCTGAGGCAGCTGGCCTTCCGGCAGAGCGCCTTCCTGGATGGCATCTTTAGCGGCCTGTTCAATGGCCCCTGTCAATATGTCTTTGATTTCCAAAAGTGTTCCTCCTATTCCTGCGCGCACATCCGGCACGCCAACAGTCCGGCCAAAGTCCCCGAGAAGCTCAGAGGCCATGGTCTTCTTCGATCTCGATATGCAGGCGGTTCTGGCTCTGGAAGGCTCCGTTGACCCAGAGACCGTAACGGATGTCGATGCGCCCCGCCACTTCGCCGTAATCGACAGACAGCGCCTCCGTGCGGACAGAGAGGTCGATGTTGCCGTACGGCGTGCGGTAGATGCTCGTATGCTCGCGCCCATTCTCGAAGCGCTGCTCCTGTTCAAGAGCGCCCTTGCGCAAGAGCGTCATCGTACCGCCGCCAATCTTGAGGACGGTCGAGACTCTCGAGCCTTCCGAACCGTCTTTGCCGTCTTGCACAGCATCATCTTCATAGATCACGTAGTGCTTGCCGCGATGGAAATAATGATGGCCCTTCGCAATGGTGCGGACGCTGTCCTTCTGCCCCTGCGCATCCTGCCAGGAGCCCCTGACCTTCACGATGACCGGTTTCTTCTCACTCATCCGCCTGCCCCTTTCTATACATTGTATATCATTATAGACCAAACCGTCGAGCCTTGCCAACTAAAAATTTTATGCCAGGAGGCGCCTGCAGAGCGCCTTCCTGGCATATCCCATCTTGCGTCACATGCGCGCGAGGATCTGGCGCGCCACGTAGACACCGCTGGCGCCGGCCTGCGAGAGGCCGCGCGTGACGCCGGCGCCGTCGCCCGTCGCGAAGACATTGCGCAGCTTCGTCTCGAGCTGGTTTGTCAGGACGACGCGGGCGCTGTAGAACTTGACCTCGACGCCGTAGAGCAGCGTGTCATCGTTCGTCATGCCCGGCGCCACGTAGTTGAGCGCCTGGATCATCTCGATGATGTTGTCGAGGTGACGCTTCGGCAGCACGAGCGAGAGATCGCCCGGCGTCGCCGCGAGCGTCGGCTTCGTGAAGCTCTTGCTCAGTCGGTGCGCATTCGTGCGGCGACCCTTGATGAGATCGCCGTAGCGCTGCACGATGATGCCGCCGCCGAGCATGTTCGAGAACGACGCGATGCGCTTGCCGTACTGATGCGGCGCCTTGAAGGGCTCCGTGAAGTGGTTCGAGACGAGCAGCGCGAAATTCGTGTTGTGGCTCTGGAGCTTCGGGTCGCTGTAGGAATGGCCATTGACCGTCACGATGCCGTCCGTGTTCTCCATGACGACGTGGCCGTGCGGATTCATGCAGAACGTGCGCACAAAGTCGCCGTACTGCTTCGTACGGTAGAGCAGCTTTGCCTCGTAGACCTGGCTCGTGATATCGTTCCATACCTCATCCGGCACCTCGACGCGCACGCCGACGTCGACGCGATTGTTCTCCTGCTCGATGCCGAGACGGTTGCACTCATTGGAGAACCACTCCGCTCCAGCGCGGCCCGGCGCGATGACGAGGAAGTCCGCCTCGATTTTCTCGCCATTTGCGAGCTCGAGCATGTTGTCGCCCTGGCCGTCCGACTCGATGTGGGCGACGGGACACTCAAAGCGGAACTCCACCTTCTCCTTCAGGTACTCGTACGTCTGCTCGAGCATGCGCAGATTGTTCTCTGTGCCGAGATGGCGCACGCTGGCGCTCAGGAGATGCAGGTCGTGCTGCAGGGCCAGGCGGCCGATGTCGGAGTTCTTCGTCGAGAAGACCTGTGATGGCGCGCCGTGCTTCATGTTGATCTTGTCGACGTAGTCGATGAGCTCCATGACCTCCTCGTCCGGCAGATACTCGTTAAGCCAGCCGCCGAACTTCGTCGTGAAGTTGTACTTGCCGTCCGAGAACGCACCGGCCCCGCCGAAGCCGCGCATGATGCTGCACGGCTTGCAGCCGATGCAGCTCTTGACCTTGCCCGCCGAGATCGGGCAGACGCGGTGGTAGATGTCCTTGCCGCTCTCGAAGACGATGACGTGGAGTCCCGGCTTCTTCTCCACCAGTTCATAAGCTGCCATGACGCCGGCGGGGCCGCCGCCGACAATCGCCACATCGTATTTCTTCATGGAAATGCCCCCCATATGGATTCATCCGATATCTCAACTCATTCAACAAAATCTGTGCACAGCAAAAGAGCGCAGTTGACCTTGGCCCCGCCTTGCGCACGTCCGGGCCACCACCTGCGTTCAAACCTTATGTATTATACGGGATATACCATGCGATTGCAAGCGTTTTTATCGATTTTCGCAAAAAAACGCACACAATGTCTTATTTTTATACCTTCTATACAAATAAGTATTGCAATACCCCGCCGTCTTCCCATATAATTGAACTATTCTTGTAAACTTAATTCCGCGAAAAAGGAAATGGGGGATTCATTTTGACTCATGATCTTGCCATCATCAACACGTTTGTGCTCTACATCGGTTTCATGATGGCCATCGGCGTGTATTACTACCGCCGCACACGCAACATGAGTGACTACTTTCTCGGCAACCGCAAGCTCGGTGCCTGGGTCACGTCACTCTCCGCCGAAGCCTCAGATATGAGCGGCTGGATGCTCATGGGTGTGCCGGGCTACGCTTATCTCGCCGGCCTCAACGCCGGCTGGATTGCCATCGGCATCGCCATCGGCACCTGGGCCAACTGGCACTTCGTCGCCGCGCGCCTGCGCAAGTACACGGAGCTCGCCAACAACTCCCTGACGCTGCCGGAGTTCCTGCAGAACCGCTTCCACGACAAGAGCGGCCTGCTGCGCATCGTGCCGGCCATCTTCATCCTGATCTTCTTCGTCATCTACACCTCGTCGGGCTTCGTCTCGGCGGGCCGCCTCTTCGAGACGGTCTTCGGCATCCCCTATGAGTACGCCATCTTCATCGGTGCCGGCTCCGTCGTCTTCTACACGCTCGTCGGCGGCTTCCTCGCCGTCTCGCGCACGGACTTCATCCAGGGCGTCATGATGTTCTTCGCCATCCTCGTCGTGCCGATCTGCGCTGCGATGCAGTGCGGCGGCTTCGAGTCGACCGTCACGGCCATCCAGCACGTGCAGAGCACGATGCTCGAGCCGCTGACGAAGCCGGACGGCTCCACGATGAACGCCATCGAGCTCATCTCGCTGCTCGCCTGGGGCATCGGCTACTTTGGCCAGCCGCACATCCTCGTGCGTTTCATGGCCATCCGTACCTCGAAGGAAGTCAAGCAGGCCACGCACATCGCCATGACCTGGGTCATCCTCTCGCTCGCTGCAGCTGTCGCCGTCGGCATGGTCGGTCGCGTCTACCTGACGACGCCGCTCGAGGGAACGGCATCTGAGACGGTCTTCCTCGTCATGACAAACGAGCTCTTCCCGCCAATCGCCACGGGCCTCATCCTCTCGGCCGTCCTCGCGGCCATCATGAGCACGGCCTCTTCGCAGCTCCTCGTCGCGGCCTCTGCCTTCGCACAGGACTTCTACCGCACGCTGCTGCGCAAGGACGCCGAGCAGAAGGAGCTCGTCTGGATCTCTCGCGCGAGCGTCCTCGTCATCGCGAGCCTCGCGATTTTCCTTGGGCTCAACCCGAACAACTTCATCCTCGACATGGTGTCCTACGCCTGGGCCGGCTTCGGCGCCGCCTTCGGCCCGGCTCTCCTGATGAGCCTCTTCTGGCGCCACACGACAAAGTACGGCGTGCTCGTCGGCATCATCGTCGGCGGTGTCACCGTCCTCGTCTGGAAGCAGTACGCACTCTTCGGTCTCTACGAGATCGTGCCGGGCTTCCTGTTCTCCACGATCGCCATCTGGGCCGTCAGCTGGCTTGACCGTGTGCCGGAAGCCTCGATCCTCGAGACGTTCGACAAGGTCGGCAAGAGCAAGATCTGATCCATCACACCAATGCAAAGAATCCCCATCATCCACAGAGGATGATGGGGATTTTGTGTATAACTCAGCAAAGATCAGAGCAGATAGCGGATCCAGACGTAGACGCTCGAAATCGCGATCGTCATGATCATGATTGGGAAGGCGATCTTCATGAAGCCCAGGAAGGAGATCTGCTTGCCGCGCTGTGCCGCCATCGAAGCGACGACGACATTTGCGCTCGCACCGATCAGCGTGCCGTTGCCGCCGAGGCAGGCACCGAGGGCCAGCGACCACCACATCGGGTCGAGGTTCGAGAGCCCCATCTGACCCATATCCTGGATCAGCGGGATCAGCGTCGCAACGAACGGGATGTTGTCGATGAAGGCCGAGGCAAAGGCGCTCATCCAGAGAATCAGCATAGCCGTCGCATTGACACTGCCATTCGTCAGCTTGATGGCCTCAGCGGCGAGCACCTTGATGACGCCCGTCTCGACGAGAGCGCCGACGAGGACGAAGAGGCCAGCGAAGAAGAAGATGGCCGTCCACTCAATCTTCGAGAGAACCTTCGTGATCATGCCCTCATTGCGCGTGTAAGTGATGAGGAGCAGGAGGCCGGCGCCCGAAAGCGCAGCCGTTGCCGTCTGCAAGCCGAGATAGCCGTGCACGACGAAGAGACCGATGGTCAGCGCGATGACGAAGAGACATTTCTTCAACAGCTTCGGATTGGCGATCTGGCTCTTGGCATTGAGGCGCATGACCTTCTCCTGGAGATCCGGCTGCGTGTGGAGCTCCTTGCCATAGATCGCGATGAGCACGAGTTCTACGAGGATGAAGATCAGGACCGCGATGCCCGAGAGGTTCGCAAGGAAGTCCACGAAGTTCAGGCCGACAGCGCTGCCAATCATGATGTTCGGCGGGTCGCCGATCAGCGTCGCCGTGCCGCCGATATTCGAAGACAGGATCTGCGAGATCAGGTACGGCTTGACGTCAACCTTGAGCTGTGCCGTGATGCTGAACGTGATTGGCACGGTCAGAAGGACCGTCGTGACGTTGTCGAGGAATGCCGAGCAGACCATCGTCAGCGCTGAGAGCGCGACGAGCAGAGCAATCGGGCGCGCCTTGACCTTCTTGGCCGACCAGATGGCCAGGAAGTTGAAGAGTCCCGTCTCGCTCGTGATGTTGACGATGATCATCATGCCCATGAGTAGGCCCAGTGTGTTGAAATCAATGTGACGGATGGCCGTCTCCTGATCGAGCACACCAAACAGGATCATGAGCATGGCGCCGACGATGCCGACAATCGTGCGATGAACCTTTTCCGAAATGATCAACGCGTAAGCAGCCACGAAGATGACGACGGCTGCTGTCGTTGTGCTAACCAATAGAATCCACTTCTTTCCCTAAAAAACTTCCCTTTATTTCTTATACTTCGGGATCAGCACGATTTTCTCCCCATCGCGCTTGATCTGGAAGGTATAATTCTTGACATCCTCGCGGTAGAGCTCCATCTTGAGCTGCAAGAGCGCCCGGGCAAGTTCCTCCGTGAGCTGCGGCGTGAAGCCGGCGCGCAGGAAGTCGGCAGGTGCTTCCACCGACTCCTTCGCCTTCTTCTCCGCTTTCTTCTCGGCCGCGCGGAAGCGGTCTTCTATCGATGTATCTTCTACATAATCTTTGAACATGTCCTTGTCGGACAGATTCTTGGGTATCTTTGACATGTGTTCACCTTCTGCAGAATACAGGATTACTTGTTGACTTTTGCCCAGCTGTCGCGCAGGCCGACGACGCGGTTGAACACGAGGTGGTCAGGCGTCGTATCCGGGTCGACGACGAAGTAGCCGACGCGCAGGAACTGGTAGTGCGTGCCAGCAGCCGTGAGCTTCACGGACGGCTCGACCAGTGCATTCTCGATGACTTCGAGCGAATCCTTGTTGAGCGCCGCGATGAAGTCCTTCGGTACATTGCCGTTCTCATCCGTCTCGATGAGATAGTCATAGAGGCGCACTTCTGCCGGAAGGGCCGTCTTCTCGGCCACCCAGTGGATCGTGCCCTTGACCTTGCGGCCGGCCGTCTTGCCGCCCGTCTTGGAGTCAAGGTCTGCCGTGCAGTGGAGCTCGACGACATTGCCCTCTGCGTCCTTGACGACTTCCTCGCACTTGATGATGTAGGCGTGCTTGAGGCGTACCTCTCCGCCCGGCTTGAGGCGGAAGTACTTCTTGGGCGGCTCTTCCATGAAGTCCTCCTGCTCGATGTAGAGCGTGCGGGAGAACGGCACGAAGCGATGGCCACCATGAACCGGATTGTTGTCGGCAAGCAGCCACTCTTCCTTGTCCTCCGGATAATTCGTGATGACGACTTTCAGCGGGTGGAGCACCGCCATGACGCGGTCTGCATTCTCATTGAGGTCCGCACGCACTTCGTGCTCGAGCATGGAGACATCGACGATGCTGTCGGCCTTTGCCACACCGATCTCCTTGCAGAAGTTGCGGATGGCGGCCGGCGTGTAGCCGCGGCGGCGCAGACCAGAGATGGTCGGCATGCGCGGGTCATCCCAGCCGCGCACATAGCCCTCTTCGACGAGTTGGCGAAGCTTCCTCTTGCTCGTCACCGTGTTCGTGAGGTTGAGGCGCGCGAACTCGATCTGGCGCGGGCGCGTGTTCGGATCAAAGTCCAGGGAGTCGAGCAGCCAGTCGTAGAACGGGCGGTGCTCCTCAAATTCCAGCGTGCAGACGGAGTGCGTGATGCCCTCGATGGCATCGGAAAGCGGATGGGCAAAGTCGTACATCGGGTAGATGCACCACTTGTCTCCCGTGCGGTGATGCTTGGCATGCGCAATGCGGTAGATGACGGTGTCGCGCATGACGAGGTTCGGCGAAGCCATGTCGATCTTCGCGCGCAGCACTTTCGTGCCGTCGGCAAATTCGCCCGCCTTCATGCGCGCGAAGAGGTCGAGATTCTCCTCGACGCTGCGGTTGCGGTACGGGCTCTCCTTGCCCGGCTCCGTCAGCGTGCCGCGGTACGCCTTGATCTCCTCAGCAGAGAGGTCATCGACGTAGGCGAGCCCCTTCTTGATCAGCGTGACCGCGAAGTCGTAGAGCTTGTCGAAGTAGTCCGACGCATAGAACTTGCGGTTGCCCCAGCTGAAGCCGAGCCAGCGGATGTCCTCCTGGATGGAGTCGACGTACTCCGTATCCTCCTTCGTCGGATTCGTGTCATCGAAGCGCAGGTTGCAGAGACCGTGGTTGTACTCTGCCAGGCCGAAGTTCAGGCAGATCGACTTCGCATGGCCGATGTGCAGGTAGCCATTCGGCTCCGGCGGGAAGCGCGTGTGGATGCCCTCCGTGTACTTGCCGTTCTTGAGGTCTTCTTCGATCATGTTCTGAATGAAATTCGGCGTCATCGTGATCTTTTCTGCCATCTGGATTCTCTCCTTATCTCTACCCTTCTCTGCTGAACTCTGCCGAAAAGGAATCTACTACTATCGGTTATCTATGCATGCCTGCTGTGCCATCATCTATGATATCAACACTTCACTTCGTCCATCTGCAAACACCGCTTCTCCACATAGGCGCGCAGGCGCGCGATGCCCTCCGCCATGCCCGGCTGGTCCGGCAGGTAGTGGATGATGCGGTCGATGTAGCCGCGCTTGACAATCTCGCGGAGCGTCCAGCTGAAGTTGATGTCATAGACCCAGAGCAGGCGCACGAGCTTGCGATCACCATGCGTGCGCAGCTTACGGTAATCCGCCTGCCGCCCTTCTTTGAACGCCTCGATGAAATCGGGACTGACGAGCTGGCTCGCATCCGAGGCGATGAACTTCGGCGCCTTGTCCGCGCCCTCAGGGCCCAAGAACGGCGAGAGCACGCGGTAGATGTCGAGCTTGTCGGCATCACGCAGGAGCTTCGCGAAGAGCAGTGCTTTCTCGCTCGGCGCAGGGCCGATCTCCTTCTTGTTGTGGCGGCCGATGGCAAAGCGCACGAGCGCTTCGTCTCCAGGCGCGAGTTTCTTCATGAAATCGAGCTCCGACAAGACCTTGAGGCCGAGGTCGGCATGGTCTTCCGACTCGGCATCGTTGAACGTCTTGTAGAGGCTGTACTGGCGAAAGCGCCCGACATCGTGGAAGAGGCCCATGATCTCAGCAAGCTGGGCATCGTGCTCCGAAAGCTGCAGGTGCTTCGCAAGCTGCACCGCAATCGAGGTCACATATCCCGTGTGAAGCTCCTTGATGCGGATGCCCTGCATGACCTCCTCATCATCGGTATGGAAGGACTTCATGTAGGCATCCATCCAGCTGTGCATTTCCTTGAGCAGTTCCTTCACACCACTCATCTCCTTTATCTCAGGGATTCCCATAAAAATCCCGATAGAATCAATGTTTCTATTATACTACACATCTATCCAGCGTTGCAATTGTTCATCCAAGGATTACAGACCGTATCAGTTCTCTCCTTCATGGTCCGATTCATCGACGAGGATGCCCAGGTCCCTGAGGTCATGCTCGATGGCCTTGAGTGCATCCTCATCGGGCACGCGTATCGTGTGCATGTGGATGCCGCCCGTCACGACGAGCAGGGGATTGGCCTGGCACTTCTGCATCTTCGTCAAGAAACGCCGGACATCGCGGCGGCTCTCGACAAAAAGATCGCCTCGTATCGCGCCGTAGACGGGATGCTCGACGATGACATCGAGCACCGCGCCGCCGTTGTCGACGACGGCCTGCAGCTCTTTCTCCATATCAGCCGCATCGTGGCGGCAGACGATTGTCGCCTTGATATCGTGGTCTTTCGCATCCTCTGGCATGATGTAGCCGCGCGGCGTCGCGAAGATCTGCGCGCCCTCTGCGCGCAAGATGCTGATATCGCCGACGATGATCTGGCGGCTGACGCCGAGTGTGCGCGCGAGCTTCGTGCCCGTCAATGGCTGGCTGGCTTCCCGCAGGCGCTTCATCAACGCTTCGCGCCGTTTCTCCGTGTTCATGATACACCCCCTGCTTTGCTTAACAAAAAAAGCTGCCTTGCGGCAGCTATGTTTCTAAGATGGTGGGCGATAACAGGATCGAACTGCTGACATCTTGCTTGTAAGGCAAGCGCTCTCCCAGCTGAGCTAATCGCCCGAATGGTGACGCCAATGGGATTCGAACCCATGAACCCGCCGTGAAAGGGCGGTGTCTTAACCGCTTGACGATGGCGCCATTGGCTCCTCGAGCAGGATTCGAACCTGCGACAGCCTGATTAACAGTCAGGTGCTCTACCGGCTGAGCTATCGAGGAATGAGGAATAATCGGATACTCACGTACCGACTTGTATTATTATACTGGATGATCTGATAGAATGCAAGCATTTTTTATGCGGTTTCCCACAAAAAAAGACAGCCCGCTAGGAGCTGTCTCTTTATCGTCACAAGACGCCTGTATCAGAAGAATACATCGACACGGCCGAAGAGCTTCTCGGCATCTTTGTCAGCTGCGATGTCCTTGCCGTTGAAGTACTTGGCGAAGAGCTGTACGTTCTTGAACAGCGTGTAGCCCGTGCCGACTTCCCAGCCCTTCTGGCCGCCATCGACACCATCGCCGTACGTCGACCACGGAGCTGCGTACTGGCCGAGCTTGCGGTAAGCGAGGTACATGCCCCAGCTGCCCTTGTTCTGCTGCTGTGCGCCCTTGTAGTCGTACTCGAAGCTGTAGGCATCGTCGTAGTTGTCAGCCTTCGTGTTCTTCGCGTACTCTGCCTTGAAGAAGCTGTTGTGGTCGAAGCGATAGCCAGCGTTGACGAACCAGATGTTGGCCTTGTAGTCCTCATCCTTATCGTTCGTGTACGGTTTCAGCCCCGTATCGAACTTTGCATAATCGAGCGTTGCGCCATCGAGGTGCTCGTAACCCGTGTTGCCGTAGAACTTGTTCTTGGCGTAGCCGAGATTGACTGCCTGGAAGTTCGCTGTATCGTCACCATCTTTGAAGAAATCGCTGTTGCTCTGGCCCTTAAGATCACGTGCCATATCGCCAAACTGCTTTGCGTCGAGGCGGCCGGCTTCGAGCGTGACCTTGAGGTCGTTGCCGAACGTCACGGCAGCGCCGGAGTACGGATCATCCGTCGTGGAAATCAGGTTGATGGCATTCGGCAGCTTGCCAAGCTTGACATTGAAGTTGTCGTAATGGCCCTCAGCCCAGACACGCTTGAGTTTGACATTGTAGTCGCTGTTGCCGCCATCCGTATCCATCAGGCCGTTGGCATCGAGACGAGCATGGACATCCCAGTTCTTGTTGACCTCAGCCTTTGGCTCGAGACGGAAGACGTACTCATCGACATTGTTCTTGCGCTCTTTAGCCGTCGTACCCGCATCGTGACGCGTGCTCGTATACGTGTACTCGAGTACGCCGTTCCACTTGACCTTGTCGGCATTGCGCTCGAGATTTGCCACGCGGACGCCGAGGTTGTTCAGCTCATCGGAAAACTCAGCGGCGAGCTTGTCGATCAAAGCCTTGTCGGCAGCGGAGACATCGCTCTTGGCCATGGCCTTCGCGACCATCTGAGCCATCTCGTAGCGCGTGATGTTCTGGTTGCCGCGGAACGTCGTGTCGCCGTAACCTTCGATGACGCCGTCAGCTGCGAGCTGCGATACTGCATCGTATGCCCAGTGGTCTGCCGGGACATCCGAGAACGGATTGGCAGCTGCGAACGTCGTGCTTGCAGCGCCGACAACGAGTGCCGTAGTGAGTGCGGATACCAGAGTCTTCTTCATATTGAACTCCCCCTAAAAGTGATTGTTTCGCATCGCTCTTTTATGAGTGTCCATGTTTCCTCATATTCCCCCGCGATGCCTTCTTCTTGTTTCATATTGAAACTGTTTTTTAGCATAACATGTGGCAACGGTTTCTGCAAGCGTTTACATTTATTTTCTTTATAAAATTATATTTTCTAACAATCAAACAAATCAAAAAGCGCCATCTGACCTGCCAATAAGCAGGCCAGATGGCGCTGATCCGTGACCCTAGCGGTCATCGACAGTCAATCCCGGATGGAATCGCGTCGGATGTCTTCTTCAATCAATTGCTGCAGCCGCGCTTCGGTCATGTCGGACTCCGAGTAGACAGTCAGCCCGTGCTGGCGCAGCAGCTCTGTCGCCGCACCGGCGCCGCGTATCTTCCGGCCCGAGAAACTGCCATCGTAGATGCGATGTACGCCACAGGACGGGCTGCCATCCTTGAGGATGGCCACCTCTGCGTGATACGCCTCGGCAATCCGCAGGATCTTCTTGGCGCCGAGCAGCAGGGAGGAAGTCAGGTCACGGCCCGTCGCGTCGACAGCCCGCGCCCTGCCCTCAAGGAGCTTGCGCCCCGTGCCGTACTGGATCTCCATCGGCGGGCGCGGCACGGGCAGCATCGCGAAGCACTCCGGGCAGACTGCGACAAAGCGCCCGCGCGCACTACAGGCCTGCAGCAGCGCGTCATCGTTGCTGCCGCCGTTGTACTTGACCTTGTGCCCTAAAAGGCATGCACTGACAAGGATCATCGAACTCCCTCCTCTATCCTCCAGTATATCGACACAGTGTCAGCCAAAGAGCCCGCCATGAACTGCCTGTGTCGCCTGGAACGGCACAATGCGCACGCCGAGATGGCGCGCGAGCGCCTCCATGCTCGTATCGGCGAGCTCGCGCCCCGCGCGAATGGGGATGGCCGCACAGGCCTTGGCATCCTCGAGGGCGTCGTGGTGGCGGAAGTGCAGGTTGAGATAGGCACCGACCGTGCCGAGCTTGTGGTTGGCCAAGTTTGGCCAGGCCCTGCGCGCAATCGCGACGGTATCGCAGTACGAGAACACCGGAGCCTGCAGACCGTGATGCGTAAGGCAGGCGCGCAGGACGCCCATGTCAAACTTCGCGTTGTGCGCGACGACGAGCTGCCCTGCAAGATGCGCCTCGAGTTCCGGCCAGATGCCGGCAAAATCGGCGGCATCTGCCGTATCGGCCTCTGACAGCCCGTGAATCTGCGTGTTGAAGTAGCTGTACCGGTTCGCCGGCGGCTGGATCAAGGTGTAGTATGAATCCACCATCACGCCCGCGCGGATGGTCACGACAGCCACACTGCAGGCAGAATCCCGCGCACCCGTGGCCGTCTCAAAGTCTATTGCCGTGAAGTCCATCATTTTCTCTTGCTCTTGAGGTATTCGTCGATGGCGGCAGCAGCCTTGCGGCCGGCACCCATCGCGAGGATGACCGTCGCTGCGCCCGTGACGATGTCGCCGCCGGCAAAGACGCCTTCCTTCGACGTCGCGCACGTCTCTTCGTCGGCCTCGATGTTGCCGCGCTTCGTCGTCTTGAGCCCAGGTGTCGTGTGTGCGATGATTGGGTTCGGTCCCGTGCCGATGGCAATGATAACCGTATCCATCTCCATGTCAAACTCCGAGCCCTCAATGGGGATCGGGCGGCGTCGGCCCGAAGCGTCAGGCTCACCGAGTTCCATGCGGATGCAGCGCAGGCCCTTGACCCAGCCGTTCTCATCGCCGAGCACTTCGACAGGGTTCGTCAGCAGCTGGAAGTCGATGCCCTCTTCCTTGGCGTGCTCAACTTCTTCCGCGCGCGCCGGGATCTCCGCCTCACTGCGGCGGTAGATGATGGAGACCTTCTCCGCGCCGAGGCGCAGCGCCGTGCGGGCAGCATCCATCGCGACATTGCCGCCGCCGACGACGGCAACATGGCGGCCGACCTGGATCGGCGTCGCGTATTCCGGGAACTTGTAGGCCTTCATGAGATTGCAGCGCGTGAGGAATTCATTGGCCGAGTAGACGCCGTTGAAGCTCTCGCCCGGAATGCCCTGGAAGCGCGGCAGGCCGGCGCCCGTGCCGATGAAGACGGCGTCAAAGCCCTCTTCCTGCATGAGCTCATCGACCGTGTAGAGGCGGCCGGCTACCGAGTCAAGCTCGATCTTGACGCCGAGCTTCTCGATGTTCTCGATCTCCTTCTTGACGACCGTGTCCTTCGGCAGGCGGAACTCAGGGATACCGTAGGACAGCACGCCGCCCGCCTTGTGCAGGGCCTCGAAAATCGTCACATCGTAGCCCTTCTTCGCAAGGTCGCCGGCGCACGAGAGGCCGGCCGGGCCGGCACCGATGACGGCGACTTTCTGCGCATCGTCCGCGCGCTCGACCGGCTTGACCTCCTTGTTCTGGGCAAGCTCGCGGTCAGCCACGAAGCGTTCGAGGCGGCCGATGGCGACGGACTCCCCGCGCTTCGCGAGGATGCAGTGCTTCTCGCACTGATTTTCCTGCGGGCAGACGCGGCCGCAGATGGCCGGCAGGGCATTCGACTCCTTGATCGTCGCGATGGCGCCGTCGAAGTCGCGCTCCTTGATCTTGCCGATGAAGGTCGGGATGTCAATGGAGACAGGACAGCCCTTGCGGCACTGTGGTACCTTGCAGTGCAGGCAGCGCTCTGCCTCGGCCACTGCAGTCTCCTCGTCGTAGCCGAGAGCGACTTCCTCAAAGTTATGGGCACGAACTTCCGGGTCCTGTACCGGCATCTTGTGTTTCTCGAGAATCAGTGCCATTATTTATCCCCTCCGAGTCCGATGTGGCAGATGTGATCTTTCTCTACGGCTTCCTTGTCGCGGTACATGCGCTGGCGGCTCATGAGTCCCTTGAAGTCGACGAGATGGCCGTCGAATTCCGGGCCGTCGACGCAGGCGAACTTCGTCTCCTCGCCGACTGTCACGCGGCAGCCGCCGCACATGCCCGTGCCGTCGACCATGATCGGATTGAGCGAGACGACCGTGTGGATGCCGAGGTCGCGCGTCGCATCAGCGACGCTCTTCATCATGATGACCGGGCCGATAGCCGTGATCTGCGCAATCTTCTCGCCGCGGTCGACGAGCGCCTGCACGGCGTTCGTGACGAACCCTTTGATGCCGTACGAGCCGTCATCTGTCGTCACGAGGACCTCGTCCGTCACGGCCTTCATCTCATCTTCCATGATCAGGATGTCCTTCGTCTTCGCGCCCATGATCGCGATGACCTTGTTGCCAGCTTCCTTCATCGCGCGCGCAATCGGGTACGTCGGCGCGACGCCGATGCCGCCGCCGACAACGACCATCGTGCCGTCGAGCTTGGCAATTTCCGACGGGCGGCCGAGCGGCCCGACGAAATCGAGGATGGTGTCACCCGCCTCGAGGGCGGCGAGCTCCATCGTCGAGGCGCCGATGGCCTGGAACACGATGAGGATCTTGCCCGTCTCGCGGTCATAATCCGCAATCGTCAAGGGGATGCGCTCACCTTCCTCATTGACGCGCAGGACGATGAACTGCCCTGCCTGTGCTTTCTTCGCCACGCGCGGTGCTTCGATGTCCATCGCATAGACATTCGGCGACCATTCCTCTTTTCTCAAGATCTTGAACATAACAACTCTCCTATCTATAAATCAGGCAAGAACGCCCGCGAGGTACGCCTCGAGGTTCGTCTTGATCGGCATCAGGTAGACATTGGCGTCCTCGCGCTCGACGAAGTCCATGACTTCTTTCGCAAAGCCGATGCTCCAGTCGAGTGTCGGCTCGAAGGCATGCGGGAAGACGACGTGATTCTTGCGCTCCCAGTAGCTCTGCGAGCGCGCGCTCATGACGGGCGAGATGCCCCAGTAGACCTCGAGGCCCTGCAGCATGTCGGCGTAGACCGAGAGATACCGCATGTCGAAGAACGGCTGTGTGAAGAAGCCAGCGGCACCTGCCTGCAGCTTGCGCTTGATGCGGTAGAGTTCCTGCGCCATGGAGCCGCGGTACTGATCGATGCCGGCGTAGACCTTGACCTCCGGCATCTCCTTGCGGAACTTCCAGATGACGTCGACGCTGTTCGTCGGGTAGACCTCATGCATCATGTCCTGCGGCGGGTCGCCCTCGATGACGAGGACCTCGCGGATATCGTGTGCGCGCAAATAGCCCTTCATCGCGAGCTCCTTGTCGAGGTCGATATCCATTGCGCGGATGTGCGGCATCGAAGCGGGGAAATACTCCTTGGCGACAGCGGCGCCCTGCCAGCTCCGTATCGGGAAGCGCAGGAGGTCGGGGATGTTGATGACATCGACCCTGTCCTGGAACTTGCCGAGCAAGGCGAGCTCCTGGCGCAAAGCGTCCTCGTCACGTGGAACGAGTTCTACTGAGATACGTTTCATATATGTCCTCCGAAGTGTATTTTTCAAAAAAAGCACCATATATCAATCATATTGTAAAGTCTTTGCCAGTATTTTGCAAGTATGCCGACACGCAAAAAGGCCGCCGCAAAGCGGCAGCCTTCAAAAACGGACAGATTGCACCTCAGAGGACGAGGCCTAGCCATTTCCAATACGTATTCGTCAAGAGCAGGATGGTCAGGTAAGCGAAAATCGTCAGCGGGATGCCCGTCTTGATGAAGTCCTTGACCTCAAACGTATCTGTGCTGTAGGCGATCATGTTCTGCGGCGCATTGACCGGCAGGATAAAGCCGAAGCAGATCGTGTACTGCAGGATCATGACCATGCCGACGACATTGAGCGTCATGTTCTCCGAGGCCCCCTGCAGGACAGAGATGCAGATCGGGATCATCGCGGACGACAGTGCCGTCGCGCTGGCAAAGCCGAGATGGATGAGGATGAGGAAGAGCGCGAGGATGGCGATGATGAACGTCGCCGTCGCATCGTAGAGGCCAAAGTACTCGACGATGACATGGGCGATCCACTCACCCGCCTTCGTCGAGAGGATGGCCGAGCCGAGGCTGATGCCGACACCGAAGAGCAGCAGCGTGCCCCAGTTGATGCGCTCCTGGACTTCCTTCCAGGTCATGATGCCGATGCCCGGCATCATCATCAAGGTGACAGCGACGATCGTCGTCGAGGAGGTGTCAAACGGGTGCACGATCTTCTCCGTCGCCCAGAAGAAGAGCAGGACGACGGAGATGAACATGAGCTTCTTCTCATCCGCCTTCATCGGGCCGAGCGCCGCGAGCTCCTGTGCGATCTTCTCCTTGCCGCCCGGCACTTCATCCATCTCCGGCGGCATGAGCTTCAGCAGGACGAAGTAGAGGATGACGCTCATGATGATGGCGAACGGTGCGGCAGCGATGAACCAGTCGAGCCAGCTGATTGTCGTGCCGAGCTGCTTCTCGATGAAGCCGAGCGCGACCATGTTCTGTGCGGCAGCCGTCTTGATGCCGACGTTCCAGATGCTGTCGGCCTGTGCGACGGCGATCAGCATGATGGCGGCGAACTTGCTCTTGCGCGGCACGCCGAAGACGGCGATGATGCCCATGACGATCGGCACCATGCACGAGACACGGGCCGTCGTGCTCGGCACGAAGAAGCTCAGGACGAAGCCGACGCAGATGACACCCGCCAGCACATGATGCGTCTTCGCGCCGATCTTCGAGAGCACGAAGAGCGCGATGCGCTTGTCGAGCCCCGTCTTCATCATCGCCGCTGCAATCAGCAGCGCCGCACCGACGAGCGCCAGCGCCGTGCTCGAAAAGCCGCTCAGGGCCATCTTGAGCGCACCAGACGTGCCGAGCATCTTCGACGGGTTGACCATATTAGGTGCAGTGCCGAGCAGGAAGGCCATGAGCGACATGATGATGCCCGCTGAGACCGGATAGGCGACAGCCTCCGTCATCCAGATGATGACGGAGAACACGAGGATGGCCAGCATGCGGTGGCCTGCCGTCGAGAGTTCCGGCGGTGTCGGTATCAATAGCAGCAGGATGAGCACGAGGAAGCCTACGGGCAGCCCCATGCGGCTCAGATTCTTTTTCATGATGATTCCTCCCTTTACAAGATGATGGCAGCATACAAGACCATATAAAAAGGCAGACCTCTGACAGGTCTGCCCTTGTCACGACGCGTGCGCCATTGCACTTATATCGCATATTCATATGTACTATACTGAATCTGTATGGATATCATACCGCAAGCTCGCACGCTTGTCAAGTTGTAAACATCATGCAAAAGAATAATCCTCATCACAGAAGAGAACCTTGTAACAGAAAAGCCACTGCATCGCGAAAATGCAGTGGCTCTTATCCATGACAGCAGCTGTGGCGTCATGATCCAATCATCAGAACAGGCCTGTGATCTTGCCGTTGACGTCGATGTCCATGTTCTCGGCAGCCGGATGCTTCGGCAGGCCCGGCATCGTCAGGATGTTGCCCGTCAGGGCGACGATGAAGCCGGCGCCGGCGCTCACGCGCAGCTCCTTGACCGTGATGCGGAAGCCAGTCGGACGGCCGATCTTCGTCGCATCGTCCGAGAGCGAGTACTGCGTCTTGGCCATGCAGACCGGCATCTTGTCGAAGCCGAGCTCCTCGATCTCCTTGAGCTGTTTCTTGGCAGCCGGCGTGAAGTCGACGCCATCGCCGCCGTAGATCTCCTTCGTGATCTTCTCGATCTTTTTAGGGATGCTCTCATTGACATCGTAGATGAAGTGGAAGTCGTTCGGTTTCTCTGTCGCCGCGATGACCTTGTCGGCAAGCTCCAGGCCGCCTTCACCGCCCTTGGCCCAGACCTCCGACAGCGCGACTTCGGCACCGAGTTCATTGCACTTCTTCTCGACGAAGTCGAGCTCTTCCTTCGTGTCCGTCGGGAAGGCATTGATGGCGACGACAGCCGGCAGGCCGAACTTCTGGATGTTCTCGATGTGCTTCGTCAGGTTGGCGATGCCCTTCTCGAGCGCTGCCATGTCGACCTTGCCGAGTTCCTTCTTATCGAGGCCGCCGTGCATCTTGAGCGCGCGGACCGTCGCGACGATGACGACGGCATCCGGTTTGAGCCCGGCGAAGCGGCACTTGATGTCGAGGAATTTCTCGGCACCGAGGTCCGCGCCGAAGCCTGCCTCCGTGACGACGTAATCGGCGAATTTCAGCGCGAACTTCGTCGCCATGACGCTGTTGCAGCCATGTGCGATATTCGCGAACGGGCCGCCGTGGATGAAGGCTGGCGTGCCCTCGAGCGTCTGCACGAGGTTCGGCTTGATGGCATCCTTGAAGAGCAGCGTCAGAGCGCCTGTCACATTGAGCTCTTTGGCGCGGATGGCGCGGCCTTCGCGGCTGTAGCCGATGACAATCTCGCCGAGGCGCTGCTTCATGTCCTCGAGGTCCTTCGCGAGGCAGAGGATGGCCATCATCTCCGAGGCGACCGTGATGTCGAAGCCCGTCTCGCGCGGCGTGCCGTGAGCCTTGCCGCCGAGGCCGATGACGACGTGGCGCAGCGCGCGGTCATTGAGGTCGAGCACGCGCTTCCAGGTGATGCGGCGCACATCGATGTCGAGGGCATTGCCCTGCTGGATGTGGTTGTCGATGACAGCGGCGAGCAGGTTGTGGGCCGTCGTGATGGCATGGAAGTCCCCCGTGAAATGCAGGTTGATGTCCTCCATCGGCACGACCTGTGCATACCCGCCGCCGGCAGCGCCGCCTTTAAGGCCGAAGCACGGGCCGAGTGACGGCTCGCGCAGCGCAACGGCGACCTTCCGGCCCTGGCGGTGGAAGGCGTCCGCAAGGCCGACACTCGTCGTCGTCTTGCCCTCGCCTGCCGGCGTCGGGTTGATGGCCGTCACGAGGATGAGCTTGCCATTCGGCTGCTCCTTGACGCGCTCCCAGGCAGAGAGCGCGACTTTTGCCTTGTACTTGCCGTAAAGTTCCAGTTCATCATCGGAAATGCCAAGCTTTTCCGCAATCTCCTGGATGGGGCGCATCTCGGCTTCCTGTGCAATCTCAACATCGGTTTTCATTTCTGTACCTCCTGCATTCTCTGAGAAACACTTTCTATATTCATGTTATGCCTGAAGCTGCATCTCTGCGGCGCGGACAACATTTTCCATGAGCATGGCGACGGTCAAGAGTCCGACGCCGCCCGGCACCGGCGTGATGGCGCCGGCGACTTCCTTGACGGATTCGAAGTCGACGTCGCCGACGAGCTTCTTCGGCGCGATGCGGTTGATGCCGACATCGATGACTGTCGCGCCCGGCTTGACCATGTCAGCCGTGACGAACTTCGGGCGGCCGACGGCTGCGACGAGAATATCGGCCTCGCGCGTGATGGTCGGCAGGTCCTTCGTGTGACTGTGGCAGATCGTGACAGTCGCATTCTTGCCGAGCAGCAGATGGAGCATCGGCTTGCCGACGATGTTGCTGCGGCCGATGATGACGGCGCGCTGACCGTCAATCGGGATGCCGGCGAGCTCGAGCATGCGCAGGCAACCGAACGGCGTGCAGGGCACGAGTCCCGGCTCTCCCGTCACAAGGCGGCCGACGTTGACGGGATGGAAGCCGTCGACGTCCTTCTCCGGGCGGATGCGCTCGAGGATCTCCGACTCGTGCGCGGCAATCTGCTCGGGCAGCGGCAGCTGCACGAGGATGCCGTGGATTTTCGCGTCCGCATTGAGCGCATCGATCTTGGCGATGAGCTCGTCTTTTGTCGTCGTCTCGGGCATCTCAATGACTTCCGAGTAGATGCCGAGCGCCTCGCACGACTTGTGCTTGTTGCGCACGTAGACCTGCGAGGCAGGATTCGAGCCGACGATGATGACGGCAAGGCCCGGCCGCACGCCGTACTTCTTCTGCAGAGCGGCCGCCTTCTTCTGCGCGTCCTCGCGGAACGCCTGGGCAAAGACCTTGCCCTCCAAAATACGAGCTGTCATAGAATCACCTTTCCTATCTCTCTATCTCTGAAAAAACAACGTCAAGACTATCGGTCAGATATAGAAACTCATCCAGGTACAGGCAAAGATGGCCACCGAGACGATGCCATTGCGCATGAAGTACCGCTGCGTCACGCGGGAAAAATCAGTTGGGCTCACGATGCGATGCTGGTAACAGAGCGTCGCAGCGGCGATGAATACACCAACGAAGTAGAGCGCCGAGAGGTGCATCATAAAGCCGACCGCCGCGAAGCAGGCGATGCAGATGATATGCGCGGCGACGGCGATGCGGAAGGCCCCGGCTGCGCCGTAGCTGACGGCCAGCGAGTGGAGCCCCTGGCTGCGGTCGAATTCCTCATCCTGCGCGCCGTACATCGCATCAAACGCCCCGATCCAGAGCGCGACGGCCAGACAGAGCACGATGAGCGGCGCCGTGATGGTGCCGCTGACGCCGACCCAGCCGCCCGCCGGCGCCATGGCGATGGCGAGGCCAAGGAACATGTGGACCCAGCCCGTCACGCGCTTCATGAACGGGTAGATGATGAACGGGATGGCCGCCACGGGCAGCAGGTAGATGCAGATCGGCTGCAGCTGCAGGACTGAGAGCACCATGAGCACAAGGCAGATGACGATGAAGACGAGCGCCTCGCGCTTCGAGATGCGTCCTGCAACCATCGCGCGGTAGGCCATGCGCGGCTGCTGCTTGTCGTACTTGAGGTCGGCGAGGTTGTCGATGGCCATCGCCGCGGCGCGGCCCGTCGTGATGGCCATCGCGATCCAGAAGAGGTCGATGAGGCGCGGATGGCCGCCCGCAGCGAGCACCGCCCCCATGAAGGCGAACGGCAGGTCGAAGATCGTGTGGTGCAGGGCGACGTTGTTGATGTGTGCTTTGATGGAAATCACTCGAGTCCAAGCTCCTTCCACTTCACATCGACCTTCGCCTTGATGTCCTCAGACATCGCGATCTCATCCGGCCATTCGCGGCTGTGCCCCTCTTCCGGCCAGGTCTTCGTCGCATCGACGCCGAGCTTCGCGCCCCACTTCGCCATCGGCGAGGAGTGGTCGAGCACGTCGAGAGGGCCCTCGACGATCTCGAGATCATGCTTCGCGTCGATGTTGTTGAAGACGCGCCAGGCCACTTCGCTGATGTCCTGGACGTCGACATGTGCGTCGACGACGATGATCATCTTGACGTTCATCATCTGACCCATGCCCCAGAGCGCATGCATGACCTTGCGCGCCTGCATCGGGTACGACTTCTTGATGGAGACGATACAGCAGTCGTGGAAGACGCCCTCGAGCGGCATGTTGATGTCGACGATCTCCGGCTGCATCTGCTGCAGGAGCGGCAGGAAGATGCGCTCCGTCGCCTTGGCGAGGAAGCAGTCCTCCATCGGCGGCTTGCCGACGACGGTTGCCGAGTAGATGGCATTCTTGCGGTGCGTGATGGCCGTGACGTGGAAGACTGGGTAGTCGTCGGCGAGGGAGTAGTAGCCCGTGTGGTCGCCGAACGGGCCCTCGCGGCGCATCTCATCCGTGCGGACATAGCCCTCGAGGATGATCTCTGCCGTGGCCGGCACCTCGATGTCGACCGTCTTGCACTTGACCATCTCGACCGACTTGTGGCGCAGGAAGCCCGCGAAGACCATCTCATCGATGTCGCGCGGCAGCGGTGCTGTCGCCGCGTACGTCACGACAGGGTCTGTGCCGATGGCGACAGCCGCCTCGATGCGCGCGCCGCCCTGCGCCTTCATGTCGCGGAAGTTCTCCGCGCCGTTCTTATGGATGTGCCAGTGCATGCCCGTCGTCTTGCTGTCGTACTTCTGTAAGCGATACATGCCGACGTTGCGCTTGCCCGTCTTCGGGTTCTTGGTGAAGACGAGCGGCAAGGTGACGAACGGGCCGCCGTCATCCGGCCAGCACTTGAGGATGGGGATCTCGTCGAGATTCGGGTTCTCCGTCTCGACGACTTCCTGGCACGGCGCATGCTTGACGTACTTCGGGAAGTTGATGGCCCGCTTGATCATCGGGATCATCGTGACGACGCTCATCTTGTTCTGCAACGAGACGTACGGCAGCTTCATCATCTCGCGGAGCTCATCCGCGACATCGTCGAGCTTCTCGACGCCAAGGGCCATGGCCATGCGCTCGTAGCTGCCGAAGGCGTTCATGAGCACCGGCATCTTCGAGCCCTTGACGTTCTCGAAGAGCAGGGCGACATTCTTCTCGCCCTTCATCTTGGACACGCGGTCCGTGATCTCCGTGATCTCGAGCTCCGGGTCAACCTCTGTCTTGATGCGCTTCAAGAGGCCCCTGCTCTCGAGGTCCTCGATGAATTCGCGCAGATCTTTATAAGCCAAATTTATTCCTCCCTTTCTTCCCTGTCACTTCAGCCCCAGCCTATCTCCGCAGGATGAACCGCACGATGAAGTAGCCGACCTCGTAGAGGACAATCATCGGCAGCGCAATCATCGACTGCGTGAAGACATCCGGCGTCGGCGTGATGATGGCGCCGGCGACGAAGGACAGGAAGATGACGATGCGCTGATACTTCTTGAGCATAGCCGAAGTCAGTATGCCCATCTTGCCGAGGATCGTTATGACGAGCGGCAGCTCGAACACGAAGCCGAACGGCAGGACGAACGTGATGACGAAATCAAAATACTTGTTGACGGAAAAGAGCGCCTCGAGCTCCGCATTGCCGAAGCCCATGAAGAAGCGGATGCCCGCCGGCAAGACCAGGAAGAACGAGAAGGCCAGTCCCGAGAAGAACAGGACGACCGACGTCGGCACGACGATGCCGAGCACCATGCGCTCCTTGGCCGTCAGGGCCGGCAGGAAGAACCGCCATACCTGGTAAAAGACGATGGGCAGTGCCATGAGGAAGCCGGCGACGACAGCCACCTTGAGGTACGTGAAGAACGCCTCAGACGGCTGCATGTAGTAGAGCTTGCCCGCAGGCAGCGTCAGATAATGCATGATCTCCTCGATGAAGTAATATCCAACGCAGCTGCCCAGGCCGACAGCGATGAGACATTTGATGAGCCGGCTGCGCAGTTCCGTCAGATGTGCGATGAGCGACATCGTACCGTCATCGTCCGACTGCACTTCCTGCACCGTCTCTGCCGCTTCGCTCGTCTGCTGCGGCGCTTCTATTTCTTCATATTGTCTTTCTTCTGCCATTTCTGCCATGGGTACCTCTTATCCTGCTCACTTCTGCTCATCTTTCTTGACAGGCGTCTCTTTCGTCTCCGCCGTCACATTGATCATCTTGTCGTCTTTCTTCCCATCCTCGTCATTGCTGGCCGACTTGAACTCGCGGATGCTCTTGCCGAGCGCCTTGCCGACATCCGGCAGTTTTCCCGGGCCAAAGATGACAAGGCCGATGATCAAGATGAGTACGAGTTCCGGTACACCTAATCCAAACATGATATTTCCTCCCCAAATACGAAAGACTGATGAGCCTGCACACGGCTCCACACTATGCTTCTATTATACATGCTGCCCGAGCGGCTGGCCAGTCTGTTTCCCAATAGACACTATAGGCTTGGCTTATGCTTCCATAACCTTGAAATAAAAACGGGCGCAAAAAGTTGCGCCCTGCTTCAGACTGATTGTTTCTCTTTGCCCGCGGCTTCCTTCTTCGCCTGCGTCTCAGCGATCTGCTGGCGCACGCTCTCCTGTGTCGGTGCCTCATAGGCAGGCGCTTTCGGTGCGGCCTGCTGCGGCGCTTCTGCCTGTGCCTTCGCTGCTTCTACAGCAGGCGCCTGTGCTGCGCTCTGCTGTGCCTGTGCCTGCGGTGTGGGCTGCGGCTGTGGCTTTGGCTGAGCCTGCGGCGGGGGTTCCGGTGCGTTCATCGCCTGCGTCAGCGCATTCGATGCCTTGCGGAATTCACGGATGCCCTTGCCGAGCGTACGCCCCATCTCCGGCAGCTTGCCGGGGCCAAAGACGATGAGCCCGATGATCAGGATGAGCACGAGCTCCGGTACACCAATTCCAAACATATTGTCCCTCCATTTACCGTTTCACGATAGCACGATATCCATGCGGTCAAAAATCGCGGTCGCCGATAAAGTCGGCTACCATCTCATACGCTTCGCGGATGGCGTCGGGCAGTCCTTCCGGCAATGCTGCCTTGGCGCGCGCGAGGTACTCGTCCGCCTTCGCCTTGGCGAAGTCCACGCCGTCCGTCGCCTTGACTATCTCTAATGCGCGCTCGACCATCTCGTCCGTCATCTCCATGTCCGTGACGATGCGCTCGAGTTCCTCGGCATCGGGGCTCGTCTCGAGTGCCCGGATGACGGGCAGGGTCACGATCCCCTGGCGGATGTCATTGCCGGCCGGCTTGCCGATTGTCTCAGCCGTCTGCTCGATGTCGAGGAGGTCATCCGTGATCTGGAAGGCCATGCCGATGCAGTGGCCATACTCCGCGAGCTTCTTCATCTCCTCGCGGTCCATGCCGCCGACCATGGCGCCGAGCTCACAGCAGATCTCGAGGAAATCGGCCGTCTTTTTCTGGATGCGCTCGTAGTAGTCGGCCACGCCGCGCGAAGCCTGGTAAACAGCGTGGTCCTGGATGATCTCGCCGACACTGAGGTTGCAGACGAGATCGGCCAGGCGCTTCGAGACGTACGGATCATAGCCCTCCTCTGCAATCAGCGTGAAAGCTCTCGCGAAGATGTAGTCGCCCGAGAGGATGGCCACCTGATTGTTCCAGCGCGCATTGGCCGTCGCCGCACCGCGGCGCGTATCCGCCTCATCGATGACATCGTCATGGACCAGCGATGCCGTGTGGATGAGCTCAAGCGCCTCTGCCAGCGGCAGGACATGCGGCAGGTCAAAGGCTCTGCCGCCGCGAGCCGACAGCAGGCAGAGCGCCGGACGGATGCGCTTCCCGCCCGACGTCACGATGTGCATGCCGACTTCCGTCACCAGGTCATTCGTGGAAGTCACGGCCTCCTGCAGGCCCTGCTCCAGTACTTCAAGATCGCCCTTTATGACATCAAACATCTGGTTTGACAAATTCATCACCTACAAAATCTTACTCTTATTTATGACGCATAACACATTCTATAATTTTACTACAGAATCGCGGATTTGTCATGAAAAAACTCACAAGAAAAGCCTTCCCTGAAAATCTGAGAAGGCTTCTCCTGTACGGCCTGGCCGCCTAGCGCCGACGATATGGGGAATGATGGCGGTATGCCTTTGGTCTTCCCAGTATCTCGGCCATGACGAGGGCCTGCTGCACCTGATCCGGCGTGAATTGCGGCAGGATGGCAGCGCGGCGTGCAGTCTTCTTCTTTGCAAGGCCTGCCTGCTGCGCGTAGACGGCCTCTTCCTCGGCGCGGATGGCAGCTTCTTCTGCGCGGCGCTGCGCTTCGTACGCTGCGGCGCGCGCCTTGTCGGCCATCTCCTCGCGGTAGGCTTCGAGCATGTCCTGCATCTTCGTGCCGGGCTCACGATAGATGCCGCCTTCGTCCGTCATGCCCTGCGGCAGCGGGGCCCCCTTGATATCAGGAATCTCGAAGGGTACGTTCTTTTCCCCGCGCTCCGCCTTTCCCCATGGTTCCGGCATGGGGGGCGGCAGCGTGCGGTCCACATCGCGCGGCGGGAACGGCGGCATTTTCTTGGGCGGCTTCTTCTTGCCGAGCTTATCGCTGAGAATCGCCATGATGGCGAACAAGACGATGACCCATATGGATGAATCCATCCTGATCTCCCCTCTCTCAATCCTTCTGGCCGCGCATCTTCACGCGGCTCGCCGCACTCATTTCACTGGCTGCGTCGGACGCATCTTGTCGTCGGCTCCTGCCGTGCTGATGGCATTTCGCATGTCGGTGTCCGCCTGCACGTTGTTGAGGTTGTAGTAGTCCATGACGCCGAGGCGGCCTTCGCGCAGTGCCTCTGCCATGGCATGCGGGACATCGGCCTGCGCCTCGACGACCTTTGCCTCCATCTCCTGCGTGTAGGCCTTCATCTCCTGTTCCTTGGCCACGGCCATCGCGCGGCGCTCCTCTGCCTTGGCCTGCGCGATGCGCTTATCGGCCTCGGCCTGATCGGTCTGGAGCTCAGCGCCAATGTTGCGGCCGACGTCGACGTCGGCGATATCGATGGAGAGGATCTCGAAGGCCGTGCCGGCATCGAGTCCCTTGCCGAGCACCGTCTTGCTGATGTCGTCCGGGTTGGCGAGCACGTCGTTGTGGCTCTCCGACGAGCCGACTGTCGTGACGATGCCCTCGCCGACACGCGCGATGATGGTCGGCTCGCCGGCACCGCCGACGAGGCGGTCGATATTGGCTCGCACAGTGACGCGCGCCTTGATCTTGAGCTCGATGCCGTTGCGCGCGACGGCCGAGACGACCGGCGTCTCGATGACCTTCGGGTTGACGCTCATCTGCACGGCTTCCAGCACGTCGCGGCCGGCGAGATCGATGGCAGCCGAGCGCTCGAACGGCAGCGGGATCTGGGCGCGGTGCGCCGCAATCAACGCATCGACGACCTTGTCGACATTGCCGCCAGCGAGGTAATGCGCCTCGAGCTGATTGACCTGCACATTGAGCCCCGCCTTATTGGCCTTGATGAGCGGCAGGATGATCTTGGCCGGCGGCACGCGGCGCATGCGCATGCCGACGAGCGTGATGATGCTGACGTGGACGTCGGCGGCGAGCGCCGAGATCCAGAGCCCGAGCGGCACAAAGTGCAGGAACACCATGATAGCCGCTACGATGAGCACGAGAATGAACGCGGATGTGATCAGTGTTGCCATAAGAACGCCTCCAGTATTGTATCGATCTTGTTATTTCGCTGCTTCCTTCGGGAGCTTTTCCACGCGGCGCACGACGACGCGGCTGCCCTGGACCGAGATGACCCGGACGAGCTCGCCCTTGGCGATGAAAGCTCCCTCCGAGACGACGTCGACGGGATGGCCCTCGAGAAGCGCCGAGCCAGAGGGGCGCAGTTCCGTCAGGACAGGCCCCTGCTCGCCGACGAGCCCCGCTTCCTCCACCGCGCTGACGTAGCCGCGCTTGGCCGTCGACTGGTCCTTGAGCACGAAACGCTTCCAGAGACGGCTCGAGGGCAGCTGGTTGACGATCAGCGCAAAGACGCCGACAGCGGCCACCAACGCAAAGATCAGCACGGCCACTGCGGCGAGATTACCGCCGAGCGCCATCACGAGGCTGTAGAGCATGGCCGCCACGCCAACGCCGGCCAGGAGTCCGACAGTCGGCAGCAGCATCTCGACGACGATGCAGAGAATGCCGCCTAAGAACAGCCCGATCTGGAAGAGATCTGCCGCCCCCTTGACATACTGGCTGCCCCAGAAAACGATGGCCGCGACGAGTCCGAACATGATGCCTGCACCCGTGCCGCCCGTCTTGACCTCGACGAGTATCGCCAGGAACATGATGGCCAGCAGCAGGACCTGCAGGACCGGCATGGTGATGCTATCCATAAAGAATCCTCCCTTCTATGATGAAGATGATGATCGTGGTGATGCAATCGTGTTCTCTTTTTATGATTCGACGCGCCTTGCCAAAAACCTTTTCCATGCGCAGATTGCCTTATTTTCGCATCGAAAAAGGCTGCCACTCATGTGGCAGCCCCTCTCTTCTGCAAATCAGCCCTGCAGCATGCTGCGGACAATCGTGTTGACCATCTTGCCGTCGGCGCGTCCCTTGACCTTCGGCATCAGCATGCCCATGACCTTGCCCATGTCCTTCGGCGACGAAGCGCCCGTCTTCTCGACGGCTTCCTTGACAAGAACGCGGATCTCATCCTCGGAAAGCTGTGCCGGCAGATACGGCATGAGCACGTCGATCTCGGCCTGCGTCTTCGCGACGAGGTCCTCGCGGCCGCCCTTCTTGAACTCCTCGATGGAGTCCTTGCGCATTTTGACTTCCTTGCTGATGACGCCGATGACGTCCTCATCGCTGAGCTCTTTGTGGCCGCCATCGATCTCGGCCTGACGAATGGCACCGCGCACGAAGCGGATGACCGACAGGCGGTCCTTATCGTGGCTCTTCATGGCTTCTTTCATATCAGCTGTAAGCTGTTCCTTGATCGACATGATTGATCTTCCTCTCTTCTCATATAAAAAGGCACCCGCGAATCTCTCAACTCGCAGGCGCCTGGCGCAAATGACGGATTAACCTCTGTACTTGCGTTTACGAGCTGCCTCAGACTTCTTCTTGCGGCGAACGCTCGGTTTCTCGTAATGTTCACGTTTTCTCACTTCAGCAAGCGTGCCAGCCTTCTGGGACATACGCTTGAAGCGGCGGAGAGCACTATCGATCGATTCGTTTTTACCAACTTTGATTTCGTTTGCCATCTATTTTCCCCCCCTCCACTTAACATGGGAGTTTGTGTCGTTAGAATTACACCACACCATTATACAGCAGGGCGCAAGTCACTGTCAACACTCTCCAAAAGTTTTAGGACCTGCGCAGAGGGTCAGCCTGGGGGCCATTGCATGGAGCGGCCGCCAAGGAGGTGGAAATGCAGATGCTTTACGGTCTGACCGCCTTCCTCGCCCGTGTTCGCCACGACGCGGAAGCCCTTCTCGGCAATGCCGAGCTCCTGGGCAAGCTGCGGGATGACATCGACGAGGATGTGAGAGACGAGAGCCTTGTCCTCTTCCTCGAGTGCCAGCAGGCTCTCGACGTGCTTCTTCGGAATCACGAGAACGTGCTGCGGTGCCTGCGGCTCCAGGTCACGGAACGCCACGACCGTGTCATCTTCATAGACCAGTTTGGAAGGGATCTCCTTCTGTGCAATCTTGCAAAAGATACAATCTGCCATCTTCATTCACCTCCTTTTGCCACGAACGGCATCAATGGCACGAAACGGGCGCTTAACGCCCATCTATAACAATAATATTCGCCGCCATGAGCGGAAAACCTTCTTCCCGACGGAAAAAAGCAAAAATATTTACCAGCGACTCAGCGCACGCAGTGCGCCCAGACGCCATCGCGCCAGAGCTTGTCAATCTTCACGGTGTAGATCTCGCCGCAATCGACGGTATCGTCGGTGTAGACGCGAATGTAGTTGTCCGTCAGGCCATCCGTGATGCCGTCTTTTTCCGTCTCGAACAGCACGCGCATCTCGCGGCCGATGAAGCTCTTGTGGAATTCCTCTGACTTGCGGTCGGCGAGCGCCTGCATGCGGTGCACGCGCTCCTTCTTGACGGCCTCCTCTACCTGGTCGCGGCGCGCGGCGGCAGGTGTGCCCGTGCGGCGCGAATACGGGAAGACGTGCATGCGGGCGAAGTTCATCTTCTCGACGAAGTCGAGCCCTTGCTGGAAGTCCTCCTCTGTCTCGCCAGGGAAGCCGACGATGATGTCCGTCGAGATGGCGACGCCCGGCACCTCCTGCTCGACGTGCTCGATGAGGCGCGCGAACTCCGCCGTGTCATAATGGCGGTTCATGTCCTTGAGCACCTTGTCGGAGCCGGCCTGCAGCGGCAGGTGGAGGTGCGCGCAGAAACGCTCATCCTCGCGGATCAGTGCGAAGAGCTCCGGCGAGAGCTCGATGGACTCGAGCGAGCCGAGGCGCAGGCGCTTGAGCCCCGGCACGGAGAGCACCTCGCGGCAGGCATCGGCCAGCGTGATGCTGCCAGAAAGATCACGGCCGTAGGCGCCGAGGTGGATGCCCGTCAGCACGATCTCCTTGAACCCCATGGCGACGAGCTTCTCCGCCTCGCGGCGCACGTGCTCCGGCTGGCGCGACTTGACAGGGCCGCGCGCGTACGGGATGATGCAGTACGCGCAGAAATTCTGACAGCCGTCCTCGATCTTGAGGAAGGCGCGCGTGCGCTCCGGGCTGTCGTAGAGCGGGATGTCCTCGAACGTCTTTGCCTGCATAATGTCCGTGATCGTGCCCTGGATGCCGTTCTCATGCATGGCCTTCTCGACGTAGTCAACGATGTGGGCGCGCTCCTTCGTGCCGAGCACGACGCGCACGCCCTCGATGGCCCGGATCTCATCTGGTGCGACCTGTGCGTAGCAGCCGCAGACGGCCACGATGGCCTGCGGGTTCTCGCGGTGTGCGCGGCGGATGATCTGGCGGCTCTTGCGGTCGCCAAGGCTCGTGACCGAGCACGTGTTAATGACGTAGACGTCAGCACATGCGTCAAACGGCACGACTTCATAGCCGCGCTGCTTGAAGAGGCCTTCCATCGTCTCTGTCTCGAACTGATTGACCTTACAGCCAAGTGTGGTCAAAGCAACTTTCAACTTCCTAAATCTCCTTTTTCAAACTGTACAATGCTGAGGCCCGCAATGGCCGCCGTCTCGGCGCGCAGGATGCGCGGCCCGAGCGTGACGCTCTGCCCGCCGGCCTTGATGACAGCCTCTGCCTCTTCGAGCGTGAAGCCGCCCTCAGGGCCGATGAGCAGCAGGTAGCGCTCCGACGTCGTGCGCTGCAGGCACTCCCGCACCGATACATTCTGCTCGTTCTCGTAGCAGAACAGGAACTCCGAATCCATGTCGTCCTCATACCAAGCATGGCAGAGGAATTTCTGGAGCGGCTCGATGGGCCGCACCTCGACGAGCGCGGTGCGCCCGCACTGCTTGGCCGCCTCGTCGGCAATCTTCTGCCAGCGCTGCTGGCGCTGGGCGGCCTTCTTGCTGTCGTAGCGCACGACGCAGTTGTGGCTTGCGACTGGCACGATGCAGTTAACGCCGAGCTCGACAGCCTTCTGCACGACGAAGTCCATCTTGTCGGCCTTCAGGAGGCAGACGGCCAGGACGAGCCGGATAGGTGACTCTGTATCCGCATCGAGGCGCTCCACGAGCTTCATCGTCACCGTGTCGGACGTAAAAGCGGTCATCTCCATGCGCGCGACCTGGTTCTCATCGTCGACGACGATGACTTCCTGGCCAGGCTTCGCGCGCATGACGTGCATGAGATGGTGTGCATCCGCGCCGCCGATCTCGATGGTGTCCGCGAGGATGCCCTTGTAGAAAAGTCGTCTCACTGTGCATCCCCCCGGCTGATGACCATCGCAGCCCAGCCGCTCTCCTCGATGACCTTGTCGATGGCAAAGCCGTGCGAAAGAGCCGCTTCCGTCACATCGGCCACGCGCTCATCGATGATGCCCGAGGCCAGCAGATGGCCGCCCTCGGCCAGATGCGCATCGAGTTCGTCGAAGAGGCGGATGACGATGTCCGCGATGATGTTGGCGATGATGAGATCCGCCTTGCCGGTAAAAGCCTGCAGGAGATCAGAGACGCCAGTCGTCACGCGGTCCTCGACGTGGTTGCGCTCCACATTCTCCTGCGCGACGTGGGCCGCCGTGCGGTCGTAATCCATCGCGATGACCTCGCCGGCTCCGAGCTTGGCAGCAGTCACAGCCAGCACGCCGGAGCCCGTGCCGACATCGAAGACGCGCATGCCGCCTTTGACGGCCGACTCTAGCTCGCGGATGCACATGGCCGTCGTCGGATGCGTGCCCGTGCCGAAGGCCGCGCCGGGGTCGAGGTCGATGACGATGTCGTCGGGGCTCGCCTCGTAATCCTCCCAGGCCGGCTTGATGACGATGAGGCCGCCGACTTTCTCCGTGTGGAAGTAGGCCTTCCAGTTGTCGGCCCAGTCCTCATCCTGGACCGTATGCCATTCGATCGGGCACGATTCCGCGTCGAAGCCGTCGACTTTCGCGAGGTCCCGGACGCGCTGCTCGAACGTGCGCAGGCGGTCGTCAAGCTCTTCGTCAACAGGCAGATACGCCTTAATCGTCACGATATTCGTCTGCTCAGCCTTCGGCAGATTGGAGTAGTCGAAAAGTCCACTGTCGATATAACTGTTGAATTCCTCTGGATCTTCAATGACTACGCCGGATGCACCGACGTCGTGGAAAATCTCCGCGATGAGTTCCGTCTCCTCATGTGATGTCCGGATACTGACTTCAGCCCATTTCAAAGCGCATCGTCCTTTCTTGTTCTAGGTCTTTCCATTATAGGGGATATGTCTGTAAAAAACAAGGTTATCCGTCACTCGGTGCGGACGGCATTGCCGATGCGCTCGCAGAGCTTCTCGATGTAGCGGCCGGCATAGCGGCTGAGCTTGATGTGCGCATGTGTCAGGTAGCCGATCTCCATGAAGTCGTCGACGAGCAGCGGCCGCGCGATGATCTCCTCGCCGTTGAGCTCTTCGTTGATGATGCCGCTCGAGATGGTATAGCCGTCGAGGCCGATGAGCAGGTTGAAGAGTGTCGCGCGGTCCGTGACGACGATGTCCTTGCGCACGGGCAGCGTACTCTGGATCTCCTCGGCGTAGTAGAAGGCGTTGTGCGCCCCCTGCTCGTACGAGAGGCGCGGGTAGTCCGCGAGGTCCTCTAAGCGGACAGCCTCCTTTTCCGCAAGCGGATTCCTCTTGCTGATGAAGACATGCGGCTGCGCGCGGTAGAGCGGCGTGAAGCGCAGGCCGTGGTCGAGGATGGCCCGGCGGACGATTGTCTCATTGGCCGGATTGAGGTAGAGCACACCGACCTCACTGCGCAGCGCGCCGACATCCTCGAGTATCTTGTAGGTCTCCGTCTCGCGCATGTGGAATTCGTATTCTCTCCCCCTGTACTCGCGCAAAAGGTCGACAAACGCTTCGACGGCGAACGAGTAATGCTGTGACGAGACGCAGAAGAGCTGCTTCTTCTTGCGCTTCTTGCCGTAGCGCTCGCGGATCATCGCCTCCTGCTCGAGCATCTGGCGCGCGTAGGCAAGGAATTCCTCGCCCTTGACCGTCAGCGTGATGCCTTTGTTTGTGCGCCGGAAAATCGTGATACCGAGTTCCTCCTCCAGGGCGTGTATGGCCGCTGTCAGGCTCGGCTGCGTGATGAAGAGGCGCTGTGCCGCTTCCGTGATGGAGCCAGACGAAGCCGCCTCGACGACGTAGCGCAGTTGATTGAGTGTCATGCCCATCCCCCTTTTCTCTTACCATCATACCACGCATGCCACAGCAGACGCAATCTTGCCATAGAGTGAATCTATGGCAAAGCGCCCGTTTTAAGTATTTTCCATCGCGCGCCTTTTGCGGTAAAGTAGAGCCATCAACCGATTCGGTCCACAAGAACAGAAGAGAACAAACAAGTTATCCGAGAGTCATCTCGTCAATCTATCAGGAGGCAATCATATGAGCAAGCATCTTTCCACACCATTCCGCTTCGATTACGTCGGCAGTTTCCTGCGCCCCGCAGCGCTCAAAGAAGCGCGCCAGGAGTTCTCTGAGCACGCCATCTCGAAAGAGGCGCTCAAAGACATCGAAGACACGTGCATCCGCGAGCTCGTCGCCAAGCAGAAGGCGGCCGGCTACCACGTCATCACGGACGGCGAGTTCCGTCGCGCGACCTGGCACCTCGACTTCATGTGGGGCTTCCAGGGTATCGCTCATCAGAAGACCGACAAGGGCGTCTGCTTCCACGGCGAGCCGGCTCTCATCGATGACACTTGGCTGACAGGCCCGCTCTCTGCCGAGAACCATCCGTTTGTCGAGCATTTCCGTTTTGTACAGGCGCTCACAGACGAGAACACAGTCGCCAAGCAGACCATCCCGGCACCGGCTCAGTTCTTCCAGCAGATGATCCTGCCCGACAACATCGAGCGCACGCGCAAGGTCTACGCGACAGATGAAGCGCTCATCGAGGCGATTGCTGCAGGCTACCGCACCGTCATCCGTGACCTCTATGCGGCCGGCTGCCGCAACCTGCAGTTCGACGACTGCACCTGGGGCGTACTCGCCGCCGGTGGCAAGAAGGGCGGCAAATTCGCCTACGTCGAAGGCTCTGACCTCAAGAAGCTCGCCGAGCAGTTCGTGACGGTCAACAACCTGGCTATCGAAGGAAGCCCCGACGACCTCGTCATCAACACGCATGTCTGCCGCGGCAACTACCACTCCGTCTACTTCGCCAGCGGCGCCTATGACCCGGTTGCCGACCCGCTCTTCACGCGCGAGAACGTCAATGCCTACTACCTCGAGTTCGATGACGAGCGCTCCGGCGGATTCGAATGCCTCAAGGAAGTCACCCCTGGCAAGAAAGTAGTGCTCGGCCTCATCACAACGAAGCGCCCGGAGCTCGAAGACAAGGCTGCCATCATCGCGCGCATCCACGAGGCGGCCAAGTACGTGCCGCTCGAGGATCTCTGCCTGAGCCCGCAGTGTGGCTTTGCCTCCTGCGAGATTGGCAACAAGCTCACCGAGGAAGAGCAGTGGGCCAAGCTCGCCCTTGTCAAAGAGATTGCCGAAGAAGTCTGGGCATGACCGAGAAATAAAAAATACGGCTTTGCGATGTATTTCGCAAAGCCGTATTTTTATTTCTTGAAGAAGCGCTTGAGGTCGTCGAGGAAGCTCTTCTGCTCCGGATTGACCTTGTCGCCGCTGATCTCGCCGAACTCGCGCAGGAGCTCTTTCTGGCGCCCCGAGAGGTTCTGCGGCGTCAGTACCTTGATGTGGACGAGCTCGTCGCCGCGGCCCGAACCGCGCAGGAACGGGATGCCGCGTCCCTTGATGCGCAGGACCTTGCCCGACTGGATGCCAGCCGGGATCTTGAGGTCGACGGGACCGTCGAGCGTCGGCACCTGTACCGAGCCACCGAGAGCGGCCTGCACGAAGGTGATCGGCACTTCGACGATGACGTCGTTGCCCTGACGCGTGTAAAGCTTGTGCGGCTTGACAAAGATGTAGACGTAGAGGTCGCCGTAGCCGCCGCCATTGCGGCCCGCCTCGCCGGCCCCCGACAGGCGGACGCGCGAACCCTGGTCGACGCCCTTCGGGATATTGACCGTGACCTTCGACGTCTCGCGCTTGCGGCCCGTGCCGTGGCAGTCCTTGCACGGCGTCTTGACGACCTTGCCCGTGCCGTGGCAGTGTGGGCACGTCTGCGTGCTCATCATGCGGCCGAAGGCCGTGTTGCGCACGACCTGCTGCTGGCCCGTGCCGTGGCAGTGTGGGCACGTCTCCGGGCTCGTCCCCGCCGCGGCACCAGAGCCGTGGCACGTCGGGCACTCGACCGTGCGCGGCACCTCGAGCTCCACCTTCTTGCCGAAAGCAGCGTCTTCGAAGCTGATGGAGAGATCGTAGCGCAGGTCATTGCCGCGCTCCGGGCCTGGCTGACGCGCATGGCGGGCACCGGCACCGCCGAAGAACATGTCGAAGATGTCGTTGAAGCCGCCTTCGCCACCGCCGCCGAAGCCGCCGAAATCACTAAAGCCGCCGAAGCCGCCGGCTCCAGCGCCACTGAAGCCGCCCGTGCCGTCAAAGGCACCGGCGCCAAACTGGTCGTACTGCGCGCGTTTCTTCGGGTCCTTCAGGACATCGTAGGCTTCATTGATCTCCTTGAACTTCTCCTCTGCCTCTTTCGGGTTGTCCGGATTGAGGTCTGGATGATACTTGCGGGCCAGCTTCTTATAGGCACGCTTGATCTCCTTTTCATCCGCGCTCTTGTCAACGCCCAGCACTTCATAATAATCGCGTTTTTCGCTCACGTTGCACCATCCTTACAGAAAAATTGGGAGTCCAGAGGGAACCGCGTCAAGCGTCCCCCATAACTCCCAACCTTTAAACAATCATCTGCTTATTTCTTGTCGTCTTTGACTTCCGTGTAGTCCGCATCGACGACATCATCGTCATCTTTCTTCTGCTGCTGAGCGCCCTGAGCGTTCTCGGCACCAGCCTGCGCACCCTGCTGTGCACCAGCAGCCTGTGCCTGCTGATAAGCAGCAGCGCTGAGTTCATAGAGAGGCTTCTGCAGCTCTTCCGTTGCCTTCTTGATGGCTTCCGTATCGTTGCTCTTGATGGCCTCTTTGACCTTCTCGCAGGCAGCCTTGACTTCCGATACCTTGCCGGCATCTGCCTTGTCGCCGAGCTCCTTGATCGTCTTCTCTGCCTGATAGACGAGGTTGTCGGCGTTGTTCTTGGCGTCGATGGCTTCCTTCTGCTTCTTGTCCTCTGCCTCATGAGCCTTGGCTTCGTTGACCATGCGGTCGATGTCTTCCTTGCTCATGCCGCTGTCCGACTGGATCGTGATCTTCTGCTCCTTGCCCGTGCCGAGGTCCTTAGCGGAGACGTGCACGATGCCGTTCGCATCGATATCGAAGGAAACTTCAATCTTAGGTACTCCGCGCGGAGCTGGCGGGATATCCGTGAGTTCGAAGCGGCCGAGCGTCTTGTTGCCGACAGCCATCTCACGCTCGCCCTGCAGGACGTGGATATCGACAGACGGCTGATTGTCCGCAGCCGTCGAGAAGATCTGGCTCTTGTGCGTCGGGATCGTCGTGTTGCGCTCGATGATCTTCGTGCAGACACCGCCGAGCGTCTCGATACCGAGAGAAAGCGGCGTGACATCGAGGAGAAGGACGTCCTTGACTTCACCGACGAGGACACCGCCCTGGATGGCAGCACCGACGGATACGCACTCATCCGGGTTGACGCCCTTCGACGGCTCTTTGTGCAGGATATTGCGGATGGCATCCTGGACAGCCGGGATACGGGAAGAACCACCGACGAGGATGATCTTGTCGATATCGTCAGCCGTGAGGTCTGCATCGGCCATGGCCTTGCGCGTCGGGCCCATCGTGCGCTCGACGAGGTCGCTCGTGAGCTCATTGAACTTTGCACGCGTTAGCGTGAGGTCGAGGTGCTTCGGGCCCGAAGCATCGGCCGTGATGAACGGCAGGTTGATGTTCGTCTGCGTCATGCTCGAGAGCTCGATCTTTGCCTTCTCGGCAGCTTCCTTGAGGCGCTGAGCAGCCATCTTGTCCTGCGAGAGGTCGATGCCGTTCTCCTGCTTGAACTCGCCGACCATCCAGTCGATGATCTTCTGGTCGAAGTCATCGCCGCCGAGGTGCGTATCGCCGTTCGTGGCCTGTACTTCAAACGTGCCCTCCGAGAGCTCGAGGATCGAGACATCGAACGTACCGCCGCCGAGGTCGAATACGAGAATCGTCTCATCCTTGTCCTTGTCGAGGCCATAGGCAAGAGCTGCAGCCGTCGGCTCGTTGACGATGCGCAGGACATCGAGGCCTGCAATCTTGCCGGCGTCCTTCGTCGCCTGGCGCTGGCTGTCGTTGAAGTAAGCCGGGACCGTGATGACGGCCTGCGTGACCGTCTCACCGAGGTATGCCTCTGCATCGCCCTTGAGCTTCTGCAGGATCATGGCCGAGATCTCCTGCGGCGTGTAATCCTTGCCGTCGATCGTGACCTTGTAGTTCGGGTCGCCCATGTGGCGCTTGATGGACGAGATCGTGCGGTCCGGGTTCGACACAGCCTGGCGTTTTGCCAGCTGGCCGACGAGGCGCTGGCCATCTTTCGTGAAACCGACAACAGACGGCGTGATGCGGCTGCCTTCCGGATTCGTGATGACGGTCGGCTCGCCGCCTTCCATAACGGATACGACGGAGTTCGTCGTACCTAAGTCGATACCAATTACTTTAGACATGGTAACATCCTCCTAAACTTTATGTAAAACTTGAATCATCTGGTTTATGCGATCAGGACGCTCAGTTGGAGACGACCTGGACCATGCTCGGTCGGATGACGCGGCCCTTGACCATGTAGCCCTTCTGGAGCTCCTGGGCGACCGTGTCGTCTTCTTTCTCGGGGTCTTCGACCCGCATGACGGCCTGATGGAAGTTCGGGTCGAACTTCTGGCCGACGGCCTCGATGTGCTCAAGGCCGTTCTTCTTGAGGATTTCCTGGAACTGCGTGAAGATCATCTCGACGCCCTTCTGGAAGGCCTCCACATCCTTTGTCTCGGCCGCCATCGCGCGCTCGAAGTTGTCGAGCAGCGGCAGCATGTCCTTGCAGAAATTCTGCGTGACGACAGCGGAAATCTCTTCGCGTTCCTTCGCCGAGCGGCGGCGGAAGTTGTCGAAATCGGCCTGGAGACGCAGCAGGCGGTCTTTCTTCTCCTGAAGGTCTTTGTTCAGGCCGTCGACCTGGCCCTTGAGGGCCTCGATCTCTTCCTGCATCGCCGCATCTGCTGCAGCAGCCGCTTCCGGAGCTTCTTCCTCGGAGCCCTCTGCAGCATCTTCCTGCGCGGCTTCCGCCTCGTCGATCTCCTGCTGCATCTCCTCCAGCTTCTGCTCATCCTTCTTCTTCATTTCATCTTTGATAAATGATGGCAAAACTATCACCTCTTCACTCTATTCCGGGAAACCTGCGGCCCTACCAGTGGAACCGCTTGATGACTTCTGTCAGATTGGAATTCATGTATTCGAGCAGGCTCATGGCCTTCGCGTATTCCATGCGCGTCGGTCCGAGCACTGCAATCGTGCCCAAGAGCTCACCATCGAGATGGTACGTCGCGGTGATGATGCTGCTGTCCTTGAAGTGGCTGTCCTCGTTCTCCTGGCCGATCGTGACCTCGAGACCGTCGCCCATGTGGGCGTGCAGCACATCCTTCATGAGCTCTTCCTTCTCGAGCACGAGGAGGGTCTCCTTGACCTTCTCCACATCGTGGAACTCCGGCTGCTCGAGCATCTGCGTCGTGCCGCCGAGGTAGAGGCGCTCCCGCTTGCCCGAATCGAGCGCCCTGTTGATGACCTCGAGGGCTGATTCGTAGAGCGGCTCATCCTGGATTTCATCGCGGATCTTCGCGAGCGCTGGATGGTCGATGGTCGAGAGCGTGTGGCCGGCGAGATTCTTGTTGATGACGCTGGCCATGCGCTGGAAGTCCTCGAAGCTCGAGCCATTCGGCATCTCGAGAATCTTGTTCTCGATGAAGCCCGCATCCGTCATGAGCACGGTGATAACGCGCCTGTCGTCGAGCGGCAGGAACTGCAGGCAACGGAAAGCCGCCTGCGTCATCTGCGGCGCGAGGACAAGAGAGACATTCTTCGTCACCTGCGAGATGATGCGCGCTGTCTCCTGGAACACCTCGTCGATGCGCTTGACGCGCGCCCTGTACCAGCGGTTGATGAGCTCTTTCTCCTCGTCACTCACGGGCTTCGGGGGGATCAGGCCGTCTACATAGAAGCGATATCCCTTCGACGATGGGATGCGTCCAGAGGAGGTATGCAGCTGCTCGAGGTAACCTAGCATCTCGAGATCTGCCATCTCATTGCGGATGGTCGCCGGACTCACGCCGAGGTCGTACTTCCTCGCCAGTGTTCGCGAGCCGACCGGCTCGGCTGACTCGATGTAATCATCGACGATTGCCTGCAGCACGCGTTTCTTGCGCGCGTCGAGTTCATCCTTCATCTGCATGCCCCCTTCCTTCTGTTTTCATCCTCTGTTAGCACTCTATCTATCTGAGTGCTAACTTTGAATCTATAAAGAATATACACCGAAAAAAACAAAAAGTCAACACCTAAAAGTCAAAAAGTCAAAATTATTTTCGACTTTTTCCTCGCGCACGAAAAAAAGACTGCCGCACGCGCGGCAGTCTCAGCTTCCATCATCTTTCAGTGGATATCCGTCAGTCACTTGGCCTGTTCAAAGGCATCTGCGACGGCAGCCTTGATCGTATCGTAGTCCTGGCCCGGCTGCGCCTCGTACACCTTGTGCCCCTCAATGAAGAGGCTCGGCACGTAGTAGTAGTCCTTGGCATACGCCTTGGCGAGCTCCGGCTGCTCGTTCTCGTCGATGATCTCGATCTCGACACCTGCATAGGCCGGCTGCTCAGCGCGCAGCTCCTCCACGGCCTGCGCGGCCTTGGCGCAGTACGGGCAGCCCTGCATCTTGATCATGGTGATTTTCTTCATGGGAATCGTCCTTTCTATCGCTATCCTTGCTCACGCACCGCCTTCGGCGCCGCTCTTCTGGCGCAGCCAGGCTGCGAGCACCTGCGCGTGGTTCTCCTGCTGGTTCTTCGCGGCGTAGAGCAGCGTCACATCCTGCGTCTCGAGCCACTTGCGGCAGCGCTCGGCAAAGGCCGCAGCGCCTTCGCTCACCTCCAGTTCTTCGGCATAGCCCTCGCGGAATCCTGCAAAGGGCATCTCGCCGCGATGGTAGAGTTTGCGCAGCTCCGGAGACGGCGTGATCTCCTTCGGCCAGGCATCGTAGGGCAAGTCGGCCTTGCGGATGCCGCGCGGCCAGAGGCGGTCGACGAGCACGCGCACGCCATCATCGGGCGATGGCACTTCGTAGACGCGCTTGAGACGAATTTCATGCATGAGCATTCGCTTCCTTTCATTACCTCTACCTTACCATCTGGCAGAGAAAGATTCCGTGACTCGAATCACAGAAGTCATAGCAGGAATTCCTCAAAGGCCACGTTGCCGTACTTCATGCCCAGCTCTGTCAGCCGGACGCCTGCTGCATCCTCTGCGAGCAGCCCCTGGCGCTTGAGCTTGGCAATGGCATCTGCATAGATGGCGTCGAGCGGCACGCCGAATCTCTGCTCGAAGTGCCTGCGGTCGATGCCCCTTGCTGTGCGCAGGGCGAGGAAAGCGAATTCTTCCATGGCAATCTCGCGCGTCATCGCCTCTTCCTGCCGCCGCACGCCGCTCCCGCTGCGGATGCCCTCGATATAAGCGGGAATCTCTCGCACATTCTCGTAGCGCTGCCCCTCGAGATAGGAATGCGCCGCCGCGCCGATGCCAAGATACGGCACATCTTGCCAATACGAAAGGTTGTGGCGGCTCTCAAAGCCAGGCTTGGCAAAATTTGAGATCTCATAGCGCGCATAGCCGTGCTGCGGCAGGAACGATGTCATCGCATCGTACATCGCTTCGACCGTGTCGTCATCTGGAAGAGACAGTTTCCCCATCTCCTGCATCCGGGCAAAGGCCGTGCCCTCCTCAAGCTGCAGTCCGTAGATCGAGATGTGCTCCGGCTGCAGGGAAACCATCGTCTCGAGGTCATGCACGAGCATCGCCTGCGTTTCGCCCGGCAGTCCGTAGATGAGATCCATGCTGACATTGCGGAAACCCGCTGCGCGCGCGAGTTCCATGGCCTCTCTCGCCTGCGCGCCCGTGTGGATGCGGCCGATGCGTTTCAGGAGTGCATCGTCAAAAGTCTGCACGCCAAAGGACAGGCGGTTGACGCCAAGATCATGAAGCAAGGTGAGGTACGCGAGGTCAATCGTACCCGGATTGCATTCCACCGTGAACTCAACCGGCTTTTTTTGCCTCTCTCCTGACGCCGCCGGCAGAGCAAATACCTCCTGCAGCGTCTTGAGCAGGGTTTCCATCAGCTGGAACGGCAGTACACTCGGCGTACCGCCGCCCATGTATATCGTAGCAGGCGTTCCCCATTTGCCGCGATAAAGAGCGCCCTGCACCGTGATCTCACGGCACAGGGCGTCAATATAACCGCTCTCATAGCGCTCCCGTCCTGCAACGGACGGGAAGTCGCAGTAAAAGCATTTCTGGCGGCAAAAGGGAATATGGATGTATACGCCCCATTGTCTTTCCATCAATCTACCTCAATCCATTCGCTTCTCAGTCAATCTTGAGGATAGCCATGAAGGCTTCCTGTGGCACTTCGACGCTGCCGACAGCCTTCATGCGCTTCTTGCCTTCCTTCTGCTTCTCGAGCAGCTTGCGCTTGCGCGAGATATCGCCGCCGTAGCACTTCGCGAGCACATCCTTGCGGCGGGCGCGCACGTTCTCGCGCGCGATGACCTTCGAGCCGATGGCCGCCTGGATCGGAATCTCGAACATCTGCTGCGGGATGATCTCCTTGAGCTTGGCGGCGAGCTGGCGGCCGCGAGATGCCGCCCGATCTTTGTGGACAATGGTCGAGAGCGCATCGACAGGATCGCCGTTCAAGAGGATGTCGACCTTGACGAGCTTCGACTCCTTGTAGTCCGCGAGCTCGTAGTCAAGCGAAGCGTAGCCGCGCGTCGCCGATTTCAAACGGTCGAAGTAGTCGAAGATAATCTCGTTGAGCGGGATGTGGTACGTGATCATGACGCGGTTCGTGTCAAGGTAGTCCATGCCCTTGAACTCGCCGCGCTTGTCCTGCGAGATCTCCATGACGGCACCGACGAAATCGTTCGGCACGATGACCGTCGCCTTGACGTACGGCTCCTCGATGTGCTCGATCTCCGTCTGCGGCGGCAGTTCGGCCGGGTTGCTGACCTTGATCATCGTGCCGTCCGTCTTGTAGACGTGATAAATGACGGACGGTGCCGTCGTGATGAGCTTGAGGTTGTACTCGCGCTCGAGGCGCTCCTGGATGACATCCATGTGCAAGAGGCCGAGGAAGCCGCAGCGGAAACCGAAGCCGAGTGCAACAGACGTCTCCGGCTCAAAGACGAGCGCCGCATCGTTGATCTGCATCTTCTCGAGCGCGTCCTTGAGGTTGTCGTAGTCCGAGCTCTCGACAGGGTAAAGGCCGCAGTAGACCATCGGGTTGACGCCGCGGTAACCCGGCAGCGGCTCAGCAGCAGGGTTCTCCGCATACGTGATCGTGTCGCCGACGCGCACGTCGCGCACATCCTTGAGGGAGCCCGCGACGAAGCCGACTTCACCGACATCGAGGTAGCCGAGGTCGACGGGCTGCGGCTTGAAGCAACCGACATCCGTGACCTCGAAGACCTTGCCCGAGTTCATGAGCTTGAGCTTCATGCCCTTCTTGATGTGGCCCTGCACGACGCGGATGTGGGCGATGACGCCCTTGTAGGAGTCAAAGAACGAATCGAAGATCAGGGCCTGCAGCGGCGCGTTCTCATCGCCCTCCGGCGCGGGGATGTAGTCGACGATCGAGTCGAGGATCTCCTCGATGCCAATGCCCGTCTTAGCCGAAGCCAGTACGGCATTTGACGTGTCGAGTCCAATGACGTCTTCAATCTCTTTTTTGACGCGTTCCGGATCGGCACTCGGCAGGTCGATTTTGTTGATGACGGGGATGATCTCGAGGTCGTGCTCGAGCGCCATGTATACGTTGGCGAGCGTCTGCGCCTCGACACCCTGCGCCGCATCGACGACGAGCAGTGCGCCCTCGCAAGCCGCGAGGCTGCGCGAAACCTCATACGTAAAGTCGACATGGCCCGGCGTGTCGATGAGGTTGAGCTCGTACTCCTCACCGTCCTTGCCCTTGTAGTTCAGGCGCACTGTCTGCGACTTGATGGTGATGCCGCGCTCGCGCTCGATGTCCATGTTGTCGAGGACCTGCGCCTCCATCTCGCGCTTCGAAAGTGTCCCCGTATATTCAATCAGACGGTCCGCAATCGTCGATTTTCCATGGTCAATATGGGCAATGATGGAAAAGTTGCGGATGTTCTTGTTCTGCATGTTCATTTTCCTTTCAATATTCACGTCGTGCTAATCGAAAATATTATACCATTCCCAAGGCTTCTCCTGCAAGAAAAGCAAAGAAATGGTTGCTTTTTCATTTGACCCATGATATTATACTTAGGTAACGACATTAATTAAGGGGGTGAACTACTTGCCGAATATCAAAGCATCTATCCTGAGTGTGAAATCCGACGCTAAGCGCCATGCAAAGAACGCTGCCGAGAAGTCCCGTGTACGCACTGCTTCCCGCCGTGTCCTCGATGCTGTTGAGGCTGGAAACGCTGATGAAGCGAAATCCCTCCTTACGGTTGCATGCAAGACGATCGACCAGGCCGCTGCAAACAAGGTTTATCACAAGAACGCTGCTGCCCGCAAAAAGTCCCGTCTGGCTCGCAAGGTCAACGCACTGGCTAAATAATCTTTGCAGATAAGATAGAAAAGACCCGCTCCGAGGAGCGGGTCTTTTTCGTGTCTCAAGATATGTCTCAAATCATCGCGATGGCCGAGCGCACGACTTCTGGCAGCGGCAGCACAAAGTGGAACACCGTGTAGAAGTGGATGGCACTGCCGCCCATGACGAAGAGATGCCAGATGACATGGCTGTACGGCAGGCGGCGCGCCAGGTAGAAGATCGCACCGACCGAGTAGCAGAGGCCGCCCGCGACGAGCCACCAGATGGCCTCCAACGGCAGCGTCTCCAAGAGCGGCTTGACCATGAAGACGGCAAACCAGCCCATGGCGAGGTAGCAGATCGTGCGCACGATGCGGAAGCGCTTCGCGGCAAAGCACTGGAAGACGATGCCGACGAGCGCCATGCCCCAGACGAGGCCGAAGATGGTCCAGCCGAAGCTGCCGCGCAGCGGGATCAGCGCAAACGGCGTGTAGTTGCCCGCAATCAGCACGAAGATGGCCGCATGGTCGATGACCTTGAAGACCGACTTGACCTTGCGGTTCGTGAAACTGTGGTAGAGCGTCGAAGCGAGATACAAGAGGATCAAGGAGATGCCGTAGACGAGGCAGCTCGTCGTGTGCCAGACACCATCGCCGGCATAGTAGACCAACATGCCGATGAGTGCCGCTACCGCAAGTGCCGCGCCCACGCCATGCGTGACCGCATTGAGTATCTCTTCTAGTGTGACAGGTGCCTTGAGTGCAGCTGTTTGTTTCATTGTATAAGCCTCCCCTCTCATGCGAGGATAATATGATTCGACTCTCCCATTATCCGTCATTTCCTGTCTGTTGTAAACCTGCAGGAGAGGCTCTGCGGAAGCGCATGGCGGCGCATCAAGCCGCTACTGGCCAGTGGATTGCGCGCGCTCCTTCTGGGACGATGACTGCTGCATTGTAGGCCAGGCTCAGGCGCGTCGCCTCCTCGACCTCCTCGGCGGAAGAAGCCGGATTGCGGCGGATCTCATAGACCGCATGCGATGCCTGCTTGACCGCAAACGACTGCGGCGTGTGGAACTGGAGCTCGACGCGCACGCCGGAGGGGCTCACGAGATGGACATTGACGCCCTGATAGAATTTTCCGCCCCAGGCATTGCGGAACTTCTCGACGCGATAGCCCTTTTCGGTAAGGGAAGCCATGGCCTGCGGCACCATCGCGCTGTAATCTGCATCAGAGCAGGTCAGCGTGTAGCGCAAGACATCGCTGATGCCGGCAGCTGCAGCCGAAAGGCTCACCTGGTCTTCATCGGCATCGCTCACGATCTTGCGCGCCAGACTGTCCATGCTCTTGAGGCGGTAATCAAGGCCCTGCAGCTTGGCCGATGAACGCTCCAGCGTCCGCATGTCCGCTGTGACATCCGGCTCTGCCGCAGCAGCGCGGCGCAAGAGCGCCAGGGCGAGCAGGCGGCTTTTCTCCCGGCGCGTGAGCTTCTTGTCACCGCGCAGCTGACGAAGATCTGCCGCATCCGAGGCCGTCACTGCCGAGGCCAGGCTCTCTTCCGGATCGATTGGCGCCGCATACGTCGGCAGCGTATGGATGGGCGCCAGCACAGCCATGACCATCATGACTGCGGCCGTCAGGCTGCGCATCCACTTGCCTGCCCCCATGGTGCGGTATGAGAGATGCTCGGGCTTGAATTTGCGGAACGACCGCGTGAGATGGCGCGCCTTCTTTCCAGCCTGCGCCAAAGTTCCTGTATGTACTTCCGTCAGCTCTTGTCCTGCTTTCATTTGCATTCCCTCCAGACGACGTGATAGACTCTTTCTTTTCTCTTACACATCTATCCTATCACGGGAAACTTGAAAACAACTGATTGCCTCTGAAAACTATATGAAAATAGAAAAAACCGGCCAGAAATTGGCCGGTTTCTTATTGTTGCGCTTCGAGGCAGCGCCGCTGCACCATGCGCAGACGCACAGACAAGAAGATGGCGCCGAAGGCAATGCCGATGATCAGGCCGCACCAGTAGCCATACGGGCCGAGCGCGGTGAAGTTGGCGATGGCCCAGCCGGCGGGCAGGCCGATGACCCAGTACGAGATGATGGCGAGCAGGAAGGTCACATGAACATCCTTGTAGCCGCGCAGCGCACCCTGCAACGGCGAGTCGACGCTGTCCGTCAGCTGCAGGAAGACGGCGAAGACGAGGAAGACGACTAGGAGTTCCTGCACATCGGGGCTCGAGGTGTAGAGCGCCGCAATCGTCTCGCGGAACTGCACGAGCACGATGGCCAGTGTTCCCTCGAACAGGAAGGTCAAGAGGCGGCCGAGACGGATATAGTCGGCCGCCTCCAAAAAGCGCCGCGCGCCGACTTCGAAGCCGACGAGGATTGTCAGCGTCATGCTGGCCGACAGCGGGATCATGTAGACGAGCGTCGTGAAGTTCATCGCAGCCTGATGCGCCGCGACGACGGTCGTGCCGTAGACCGTCATGAAGAGGCCGACAGCACTGAAGATGCTCATCTCACAGAACATCGTGCTGCCGATCGGGATGCCGAGTGCGAGCGCGCGCTTCCACTCCGCAAGGTCAGGCCGCGGCAGGCTGCGGAAGACATGGTAGCTGCGGAACGGCTCAATGGTCAGGACCACGAGCACATTGAGCAGGAAGTTCAGCGAGAAAGCAATGGCCGAGCCGATGCCCGCACCGATGCCGCCGAAGGCGGGGATTCCCCAGGCACCGTAGATGAAGATATAGTTGGCCAGGACGTTTATGGGCACCGTCACGAGCGTGATGATCATCGTCAGGCGCGTGCAGCCATGTGCATCGATGAGGTTGCGCAGGACACCGGCGAGGAAGATCGGCACGATGCCGACGGCAATGGCAAGGAGATACCCCGCGGCGACCTGCCTGACCTTCGGCTCCAGTGCGAGAATATCCAGGATGGCGGGCACAAAGAAGATGCCGAGCAACAGGAAAACACCCGCCAGGCCCAACGACCAGTAGAAGCCCTGGCGCACGACAAAGTCGATGCGCTCGCGCTTGCCCGCCCCGTGGAGCTGTGCGACAATGGGCGTCAGGACCGAGATGATGCCGAGGAATGAGCCGAAGAACGGCATGAAGAGATTCGAGCCGACTGCAACGCCCGCGAGGTCCTGCTCACTGACATGGCCCGACATGACCGTGTCGAAGAAGCCCGTTGCCGTCAGGGCGATCTGCGTGACGAAGATCGGCAGCAGGACCGAGAAGAAGCGCTTTGCCTTCGTCCGATAGGACGGATAGGCCCGAATTGTCAGACTGCCCCTCATTGCTCATCCTTGCGCAGGCAGCAGTTCTTGTATTTCTTGCCGCTGCCGCACGGGCACGGGTCATTGCGGCCGACCTTGGCCTTGTGCACCTGATTGAACGGGATGACGCGCCCCTCGCCCGTCATGGCCATGAGTTCTTCCGGCGTGTGGCCCTTGAGCTGCCAGAGGCGCGTCGCATTGTTGAGTGCGGCCAGAGGCGCGAGGATTGCCTCTGCCTTGTCCTCGTCCTGCATGAGACGAAGGTCCTCCAGGTATTCGACAGCCTCCTGCATCGTGCCGCCGTTCTGGAGCAGGATGATGATCTCACCAGTGATATCGGCCGCTTTCATGACATCGCAGCCGTGTTCCTGCATGAAGAACTGGATAAGAGCCCGGCAGGCAGGCGTGTCCGGCGTGTAGGAATCCGCACCGGCAGCCCATGCCTCTGCGCGCGTGAGTGCGGCAAAATCGAGATCCGAACGGCGCAGCTGCTCATCCTCGAGCGCGTCCTCATCGATCAGAGTGTAGTACTTGACGCCCTGCGGCAGCGCCACGACCGTGTTCTTCCAGCAGGAAGCGTTGAGCATGATGCCGACAAAGTCCATGAAGGAGAGCGCCTGTGCCCGCTCCGCCTCGAGGTACGAGACGACGCGCTCGAAGAGCTGCTCGTAATTGAGATAGCCGCAGGCGTAGAGGATGCCGGCCGCAAAACGCGCCACCTCCGTGTTCAGCAGCACTCTGTCATGGAAGGCCTCCGTGTCCATCTGCCCAAAGACCGCAAGCACCTCTTCCGGCATATACCAGACGAGCTTCTCGCCCGACTTGCCGCAGGAGAGGAAGCCGAGGCCGCGCAGGTAGTCGAGGCGGTCGTCTTCATCGCTGAGCGACTCGGACTGGCCGCCATTTGCAGCAAAGTCGCGGAAGAGATCGTACTCCTCCTCCAGGAGCGACATCATCCAGCGCTCGGCAAAAGACGTGATGGCCGGGCAAAGGCGCTCAGCGAGCTCCGCCTTCTTCAGCGAGCTCACCCCCGTCACATTGAGGTTGAAGCGAATGTCGTCGAGCTCCGCCTTCGTCATCGCCGTCAGCATGGCCGTCAGCGTCCTCTCTTCTGGGAGCTTGTGGCGGTACAGCTGCTTCCTGCGCGCCTCCGCGCCCTCTTGCATCATCTGCTCCAGGCTCTCCTCCGGCTCCACAGCCGTCTGTCTCATATCGTGTTCCAAAAAAGATCCTCCTCTGTTCTCTCGATTCTCTCTGTTTTCTCTGTTCTTTCAAGCCAAAAGGACAGGGATGCCTTGAATCCCTGTCCAAAATCGTTATCCGGCCGCTGCTTTGGCAGCTGCCAGTCATCAGCCAAAGTAGTCGGCAATGCCGTCGGCGATGCCCTGCGCGGCCTTCTGGATGCCCTCTTCGCTGTTGAGCAGCTGCTCTTCCTGCGGATTCGAGATGAAGGCCACCTCGACGAGCGTCGCCGGCATGTCTGTGTGCTTGACGACGTAGAAGTTACTGCTCTGCGTGCCGCGGCTCTGCGTGCCGATCTGGTCGATGACACCCTGGCGCACCTTGTCCGCGAGGTCGCGCGAGCGCTGAGAGCCGAGCGAGTAGTAATAGCCCGTCGTGCCCTTGGCCGCGCTGCTCGAGAACGAATCCATGTGGATGGAGATGAAGATGTCGGACTTCGTGTTGTTCGCGACATCACAGCGCGCCTGCAGTTCCTCGATATCCGAGGCATTCGCGCCCTTCGGCGAGACTTCCGTATCTGTCGTGCGCGTCATGTAGACCGTCGCCCCCTCTGCCACGAGCAGGCGCCTCAGCTCATTGGCGATGCGCAGCGTCACGCTTTTCTCCATGACGCCCGTCGGGCCGATAGCGCCAGAGTCGTTGCCGCCATGACCAGGATCGATCGTGATCTTGCGGCCCTTGAGCCCCGTCAGGGCGGCGATGTCGGCATCCGTGTCATCTGTGATGACTGGCTGCGCATTGCTTTGATTGCTGCTGCCTGTGTCCTTGCCCGCATCCGCCGTCTGGGTGCCCGTGCCAGCAGCATCCTTGGCCGGGCCGTCGATATCTTCGCCAGCCGAAGGCTTTGCGGCCGGCTTCGACTCAGGCTTTGTTGCCGGTTTTGCTGCCGGAGCACTTGTTGCGTTCGAGCTGCTCGGAGAGTCAGACGGCTTCACCGAAGGCTGCGTCACAGGAGATGTCGTTCCCTGCGTGCTGGGCGTCGGCTTCTTCTGCACATCCGGCACAGCGATCACAGCCTTCGAGCTGTCACTCAGGTTGCCGAAATCGAGCACGACGCGGCCCGGCACCGTGCCGCCCTTCAGTGGAAATATCTTGTAGTTGCTGCTGCCGACCTTATTCTCGACGACGAGGCGCACCGTGTTCTTGTTGAACTGGCCGATGCGGATGTCGTTGACAAAGCGGCTGCTCACCGAAATCTCCCGCTTGACTTTTGCAGAGAGCCAAGCTCCCTGTATGTCGACGATGACGCGGTCGGGGTTCTTCAGCGTCATCGTCGTGTAGCGGACCGGCTTGCTCGCATCGACGACGATGCGTATCTTATCCGAGCCGCTGTTGACGCGTACCGCCGTAATCTCAGCCATACCGCTCACGCGCTCGCTGAAATCAGACGCAGCCGCCGAAACGCCTGCCATCGGCAGCACCATGACAGCGATGACAGACAACAAGAACAGTATGCGCTTCATAAGATTCCTCCCCATTCCATGCACGTGCCGCGGTCCATGCGAACCGAGCGCCATGCAGACATTCTACGTTTTATTATCGCCGCTAATCCTGAAAAAATCAAGAAAATGTCTGCAGCCCCACGCAAAAAAAGGAGCGATTGCTCGCTCCCCATGGATTTTGCTGCTCAAAGCATGTTCTGCAGGAATGCCTTCGTGCGCTCCTCCTTCGGATGCGCAAAGAACGATTCCGGCTCGCCCTGCTCGACGATCGTGCCGTCGGCCATGAAGATGACCTGGCTGGCTGCCTCGCGGGCAAACGCCATCTCGTGCGTGACGACGACCATCGTCATGCGCTCCTCTGCGAGCTCCCGCATCGTCTTCAAGACCTCGCCCGTGAGCTCCGGATCGAGCGCCGAGGTCGGCTCGTCGAAGAGCATGATGTCGGGCTTCATGCAGAGGGCGCGCGCAATGGCCACGCGCTGCTGCTGGCCACCCGAGAGCTGCGACGGATAGTAATCCGCGCGGTCCGCGAGGCCGACCTTCTCCAGAAGTTCCTTGGCATACGGCAAAATCTCCGCCTTCTTCATGCCCTTGACCTGGATGGGCGCCTCGATGAGATTCTCGAGCACCGTCATGTGCGGGAAGAGGTTGAACTGCTGGAAGACCATGCCCGTGTGCGAGAGGATCTCCCGCGTCTTAGCAGCATCGGCGTACTCTGCCGCGCCGTGCTCATCCGTATCGGCCAGGAACTCGCCCTCGATCTCGATGGAGCCCGAGTCAATCGTCTCGAGCTTGTTGATGCAGCGCAGGAGCGTGCTCTTGCCCGAGCCGGACGGCCCGATGATCGCGAGGACCTCGCCGCGGCGGACCTCCACATCGATGCCCTTGAGCACAGCGAGGTCGCCGAACGACTTGTGGATATCGTGCATGCGCAGCATGACCTGCGCTTCATTACTTGTCGTATTTGCCATAGTAGGCCTCCAATCTCTTGAACATCCAGGTCAGGACAAACGTCATCGCGAGATAGAAGATACCGGCGATGAGGAACGGCGTCATGTCAAATTCGCGCTGCACGATCGTGCGGGCAACGCGCAGCAGGTCGTTCATCGCGAGGATGTAGATGAGCGACGTATCCTTGACGAGGTTGATCGTCTCATTCGAGACAGGCGGCAGGACGATGCGGATGACCTGCGGCAGGATGATGCGGCGCATCGTCTGCGTGTAGTTCATACCGAGCGTCTTCGCGGCCTCGTACTGCCCCTTCGGCACCGACTGGATACCCGCGCGGAAGATTTCCGCGAAGTACGCCGCGTAATTCAGCGTGAAAGCCAAGAGGGCCGCCGCGATGTCCGGCAGGCGGATGCCGATCATCGGCAGCGCAAAGTAGACGAAGAGCAGTTGCAGCATCAGCGGCGTGCCGCGCATGAGCCAGATGTAGAACTCCATGAAGGCGCTGAGCAGCCGCAGCTTCGAGAGCCTCCCCAGTGCGGCCAGCATGCCGAGCGGCAATGCGATGACCAATGTGATGAAGAAGATCTCGAGCGTGATCTCGGAGCCCTCCAACATCTGTAATATCGTATTGAGCAGATTATCCATCGTTTAATTCTCCCTTGCGGATGTTCCTTTAGTCTGGCAAAGTATTAACATATTCTCCATTGTACAAAAAAAGGCTTGACGAATCAAGCCTTTTTAGAGAGAGAGCTGTATTATTTCGTGATGTCCTTGCCGAACCACTTCTCGGAAATCTTCGCGATCGTGCCGTCGGCCTTCATCTCGTTGAGGACCTTCTGGACATCGTCGCGCAGCGCCGTGTTGTCCTTGGCGAAGGCGATGCCGAACTCGCTGACCGGGCCGACTGCGACATCGACGGCATCGATGGTGTCCGGATGCTTGCTCATGTAGTAGCGGCCGACGATCTCATCGCCGACGACGGCATCCACGCGGCCATTCTCGAGGTCCATGAAGGCCGTTACGAAATCCGAGTACTTCTTGACTTCCTTGACATCCTTCTTGAAGAATTCCGTCTTGTCCATGTACTCCTCAGCCGTCGAAGCGCTCTGCGTGCCGACGACCTTGCCGGCCAGGCTCTTCTCATCCGTGATGTCCGTGCGGCCCTTCTTCACGAAGAGGATCTGGCGGTTGTCCATGTACGGGTCGGAAAACAGCATGTTCTCTTTGCGCTTCTCGGTGATGTCGAGGCCATTCCAGAGGACGTTGACGCGGCCGCTCTTGAGCTCCGCTTCCTTGCTCGACCAGTCGATGGCCTTGAACTCGACCTCGCGGCCCAGGCGCTTCGACGCCTCCTTGGCAAGATCGACATCGAAGCCCGTGATCTCGTTGTTCTCGTCCTTGAAGCCCATCGGCGGGAAATTGTCGTCAAGGCCGACGATGATCTTGCCCTTGTCGCCGGAGCCCGAACCGCTGTCCGCTGCCTTCTGGCCGCCGCAGCCCGTCACAAAAGCAGCCGTCATGACTGCCGCCATTCCCAATGCCAGTAACTTCTTCCACTTCATATGTCATCTCTCCTCATTCAGTTCTTTATCTTGCTAAAGTGTTAACATGATGTTATTATACGGAATCCCCCTCTGCTTGTCAAGCATTTCCTGATTTTTATCGTCAATAACAGCGATTTTGAATACATGATACGTTATATTTATCTTAAAATACATGAAAACTATTGCTTATTTTCTCAACTTGACGTATGATAGGGGCAAGCAAAGGAGCTGACCGGACTCGTTCCGGTTTTGCTTTTATTCACATTTGTGAAAAAAATAACGTTGATAGTCAAATGAGCGCTCAGTTGACGATAGGTTGTCGACTTTCCCACTCGACAACAGGAAAACCACGCGCTTCATTTGCATGATATGATTTTATGACGTCTGAGGAGGATCTATATGAAGAACATTCGCAAGATCTTGGTGCCGAACCGCGGCGAGATTGCCATCCGCATTTTCCGCGCCTGCCACGAGATGGGCATCCGCACGGTCGCGGTCTACTCGAAAGAAGATGTCCTGTCGCTGCATCGCAGCCGCGCCGATGAAGCGTATCTCGTCGGCAAGGGCAAGAAGCCAGTCGATGCCTACCTCGACATCGAGGACATCATCCGTATCTGCAAGGAGCACGATGTCGATGCCATCCATCCGGGCTACGGCTTCCTCTCCGAGAACGCACAGCTGGCCAAGCGCTGCGAGGATGAGGGCATCATCTTCATCGGCCCGAAAGTTGAGCACCTGCAGATGTTCGGCGACAAGGTCAACGCGCGCATCCAGGCAGAGCGCGCCGACATCCCGATGATCCCGGGCACGAACGGTGCCGTCAAGGATTTCGCTGAGGTCAAGGCCTTCGCTGAGCGCGTCGGCCTGCCGGTCATGATCAAGGCCATCAACGGCGGCGGCGGGCGCGGCATGCGCCGCGTCGACCGCATGGAAGACCTCAAAGAGGCGTACGATGAGGCGCGCTCGGAGGCCAAGCGTGCCTTCGGCGATGAGGATGTCTACGTCGAGAAGTGCATCCTAAACCCGAAGCACATCGAAGTGCAGATCATGGGCGATGAACACGGCAATGTCATCCACCTCAATGAGCGCGACTGCTCCATCCAGCGCCGCCACCAGAAAGTCATCGAGATGGCACCGGCATGGTCGCTGCCAAAGAAGCTACGCCAGAATATCTGCGCTGCTGCGCTGAAGATCATGAAGAATGTCCACTACGTCAACGCCGGCACAGTCGAATTCCTCGCCGACCAGGATGAGGAGCACTTCTACTTCATCGAAGTCAACCCGCGCGTCCAGGTCGAGCACACGGTCACCGAGGCCATCACGGACATCGACATCGTCAAGACGCAGATCCTCGTCGCCGAGGGCCATGCGCTCTCCGACCCAGAGATCGGCATCAAGAGCCAAGAAGACATCCCCTGCAACGGCGTGGCCATCCAGTGCCGCATCACGACGGAGGACCCGCAGAACAACTTCATGCCGGACACCGGCAAGATCAACGACTACCGCAGCGGCGGCGGCCCTGGCATCCGCCTCGATGCCGGCACGGCCTACACGGGCGCCGTCATCACGCCGTACTACGACTCCCTGCTCGTCAAGGTCACGGCGCATGCCAATAACGCCCCGGAGACAATCTACCGCATGCTGCGCTGCCTCGATGAATTCCGCATCGGTGGCGTCAAGACGAACATCTACTTCCTCAAGAACATGCTGCTCGACAAGAACTTCCAGGCTGGCAGCTGCAACGTCAACTACATCGACCACCATCCGGACCTGCTCAACGCCCCGCAGATCATCGATGAGCCGGCATCCGGCCTGCTCGCCTACATCGGCGAGGTCACGGTCAACGGCTTCCACGGCAACGGCTCAAACCCGAAGCCGCGCTTCGAGACGCCGGTGAAGCTCAATGCCGCCGACGAAGCCTGCCCGTCCGGCACGCGCCAGCTCCTAGAGGAGCTCGGCCCCGAGAAGTTCTCCAAGTGGATCCAGGACCAGAAGCAGGTCCTGCTGATGGACACGACGTACCGCGATGCCCATCAGTCCCTGCTCGCCACGCGCATCCGCACGCGCGACATCATGCAGGCCATCCACTACACGGCCTGCAAGGTCCCGCAGATCTACGCCTTTGAGGACTGGGGCGGCGCGACGTTCGATGTCGCCTACCGTTTCCTCGACGAGGACCCGTGGGAGCGCCTGCGCAAGATGCGCGAGGCTGCGCCGAACATCCTGTTCCAGATGTTGACGCGCGGCGCCAACACCGTCGGCTACACGAACTATCCGCCTGAAGTCGTGCGCCAGTTCCTCGCCCTCGCGGCCAAGAACGGCGTCGATGTCTTCCGCATCTTCGACTGCCTGAACCAGCTCGACCACATGACGCTGTCGATTGACGAAGTCCGCAAGCAGGGCAAGCTCGCGGAGACGGCCTTCTGCTACACGGGCGATATCCTTGACGACGGCCGCCAGAAGTACACGCTGAAGTACTACACGAATCTCGCCAAGGAGATGGAAAAAGCCGGTGCCAACATCATCGCCATCAAGGATATGGCCGGCCTCCTGAAGCCAGAAGCGGCCTACACCCTGATCTCGGCCCTCAAGGATGCCGTCGACCTGCCGATTCACCTGCACAGCCACGAGGGTGGCGGCTGCACGCTCTACACCTACGCCAAGGCGGCAGAGGCCGGCGTCGACATCGTCGATGTCGCCACGAGCGCCCTCTCCAACGGCACGAGCCAGCCGTCCATGACGGCCTTCATCCAGGCGCTCTCCAACAACCCGCGCCAACCGCAGATGGACATCGAGGAACTCGAGACGATTGACCGCTACTGGCAGGTCGTCCGCGCCTACTACGCGGGTGTCGACGGCAAGATGACGAGCCCGAACACGACGGTCTTCCAGCACGAGATGCCTGGCGGCCAGTACACGAACCTGCGCCAGCAGGCGAAGGGCGTCGGCCTCGGCGACAGATGGCCGGAAGTCTGCCGCATGTACGCCAAGGTCAACGAGATGTTCGGCGATGTCATCAAGGTCACGCCGTCCTCGAAAGTCGTCGGCGACATGACGCTCTTCATGGTCCAGAACAACCTGACCGAGAAAGATATCTACGAGCGCGGCGAGACGATGGACTTCCCGAAATCCGTCGTCGACTTCTTCGACGGCAAGCTCGGCGTCCCCTACGGCGGCTTCCCCGAGAAGCTCCAGAAGATCATCCTCAGGGGCGAGCAGCCACACCTCGAGACGCCGCCCGCCCCGATCGACCAGGAGAAGGTCACGCAGGACATGAAGGCCCTGCGCATGCCGGAGACGGAAGAGGCGCGCTCGAGCTACTGCATCTGCCCGAAGGTCTACAAGGACTACATCCAGCGCTACCATCAGTACGGCGACCTTTCCATCCTCGACACGCCGACGTACTTCTTCGGCATGAAGCCGGGCGAGGAGAGCTGGCTGCGCATCGGCGGCAAGATGGTCCTCATTCGCATGAACTACATCACGCCGCCGTCGGATGATGGCTTCCGCGAGATCCAGTTCGAGGTCAACGGCATGCCGCGCGAGATCCGCGTGCGCGATAAGGCCGCTTCGGAAGGCGCGGCGATCATCCGCCAGGCCGACCCGACTGTCCCGGGCGAAGTAGCCGCTACGCTCTCTGGCTCTGTCCTGCGCCTCATCGCAGCCAAGGGCGATGTCGTCAAGAAAGGCGACCCGCTGATGGTCACAGAGGCCATGAAGATGGAGACGACGATCACCGCGCCGATTGCCGGCATCGTCAAGGAGGTCTGTGTCGCAGCAGGCAGCCGCATCACCTCCGGCGACCTCCTCGCTGTCATCGAATAAGGCAAATCGCTCTTTCATACAGGCATATCAAAAGCCCCGCACAGAAACGTGCGGGGCTTTTCGCGTACCCATTTATTCTTATATTCGTAGCAAAGATGCATCACTCGTAGCGCAGTGCCTCGATTGGGTCGAGACGCGCGGCTTTGCGCGCGGGGTAGATGCCGAAGAAGAGGCCGATGCCGACGGCAAACGAGAACGACAGCAGGATCGGCGCCAGCGTGATTGTCGTCTGGACTGCCCCCGTGCTCGCGATGGCGTACGAGGCAGCGCAGCCCACGACGATGCCGATGAGACCGCCGACGATGCCGAGCACCATCGACTCGATCATGAACTGCATCATGATGTTCTGGAACGTCGCGCCGAGCGCCTTGCGGATGCCGATCTCGCGCGTGCGCTCTGTCACCGACACCATCATGATGTTCATGATACCGATGCCGCCGACGAGCAGCGAGATGCTGGCGATGGCGCCCAAGAGGACCGTCATCATGCCCGTCGACTGATTGACCGACTCGATGATGCTGGCCGTGCTCTGCACGTGGAAGTCGTCTTCCTTGTCGCCCGTCAGGCGATGGCGCTGGCGCAGGAGTGTCGTGATCTCTTCCTGCACCTGGTCGATCTTCTGCGTGTCCGCCGCCTGCAGGCTGATGGACTGCACGTAGGTGATGCCCATCATGCGCTCCTGGGCCGTCGTCAGCGGGATGTAGATGACATCGTCCTGGTCCTGGCCGAAGCCGGAGCTGCCCTTGGATGCCAGGATGCCGATGACCTTGAACGGCTGGTTCTTGATGCGGATGTTCTTGCCGACCGGGTTCTCCGTGCCGAACAGGTTCTCCGCGACTGTCGCGCCGATGACAGCCACGCGCGTGCGCTTCGTCATGTCGTCCTTACTAATGAACGAGCCGTTGCTGACGGTCAGCGAGCGGATTTGCATGAGTTCCGGCGTCACGCCCGTGACGGACGTATTCCAGTTCTGGTTGCCATTGACGACCTGGTACGAAGAGCTGACTGTCGGCGATACGTAGCGGACATCCTTGATCTTCGACGCAATGGCCTTGGCGTCATCGTACTTGAGCGTCTGCATCGAGCCGGCCGCACCGCGCGGGCCGCCGCGGTTCGAGGAGCCCGGCATGATCGTGATGGTGTTGGCACCGAGGCTCTCGAAGTTCGCGGTGATGCCCGTGCGCACGCCCATGCCGACGGAGACGAGCGCGATGACGGCAGCGACGCCGATGATGACGCCGAGCATCGTCAGGAGCGAGCGCATCTTGTTCGCAAGGAGCGCATGGATGGCCATGACAAAGCATTCCTTAAACAACATCCATGACCACTCCCTTCCCTTCATCGCGCGTGATCTGGCCGTCGCGCACGAGCAGCTGGCGGCTCGCGCAGGCGGCAATCTCCGGCTCGTGCGTGACGAGGATGATCGTGCGCCCCTTCTCGTGCATCGACTCGAAGATCTCCATGATCTCCTTCGTCGACTTCGTGTCGAGGTTGCCCGTCGGCTCGTCGGCCATGATGATGTGCGGGTCGTTGACGAGCGCCCGCGCGATGGCGACGCGCTGGCGCTGGCCGCCCGAGAGCTCATTTGGCAGGTGGTCGGCGCGGTCCTTGAGGCCGACGGCCTCGAGGAAGTGCATAGCGCGCTCCGTGCGCTCCCTGTGGCCAACGCCTGCGTAGATGAGCGGCAGGGCGACGTTCTCGAGCGCCGAGATGCGCGAGAGCAGGTTGAAGTTCTGGAAGACGAACCCGATCTTCTTGTTGCGCGTCCTCGCGAGGGCATCGTCGTCGAGGCCGGCGACCTCCTCCCCGTCAAGCTTGTAGGAGCCCTCCGTCGGGCGGTCGAGGCAGCCGAGGATGTTCATGAGCGTCGACTTGCCCGAGCCGGACGGCCCCATCAGAGCGGCGAACTCGCCCTGGTAGATATTCGTCGTGATGCCGTTGAGCGCGGCGAGCTCCTCGCCGCCGATGTGATAGATTTTCTTGATGCCGTTGAGCTGTATCGTCGCATACCGCTCTTCCGTCTTTTTCTCTCCTGTCATCGAACCACCTCAGAACATGGGGCCGCCGCGTCTGCTGCCGGAAGAAGAGCTCGAGCTCTTCTTCTTCGCAGTGTACGTGCTGACGATGTCCTCGCCCTCCTCGAGCCCCGAAAGGATCTCGACGTACTCATCGCTGTAGATGCCCGTCGTCACATAGCGGTTCTCCTGTGAGCCGTCTGCGTTGCGCACGACGACGTACGAGCCGTTGGCATCCGTCTTGAGGACTGAGATTGGCACGGCCAGCGCATCCGGCGTGTCGGCCGTGTTGATCTCCACGCGGGCCGTCATGGCCGGCAGCAGCAGATCTTCGGGGTCGTCGACATCGAGCGTGACATAGTAGTAGATGACGCTTGCCGAAGAAGAAGAGGACGAGCTCGAACTCGAGCTGCTCGTATCCCAGGAATTGCTCGTGTCCGTCTGCGAGATCTTCGTGACGCGAGCTGTAAACGTCTTGTCGTTATACGTATCGACGGTGAACGTCGCCTGCTGTCCGACTTTGACATTGCCGATATCCGTCTCATCGACCTTCGCCTTGATCTGCTTGCGCGAAAGGTCGGCGATGCGCATGATGACCGTCGGGTTGTCCGACGTCGCGACAGCCATCGTGCCGACTGTCTTGGGCTCGCCGACGACGGTGCCGTCAATCGGCGCGATGATGCTCGTCTCCGATGCGTCCGACTCCGCCTGTGCGAGGGCCGAGACAGCCGTGTCGTAATTCATCTGCGCGTCCTCGAGCTGCTTCTGCGTGTCGGCGCCAATGCTGTAGAGATAGCTGATGCGGTCGTACTCAGCCTGCGTATTCGTGACTTTATACTGGGCCTGGTCGCGCTTGGCCTCATAATCCTTGGCGTCGAGCGTCGCGACGGTCTGGCCGGCCGTGACCTTGTCGTTCTCCTTGACGAGCACGCTCTTGAGGCGCGCCGTGATCTTGGAGCTGACCTCGACCGAGTCGACCGGCTGGATCGTGCCCGTCGCCGAGACGGTCGACTTCATGTCCATGCGGACGACCTTCGTCGTCTCGACCGCTGCCGTCTGCTTCGCCGCCTGCTGTCCCTCGTAGTAGTGGTAGCCGCCGAAGGCGCAGCCCGCGAGGACGAGCGCTGCGATGGCGAGCTTGACTTTCCCGTTTATCTTCACTTCGTAATCTCTCCTTCTGCCAGGTCATGGATGACCTCGGCGGACGCATCGCTGGCCGCGGCTGCAGCTGCTTTCTTCTTGTCTGCCTTCTTGGCAAGTCCCTTCGTCTCTTTATCTACCCTGGCCTTGGCGTTCTCCGGCACGACGGGCTCCTGCAGCACGGCACGCTCCGCCTGCTCAGCCGGCACCGCCGTCGCCGTCATCTTGGCCGCAGCCTCTTTCTCCCCATCCGTCAGGCCGATGCCCATGGCATTCTCGACCGTCGCCTTGTAGCGCGCGTAGTCGTACTCCGCGCTGATGTAGTTGAGGCGTGCCGTCGAGAGGGCTTCCTGTGCGTCGATGATGTCGAGCATCAGGCCCTCACCAGCGCGGTACTTCTCGCGCGCGATGAAGTAGTCCTCCTCGGCCTGCTTGACGGCATCGCCCGTGGAGTTCAGCCGCTTCTCCGCCTCGCGCATGTTGTAGTAGGCCTGGCGCAGCGAGAGGTCGATGTCCTCCTGGTCCTTCGTCAAAGTGAGCTTCGCCTTGTCGCGGCTCGCTTCCGCCTGCTGGACCTTGGCGCGCGTCAGCCCGTTGTCCCAGAAGTTCCACGAGAGCGTCGCGCCCGCCGTGATGTCCGAGTCAGAGCTCGTCGACGGCTTGAACGTATGCGACCAGCTCGGGCCGGCGCTCAGCGTCACACTCGGGCCGAAGTCCGCCTTGGCCGCCTTGATGTCGTTCTCCGCCTGCTGGTACTTGTAGAGATCAATGAGAAGGTCCTTGCGATTCCGGTAGGCGTAGTCGATGCAGGCGTCCATGTCGATGTTGAACTGGTCGTAGGAGAAGTCCGACGTCAGGTTCAACGACTCGCTGCGGTCGACGTTGAGGTAATTGCGCAGCGTGGCGAGGTTGACCTCGTAGCTGTTCTGCGCCTTGATGAGATTCTGCGCCGCATTGCTGAGCTCGACGGACGAGCGGATGACATCGATGCGCGCCTTGGAGCCCGCCGCGTAGAGCTGGCTGACATTCGTGTAGTGGTCCTGGTACTTGTCGACCGTCTCCTGGCGCACATCGACCGTGCGGCGCGCCTCGAGCGCATCGTAATACGCCTTGATGACGTCGAGCTTGAGATTCTCGCGGCTGCGCTCCGTCGAGAGCTCCGCTGCCTTGAGGCCGAGCTCGCTGCTGTCGATTGCAGCCTCTGCCTTGCCGCTCGTGTAGATCGGGTACGATGCCGTGACGCCGATGCCATTCTCCGATTTCGTGTGGGACGAGCGGTGCAGCGTCGTATCGAGCGATTCATTTCCTGTGATCTTCAGGCCATTGTCGATCTTGGCCTGCTTGAGCGCCGCCTTTGCTACATCCTCATCCTTCTGCGTGATGCGCAGCCCCGTGTTCTGTGCAAGGGCCAGGTCGATGGCATCCTGCAGCGAGAGATCCGCGCAGGATGCCGTCGGCAGCCCGATGAGCATGGCAAAGGCGAGCAATGCGGCTCCCCTGCCGCACGATGTTCTCTTCATGTCTGTCCTCCCGTACTTCCCGATCTTATCTTTTATATCGATATCAAACAAATATAACAAATATATGGTAGAATAAAATTGCTATCATTATCCTATATATCGATTAAATGTCAATTAAGAAAGGAACTTGCCATCATGAACCCGTATCTTGACCAGGCACGCGAACTCCTCAGCCGCTTCTACGGCTACCGCGATTTCCGGCCTGCTCAGGTCCCCGTGATCGAGAGCCTGCTCGCCGGGCACGATGCGCTCGCCATCATGCCGACAGGCGCAGGCAAATCCATCTGCTTCCAGATCCCCGCGCTGATCTTCCCGGGACTCACGCTCGTCATCTCGCCACTGATTTCCCTGATGAAGGACCAGGTCGACGCGCTCGCCGAGCAGGGCATCCCCGCGACCTACATCAACAGCTCGCTTTCCCTCGCCGAATCCGACGCGCGTCTCTCTGCCATCGCCCAGGGACGCTACAAGCTCGTCTACGTCGCACCGGAGCGCCTCAGCACGAGCTACTTCCAGTACATCATCGACAAGCAGACCATCTCAATGGTCGCCGTCGACGAGGCTCACTGCCTCTCGCAGTGGGGTCACGACTTCCGGCCGAGCTACCAGGAGATCGCGCCGTTCATCGAGGCGCTGCCGCGCCGCCCGCTCGTCGCGGCCTTCACGGCGACGGCGACGCCAGAGGTGCGCGCGGACATCGTGCGCCTGCTCGGCCTGCAAGAACCGCGCGTCCACGTCACGGGCTTCGACCGGCCCAACCTCTACTTCGAGGTGCGCCGCGGCGAGAACAAGAAGGCCTTCATCGAGCGCTACCTAAAGGGTCACCCAGGTGACGCCGGCATCATCTACGCCGCGACGCGCAAGGATGTCGATGCGCTCTACAGCCTGCTCTTACGCAAGCACTTCGCCGTGGGCCGCTACCACGCGGGACTCAGTGACGAGGAGCGCGCGCGGGTGCAGGACGACTTCCTCTACGACAACTTGCAGGTCATCGTCGCGACGAACGCCTTCGGCATGGGCATCGACAAGAGCAATGTGCGCTTCGTCATCCACTACAGCATGCCCAAGAACATCGAGGCCTACTACCAGGAAGCGGGGCGCGCCGGGCGCGACGGCGAGCCCGGCGAGTGCATCCTGCTGTTCTCGCCGCAGGACACGCAGACGCAGAAGTACCTCATCGACATCTCGACCGAAGACGAGGCGCGCAAGCGCCACAACCTCGGGCGCCTGCAGAAGATGGTCGACTACTGCCACACGCCTGAGTGCCTGCGCCACTTCATCATCCAGTACTTCGGCGAGGAAGGTGCGCCATCATCGTGCGGCAATTGCAGCAACTGCAAGGCGGACCTGCAGGAGATCGACGTGACGGTCGACGCCCAGAAGGTCTTCTCCTGCGTCTACCGCATGCGCGAGCGCTTCGGCCTGACACTCGTCGCCCAGGTCCTCAAAGGCTCGACCGACAAGCGCATCCTCTCGCTCCACCTCGACTCACTCTCCACCTACGGCCTCATGAAAGAGCGCAGTCTCGCTGACATCAAGCTGCTCATCCAGCGCTTCGTCGCGACGGACTACCTCGCCCTGACCGAGAGCAAGTACCCCGTCCTGACGCTGCAGCCTGCCGCCTACCCCGTCCTGCGCGGCCAGGCCAAGGTGATGCAGGCCGTGCCGAAGGAGGTCACGCGGCAGGCCGCGGCACCGGAACTCTTCGACCACCTGCGTGCGCTGCGCAAGGAGATTGCGCTGCGCGACCGCATCCCGCCCTACGTCGTCTTCTCCGACGCGACGCTCAAGGACATGTGCGCCGTCCTGCCGAAGACGCGCGAGGAGATGCTCACCGTCAAGGGCGTCGGTGAGCACAAGATGAAGAAGTACGGCGAATCATTCCTTCGCTGCATCGAAGAGCATCGTTCGAAAGATTGACCGGAAAGCGACAAGCGAAATAAAAAAAAGCGCAATGCCGCGATTGGCATTGCGCTTTTTTGATGCGATATATGAGGTGCGATGACATCACTGGAGTTTTTCCTTCAGGACTTCCTTGGCCTTCTCGAGCTGTACGTCCGTCGTCGCGCCCTCGGGCAGCTCCACTTCGACATCCGGCTCGATACCTGTGCCGTCGATGCAGCGGCCGCTCGGCGTGTAGTACTTCGCGATGGTCAGCTTGAGGCCGTCGTCATGAAGCATCGGCACGACGACCTGCACCGAGCCCTTGCCGTACGACTTCGTGCCGACGAGCGTCGCCGCGCCCGTGTCCTGCAGGGCGCCCGCGAGGATTTCTGAAGCGCTCGCGCTGTTGCCGTCAATCAAGACGACGATCGGGTACTTGCTCTCCTCGAGCTTCGACTCATGGACTTCCTTCGAGCCGTCGCGCTCGACAACCGAGACGATGGGTCCCTTCGGCACGACGAGGTTCGCGACCTCGACGCAGCTCGTGACGAGGCCGCCCGGGTTCTCGCGCAGATCGATGATGAGTCCCTTCATGCCCTGTTCAGCAAGCGATTCGTAGGCGGCCTTGAACTCCTTGCCCGTGTTCTCCGAGAACGAAGCGATGCGGATGTAGCCCATGCCGTCCTCGAGCATAGTGCCCTTGGCTGTATCGATCTTGATGGTCGCGCGCTCTATCGTGTAGTCCTTCGTCTCGTCGCCGCGCTTTATCGTCAGGACGACATCCGTGCCGACTTCGCCGCGGATATGCATCGCAACTTCCTCCGGCTGCATCTCCGAGACAGGCGTGCCGTCGACGGCCATGATCTCGTCGCCGGCCTCGAGGCCGGCATTCTGCCCCGGCGTATCGTCGAGGACGGAGATGATCGTGACCTTGCTGTCCTTGAAGCCCATCGTCACGCCGATGCCGCCGAACTCGCCCTCCGTGTGCTCCTTGAGCTGCTCAAACTTGTCGGCATTCATGTAGATTGAGTGCGGGTCTCCGAGGGACTGCACCATGCCGGAGATGGCGCCGTCCATGAGCTTCGTCTCGTCGACATCCGACACGTAGCGCGTCTCGATGAAGCGTTTGACGCCGAGGAAGCGGACGATGTCCGCGACCTCACTGCTGTGGATGCCGAAGGCGAAGCAGAGGCCGGCAATCGTCAGGAAGGACGAGAGGACGGCCGTCACGATGACGCCGATGATGATTTTTTTCTTGCTCATGTTTACATCCTCTTAGAGATAGGAATACGGACTGACGGGCTCGCCGTTCTGCCGCACTTCGAAATGGCAGTGCGGCCCCGTGGAGTTGCCCGTCGAACCGCAGTAGGAAATGACCTGGCCCTGGCTCACGCTCTGCCCAGCACTGACCGCTAAGGACTGGTTGTGCCCGTAGAGCGTCGTGATGCCGCCGCCGTGATTGATGATGACAGTGTTGCCATAGCCGGAAACCCAGCCCGCGTACTCAACCGTGCCGCTCTGCGCCGCATGAATGGGCACGCCGTAATCGGCCCCGATGTCGACGCCGCTGTGGAACTTCTGCGTGCCCGTGATCGGATGGACACGCCAGCCGAATTCACTCGTCACGCTGCCGGATACCGGCCAGATCATCGCGCCGCTGCCCGAGGGTGCCGCACTGCCCATGCCGCGTTCCCGTATCATCTCGCCGACCTGCCGCGAGGCGCGCATGAGCTCCTCGTACTGCTGGTCGATGAGATCCTTATCGGTGCGCAGCCGCTCGATGAGCGCCTCGCGCCGCTTGACTTTCTCCTCCATGTCGGCGCGCGCGCGATGCGCCCGCTCCTCCTGCTCGGCCTGCGTCATCCGCTCCTTTGAGAGTTCGGCCTGCCGGAGCTCGATGCTGTCTTTCACCTCCTGCACGCCGTGCACTAGCGCGTAGTCCTGGCGGATGATGCGCTTCAGGAGGTCCATGCGCGTGAGGAAGTCCTGGAAGTCATGCGCCCCGAACAGCACGTCGAGATACGAGACCTGCCCGTTGATGTAGATGTCGCGCACGCGCCGGCCTAGCTGCGCCTGCTTCGCCTCGTAGTCCTGCTGCAGTGAGGCGAGCTCCGCCTCATTCTGCTTGAGGCGCGCATCCGTCTCGTCGAGCTCCGCTTTGCGCGCCTCGTGCTCCTTGATGGCGGCATCGGCTGCCTCGTCGAGCACGCGCTTCTCGTCCGAGATGCTGTCGATCTTGCTCTGCAGCTCGTTGCTCTGCTTCAGCTTGGCCGCCGCCTGGCTCTCATAGCCGCCCTTGTCATCGGAAAGGGCCGCCGCCAGGCTGACCGGCTCGAGCAGCAGAAAGAATGCGAGCATCAGGGATGCGGCTCTGCTGTATCGTTCCTTCATGCCATACACTCCTTCCTCATACCCGCAGGAAGCGTTTGAGCGAGATGACGGAGCCGATCGCGCCGATGACGATGCCCGCCAAGAGAATGGCCAGCGTCACATAGTTCATGAACGGGTACTGCGGCATCAGCGGGAAGAAGGCCAGTGTGCTGTAGATCTTGGCCGCCATCGCCGCGTAGAAGCTGCGCAGGGCGACGGCCGCGATACAGCCGCCGATGCAGCCGAGAACGATGCCCTCCAAGAGGAACGGCCAGCGGATGAACCAGTCCGTCGCGCCGACGTACTTCATGATGGCGATCTCTTTGCGCCGTGCAAAGACGGTCAGGCGGATCGTATTCGAGATGATGAAGAGCGTCGCGCCGCCCAGGAGTCCCATGAGGACGAAGCCGAAGATACGCATGAGCCGCGTGATGTCGAAGAGGTGCTCGACGACATCCTGGCCGTACTTCGCTTCCTCCACGCCCTGCAGCGAGTCGATGGCCTCCGCCGCCGACTCGACGACAGATGGCGTCGTGACCGTCACCTCAAAGGCGTCGGGCAGCGGGTTGTCCTCTGAAAGCGCGTCGAGCAGGTATTTCTGGTCGCCGAGACGCTCCGCCAGGCGCGCCTTGGCCTCTTCGCGGTCGACATAAGTCACCGTGTCGATGCCCTGCAGCGACTCGATGTCGTAGCCGATTTGGCGCTTCTCGCGGTCCGTCAGATGGTCCTCGAGGTAGACGCTGATCTGCACCTGCGACTCGAGCATGCCGGCCAGGCGATTCATGTTGAGCACGAGGATCAGGAAGACACCGAGGACGAAGAGCGAGACGGCGACCGTGCCGATGGAGGCAAACGTCATCCAGTTGTTGCGCCGCAGCGAGTGGAATACCTCCTGGATGAAGTACTCTCCCGTCTTAAGCCTCATAGCCGTAGCCTCCTTTCGCCTCATCGCGCACGATGTGGCCGTCCTCAATGGCGATGACGCGGCGCTGCATCGTGTCGACGATGGTCTTGTCGTGCGTGGCCATCACGATGGTCGTCCCGGCGAGATTGATGCGGTTGAAGATGTCCATGATGTCCCAGCTCGTCTCCGGGTCGAGATTTCCCGTCGGCTCGTCGGCGATGACAATGGCCGGATCGTTGACGATGGCGCGGGCGATCGCGACGCGCTGCTGCTCGCCGCCTGAGAGCTGCGAGGGGAAGCAGCGGAACTTGTCGCGCAGGCCGACGACATCGAGCACGGCATTGACATTGCGCTGCATGAGGCGACGCGGCGCCTCGATGACCTGCATCGCGAAGGCGACGTTCTCGAAGACTGTCTTGTCGGGCAGCAGCCGGTAGTCCTGGAAGATGACGCCGAGGCCGCGGCGCAGGTACGGCACCTCGCTGCGCTTCATGTGGACGACGTCGCGCCCATTGACGAAGAGGCTGCCACTCGTCGGCAGCTCCTCGCGAAACAGCATCTTGATGAACGTCGACTTGCCGGCGCCGCTGGCACCGACGATGAATACGAAATCCCCCGCCTCGATATCGACGTTCACATGGTCGAGAGCCACCGCTCCATTTTCGTAGATTTTCGAGACGTCGCGCATATGGATCATGAGCTTCTCCTTCTTGTCGTGTATATCGTGGTGTGAAAAAGAGGACTCAGCGAGGAGTCCCCTTCTCTCAATGTCCTATGAGCTGCAGAGCGAGCTCTGCATTGCGTGCCGCCAGATCGCGGAGTTTGCCCAGAAGCTCTGCATTGCGCTTGCGGAACACCGCCTTGTCGTTCCACTTGCGGCGGATCTCGGCCATGAGCTCGTCAGCCGTGACGGTGTCGAGGCTGCCGACCGGCTTCTCCCCGATCGAGGAGAGGAAGCGGTCAATCTTCGGGTCATATGAGACGCCGATCATCGGCACGCCCATGACGCCGGCGAATATCAATGCGTGCAGGCGGATGGCCAGCATGAGGTCCATGTTGCCGACGAGCGAGAGGAACTCGCTCGTCGTGTACTCATCCTTGAGCACTGTGCAGGGCTCATGTGTGCGCTCCGCGATGGATTCCGCCGCATGAACATCCTCGGGGAACTGCATGGGAAGGAAGACGACGCGGGCCGAGAGCTCGCGCACGATGCGGTCCGCGACCTCCGCCATGACATCCTTGAAGCGCGTCTCGTGCTGCCAGTTGCGCACGGAGATGCCGACGACAGGTTCCGCGCCATCGGCGTGGTAGCGCCGGAAGATGGCGCGTCCTGCCTCCTTGTCGACCGGATGGATGGCAAGGACCGGGTCCGCCGTGCACTCGATCTTCGGCTTCGTGATGCCGAGCCGCGCGAGCTCTGCAAGAGAGCCCTGGTCGCGCACCGTGATGAGATCGACGCGGTTGCCGATCACGCGCATCGCAAACTCCGCGAGGCCGCCGATGATCGGGCCGATACCCTGTGCGTAGAGCATGACCTTCTTGCGCATGATGACGGCCAGGAAGATGATGGCGAGATAGTAGTAGAGGCTCCGGCGGCTCGTGACATTCTGCAGCAGGCTGCCGCCGCCGCTGATGAGCAGGTCGGCGCGCCAGAGCGCTTTGATGATAGAAGGAAGGCTGAGCCATGAGACGGATTCGACGCCATGGCGCGCACTCGTATCAGCAGGGCTTGCCGAGATCACCGTGATATGAAGTTTTGGGTCGAGATCACCGAGGACCTCCAGCATCGCGGCCAGCATCGCTTCATCGCCAGCATTCTTGGAGCCGTAGTAGCCCGATACGACAATCCTTCTCTCCATCAGTCTGCCTTACTCTCCTTTTTACCGGCCCTGGCCATGATAGCCTGCCAGAGCTCCACCAAAATCATCGCGACAGCGCCGATGCCGGCGCCGAGGACAAGGCCCCCGATGCCGCGCATGAACGACATGTAGACCGGCGTGCGCATGTGCGCGAACGTCTCGACCATCGAGCCCTGCCCGATGGTCGCCACGAGTACGAGTGCGAAGAACACCATCGTCGGCCATTTGCGCAGCGCCGCCATCGCGGCGAGCATGAAGGCCGGATGGCCGATCATGAGCTCCTTCGTGCGCGGGCGCGCGTAGAAGGCCTGCTCGAGGAAAGCGCGGAAGCGCAGCTCCGTCTGCGAGACAGGCATGCCCGACGTATGGCCGCTGCGCGCGACGAAGACGACTCCGGCCACGAGCACGACGAGCATGACGAGCAGCGTCTTGACCTTGACCGGCATGTCGAGGATGCGTCTGAGCTGCTCGACGACACCCTCCGTGTCATCCATGCGCCCATCGAAGATGTCGAAGCGTTGCAGGAAGGCAATGCCGACGAGGATGAGCGGCAGGACAAACGTCAGCTTGATGCCGCGGAAGATGTTGAATTCCAGGAAGTACTGGGTATCGGCGAGCGATGCCGAGAGGTACGCCGCGCCGATGTACGAGAGCGCACCCGTCACAAAGAGCGCGATGGCCGCCGTCACGATGAGGCGCGGCAGCGCGATGCGCGCCTTCTCTTTGTAGGCGCGCACGCGGTCGAGCTGGAAGATGACCGCGATGGCCGGGAAGACATTCGCGCTGGCGAGCGCTGCGACGACGCGGATCTTCGAGCCGTTGCCCATGAGGACCGGCACAGCCGCGAGGAGACCGAAGACGACGAAGAGGATGTACTGATAGCGCGTGCGCGCGTTGAGGCGCGGGATCACGAGCGAGAGATAGAGCACGACGGCTGCCGCGACGCCGAGCATGACGAGCGCGCGCAAGACCTTCGAGGCATCGTAGACCGCAAAGGTGCCGGCCTTGCCGATCGTATAGCCATGTGCCACGAGCTTGTCATGCGTCTCCTGGAAGTACTTCATGTTCGTTTCCATGAGGCTCATGTTCGGCGACGGCTTGTCGTAGATGCGCAGCAGGTCGATGCGGATGTTGCGCTCCTCGTCCGTATTGGACCAGCGCTCGACAGCCGTGTCGATCTTGAGCTTCGGCTGCTCATCCTTCGGGATGGAGTAGAGGCGGGCGACGTGGTCGTAGCCGAGCCCCTTCGCGAGCTCCTCCATGCCATCCTGCTTGTAGAACTGCAGCTGGGTGACGGCCTCGATGAGGCCGAGGTTGATGCCGCGCGCCTTCATCTCGTCGATCGTCGTCTGCAGGGCCTTCGGCGCACCGAGCGTCTGCTGGCCGGAGAAGACGATCTCCGACACATCGAAGCCATCGAGGCGCGCGAAGACAGCCTTGACGTCGTCCGGTGTGCAGTCCTCGTAGTTGCTCGGGCGCGCGAGGACGTGGAAGCCCGCATCGTTGACGGCCTTCATCTCGTCAGTCGGCATGCCGAGGTTCATCTTGAGGAAGGAATCGTAGTGCGCCGTTACGGCGAGGACTTCCTCCCCGCCGACCTGCAGGGCCGTCACGCGGTCGCTGCCGAGGCGGCGCAAGAGATCTTCCTTGACTTCTCGATAGGTCTGTGGATCGTGACCGACGACGTAGACTTCCTTGCCGTCAATCTTGCCAGAGGCCACGAGCTGACGCCAGGCAGGGTCCTCGAGCGTCCCAGCATGGTAACTCTCGAGGATCTTGCTGCCGTCGATTGCCGCAGCCTTGCCGTTGTCGTTGAGCTTCTTGAAGGTTGTCTCGTAGACAGCCAGCGAAGTGATGCCCGCCTCTTTCGCCTTCTCGAGCACGACGCGCTCCGGCAGTCCCTCGCGCTGCGCAAGCTCCTGCAGTCCCTCGTAATCGATGGCGAGGTCGACCTGGCGGTTCGCGCGCTCCACAGCATGGCGCTGGAAGCCGATGGCCAGTGCCGCCAGGAGGCCGATCACGATGACCAGCACGAGCCAGCGATTGTACTTGAATCCCTTCATCTAATCCACCTTATCTCAAAAACCATTATTCTTCACCAGCACGGACGATGACACTGCCCTCCTGCTGGTCCACCGAGACGACGCGCATCTTGAGCGGCAGCTGCTCCGGCTTCACGAGCGCGATGCGCCCGAGACTATCACCGAGGCGCGCCGTGCCGAAAGGCGAGTTCTGTATGTCGAACTGGTCCGTGTCGAAGTACAGCGTCCCGTCATCCGCCACGATGTGGCCGACGAGCGAGAGCTGCGCCTTGTGCCCCAAGAGGTTCGTATCAGCCGTCACAAGGACGTTGTCATCCGTGATGTGCACCTCGACATTGTCCGCTTTGTTGATCTTGCGGGCCAGCGCTTCGCGCAGGCCGTTCTCGTCAAACATGGCCGTCAGGTCGAGTGCCTCGGCCTGCTCGAGCGCGAGCCGTCCCGCCGTGAAGGAGCTCATGTCGAGCACAGCCTTGCGGCCGGAAAGCGCCATCTCGTGGACGCGCAGCTGGCCGACCTGGCCATCCTTGACCGTGACCGAGAGGCTGTCCGTCCGCCCGAGCAGCAGCATGAGCCGCGGCGAGGCGGAGAGCTCCACATCGACATGCGGCGTCGAGAATTTCTGGGAGAGCCTGCTCTCTAGGGCGCTCTCGACGACCGTCGGCAGCAAGAGCTCTCCGAGCACGATTAATATTATGAAGAACAAGCCCGTAATAGTCAAGGCTTTTCGCAATTTCATCACCTGCCAATGGAACAAGGAGTCAGAAGCACTGCTCCTGACTCCTCTGCAAACAAGACTCAGATTTCATGATTCGCTTTCGCTGCGAGGAAGGCGCGGATGAACATATCGATATCGCCATCCATGACGGCCTGGACATTGCCCGTCTCGACGTTCGTGCGGTGGTCCTTGACCATCGTGTACGGCTGGAAGACGTAGGAGCGGATCTGGCTGCCCCACTCGATCTTCTGCTGGTCGCCCTCGAGCTTCGCGAGCTCAGCTTCCTTCTTCTCCATCTCGAGCTCAAAGAGCTTCGCGCGCAGCATCTTGAGGCACTGCTCGCGGTTCTGGAGCTGGGAGCGCTCATTCTGGCACTGCACGACGATGCCCGTCGGCTCGTGCGTCATGCGGACGGCCGACGACGTTTTGTTGATGTGCTGGCCGCCAGCGCCCGACGCGCGGTACGTGTCGACGCGGACATCCGACATGTTGATGTTGACCTCGACATTGTCATCGATCTCCGGCATGATGTCGCAGGCCGCGAACGACGTGTGGCGGCGCGCCTGCGCGTCAAACGGAGAGATGCGCACGAGGCGATGGATGCCCTTCTCCGACTTGAGGAAGCCGTAGGCATTATGGCCCTTGATGAAGAGCGTTGCGCTCTTGACGCCGGCCTCATCGCCCGGCAGCAGGTCAGCCGTCTCGACCGTGAAGCCGTGGCGCTCGGCCCAGCGGCCGTACATGCGCAGCAGCATCTGCGTCCAGTCCTGCGCCTCTGTTCCGCCCGCACCGGCATGCAGCGTCAGGATGGCATTGTTGGCATCGTACGGGCCGGAGAGCAGGACCTCAAGCTGCAGAGCCTCGAGGCCTTCAGCAACAGATGCGAGCTCCGCCTTGACGTCATCTTCCATGCTCTCATCCTGCTCTTCCATGCCCATCTCCCAGAGTGTCTGGGCATCCTCGAACTTGCTGACGAGGTTCTTGTACTTGTCGACGCTGATCTTGACGTCATTGAGTTCCTGGTTGATCTTCTGGGCCTTCTCTGCATCGTCCCAGAACGTCGGTTCACCCATCTTGTATTCGAGCTCGGCAATCTTCTCTTCCTTCGCCGGGACCTCGAGCGATTCGCCCATCTGGTCCAGCTTCGTCTTGAGTTCGCCAAGCTGCGGTTTGATATCTTCGAGCATAATATCCTTTCCTCTTCGTGATCTATATCCATCGCGATGCGCTACATTCGCTGCATTGCATCATTCCCTATCATTTATCGTCATTCATCTTTGCCGCAGCAGTTCTTGTACTTCTTGCCGCTGCCGCACGGGCACGGGTCGTTGCGTCCAACCTTCTTGCCGTCCTTCGTCACAGGCTTCTTCTTGACTTCAGCCGCGCTGACCTCATCACCATGCGAAGCCTGTGCGTTCTGCAGGTGATCCTGCAGCTGCGACTTCTGCTTCTTGATGATTGCTTCCATCTTGGCCTTGTCCTGCTCCGAAGCGGGAGCTTCCTGTGCATCAGGCTGCTGTGCTGCGGCCTGCTTTGCGGCGGCTTCCTGCTGCTGCTCCGGCGTGATGATGCTCACATGGTACATCAGCGAAGCGATCTGGTCCTGGATGTCGGCTTCCATCTCCTCGAACATGTCGAGCGCCTCGATCTTGTACTCGACGAGCGGGTTGCGCTGACCGTAAGCGCGCAGGTTGATGCCGTCGCGCAGCATGTCCATGTGGTCGAGGTGCTCCATCCACTTCTTGTCGACGACGCGCAGCATGACGACCTTCTCGAGCTCGCGCATGTTCTCCTCGCCAAAAAGCAGCTCGCGGTTGTGGTAGCCCTCCTCGGCGAGCTTCTCGAGGCATTCCTGGAGCTCGTCGCGGCTCATCGCGGCGAGCTCTTCCTTCTTGAGGCGGCCCTGCGGCGCGTAGATCTTCTCCGCGTCCTCGATGAGCCCATCGAGCTGCCACTCCTCCGGATAGAGCTGCGCGTTCGCGTACTGGTCCATCTCCGCGCGGATGATGTGCTTGACCATGCCCATGATGTTCTCGCGCAGGTTCTCGCCGAAGAGGATCTTGCGGCGCTCGCCGTACATGACCTCGCGCTGCTGGTTCATGACGTCATCGTACTCGAGGACGTGCTTGCGGATGTCGAAGTTGCGCGCCTCGACCTTCTTCTGCGCGTGCTCGATAGAATTCGTGATGAGCTTGTGCTCGATCGGTTCGTCCTCGTCCATGCCGAGCTTGTCCATGATGCCCGAGATGCGGTCCGAAGCGAAGAGCCGCAGCAGGTCATCCTCGAGCGACAGGTAGAAGCGCGAAGCGCCCGGATCACCCTGACGGCCGGCACGGCCGCGCAGCTGGTTGTCGATGCGGCGTGACTCATGGCGCTCCGTGCCGATGATGAAGAGGCCGCCGAGTTCCGGCACACCCTCGCCGAGCTTGATATCCGTACCGCGGCCTGCCATGTTCGTCGCGATCGTCACGGCGCCCTTCTGGCCGGCGCCTGCAATGATCTCGGCTTCCTTCTCGTGGAATTTCGCGTTGAGCACGTTGTGCGGGATGCCGTTCTTCTTGAGGATGGCGCTGAGCTCTTCCGATTGCGTGATCGACGTCGTGCCGATGAGGACCGGCTGCCCCTTCGCGTGCAGCGAGGTGACGGCGCGTCCTACAGCTTTGTACTTCGCGCGCTTCGTCTTGAAGATGAGGTCCGGGTAGTCCTTGCGGATGACCGGCTTGTTCGTCGGCACGACGATGACCGGCAGATTGTAGATCTTGAGGAACTCGTCTTCCTCCGTCTTGGCCGTGCCCGTCATGCCGCCGAGCTTGTCGTACATGCGGAAGTAGTTCTGGAATGTGATCGTCGCGAGCGTCTGGCTCTCGCGCTGGATCTTCACACCTTCCTTCGCCTCAATGGCCTGGTGCAGGCCGTCCGAGTAGCGGCGGCCCTCCATGAGGCGGCCCGTGAATTCATCGACGATGATGATCTCGCCGTTGCGCACAACGTAGTCGCGGTCGCGCTTCATCAGGGCCTTGGCGCGCAGCGCTGCCGTGAAGCAATGCGAGAGCTCGATGTTCTCCGGCGCGTAGAGGTTGTTGATGCCGAGGATCTTCTCGACCTTCGGGATTGTGTTGTCGGCCGGCGCGACTGTCTTCTGCTTCTCGTCGACCGTGTAGTCGATGCCTTCCTTGAGGCCGGCGACAGCCTTGGCCATGACGGCATACATGTCCGTCGACTTGGCGCCAGGGCCCGAGATAATGAGAGGCGTGCGCGCCTCGTCGATGAGGATCGAGTCGACCTCATCGACGATGGCGTAGTGGAGCTTGCGCTGGACCATCTGCTCCGGGTAGATGACCATGTTGTCGCGCAGGTAGTCGAAGCCGAACTCATTGTTCGTGCCGAAGGTGACATCGCGGCTGTACGCGAACTTGCGCTCCGGGAAGTCCATGTCGTGCACGACGAGGCCGACCGTCAGTCCGAGGTAGCGGTAGAGGCGGCCCATGTCCTCGCTGTCGCGGCGGGCCAGGTAGTCGTTGACCGTGACCATGTGGACACCCTCGCCCGTCAGGGCGTTGAGGTAGACCGGCAGCGTCGCGACGAGCGTCTTGCCTTCGCCCGTGCGCATCTCAGCGATCTTGCCCTCGTGCAGGCACATGCCGCCGATGAGCTGAACGTCAAAGTGGCGCATGCCGAGCACGCGGCGCGAACCCTCGCGGACGACAGCAAAAGCTTCGGGCAGGATATCGTCAAGCGTCTCACCATTCGCGAGGCGCTCACGGAACTTGTTGGTGTATCCCGTCAGCTTGTCATCCGTGAGAGCCTGCATCTGCGGCTCCAGTGCATTGATCTTCTCGACCACCTTGCGATAGCGGGCAATCTCTTTATCGTTATTGTCACCTAAGAATCTCTTGATGAATCCCAGCAACCAAATCACTCCTTACTGCGTATAGGAACGCCTCTTGCGCGCCCAGTCCCCGATAGTTAACCTACCTTACAATATTATCAGACTGACCTTTAGAAGTCAATTTTCCCTTTGCGCCGCCGCGCCTTTGAGATGACGGAAGTTGACTGACTCGATCTGCCCTTCCCGCAAGGCCGCCATGACGCGCGGCGAGGTGATGGCGCGCAGCTCTTCTTCAAAGTCATGCTGCCATCCGCTGTCTTCCTGCAGCACTTCATTGCAGGTGCCCGGATGCATCATGACCTCCGTCGTGCCCTGCGGCAGATGCGCGATGAGCTTGAGAAGCTCCGCCTCACTGACGGCCTCGCCTGCCACGATGCCCGAAAAGTGCTCCGTCACCGCGAGCCCCCGGCGGTGCGCCTTAACGGCGGCGAGCTGTGCCAGCGTGCTGAGCCCGAGCCGTCCGACAAGCTGCCCGAGGCCGCCGAACGCACCGGCAAAGAGCGGCGTGCGCGGCGCGCGCACCGCCCCGATGCGCGCGCTTACCGCGAGGTCCAGCACGATGTCGATGATGCCGGGCAGCGTGTGCATATGCTGATGGCTGTCCACATGCGAGATGGGCACGCCCGTCGCCTCGACCTTCCGGAGCTGTGCAGCGAGTTCCCGGCGCACCTCTTCGAGGTTGACGCCGCCCTTCAGGTAGCGCCTCAAAAGCGCTGTGTGGTCGGGCAGGAAGCGGCCATCCTCTGCCACGAGCGAAGGGATCTCTGACGGCGGCAGGATGGGATTGCCGTCCACGAGCGTGAAGTGCACGCCGAGCCCGAGCGCTTCGTGGCGGCGCGCGATGTCGATGGCCCCCGCAAAGGCGGCGCCGCCCGGCATGACGGTCGCCGAGCGCAGGCAGCCATGCACAAGCCCCTGCTCCACCGCCCGGTTGATCTCCGCATGGCGGCCAAAGTCGTCGGCATTGATGATGATATATCGCAAGACAGGCACCTCTTTCTTGTACATTCGTCCTTATATCTCTCTGAATGGCATGGAAAAAGGAGCCTGTGAACAGGCTCCTCTCGTTTCAGTCTCGCTGCATGCAATCAGTTATTCGACTCAATGAGGCCGTAGTTGCCATCATTGCGGCGGTAGACAACATTGACAGCCTCCGTCTCCGAATCGCGGAAGACGAAGAAATTGTGGTTCAGGAGGTTCATCTCCATGATGGCTTCCTGGACATCCATCGGCTTGACGATGAAGTGTTTCGTCTTGACGACCTTATAAGTATCGCTCTCATCGTGTACATCCGGCAGCGGGCTCGACTTGAGCTCCTCCGTCTTGAACTGGCCGGAACGCAGGCGGCGCGAGAGTTTCGTCTTCTGTTTATGGATCTGACGCTCGAGTTTCTCGACGACAAGGTCGATGGACGTGTACATATCCATCGTCGACTCCTCGCCGCGCAGCAGGATGCCACCAGGGATCGGGACAGTGACTTCTACGATGTGACGCCCCTTCGAGACGGTCAGCAGAACCTTGATGTCGCCGACGGACTCAAAGTATTTCGTGACTTTGCCAACGCGTTTCTCCACGTACTCACGCAGGGAAGGAGTGATCTCGATGTTCTTGCCTCTTACAGTGAATGTTGCCATACGACACATCCCCTTTCTTATTTCTATGCCGACGAACGGCACAAGTGATCGAGTAAAGCAGAGCGCTGGATGTTACACTTTCTTCAGATAATCCATTCATCCTGACGTCTTCTGTTTATATTGATAGTATTCGCCAAAGCCGCAGGAAACCCTTCTTCCAAATCAGGAAAATCGAATTATTTTATTGAGGATCTGGCCGCAAGGGGAGGCGAACATGCCAGGATACAAGAAAAGCCAGGTCCTTTACCGGGACCTGGCTCCTTTTCATCCGTTCTTATGCCGTCTTGATGACGTTGGCAGCCTGCGGGCCACGCGCACCTTCGACAATCTCGAACTCGACATCCTGACCCTCATTGAGCGTCTTGAACCCTTCGTCCTGGATTGCAGAGAAGTGAACGAAAACATCATCCCCGCCTTCGCGAGCGATGAAGCCGTAGCCTTTCTCAGGACTGAACCATTTTACCTTGCCAACCATAATGATTCCTCCTAGCGTAACGAAAACCTATCAGGTTGCTAAAACATCCTGACTCACTCTCGATTATACTGAGTCGCTGCGAGGTTGTCAATGAGATTGTTCCCTGTTAACACAACTGTACTGGGAGAAGACTATCATCCTTCCAACTTGATGGGACGGGGTTGCCAAGGGCCATCGCACACCATAGGAATCCGAGATCAGAGGACTTTCGAGAGGAAGAGGCGCGTGCGTTCCTCCTGCGGATGCTCGAAGACTTCCTTCGGATCGCCCTGCTCGATGATGCGTCCATCATCGACGAAGAGCAGGCGGTCGCCGACTTCGCGGGCAAAGCCCATCTCGTGCGTGACGATGACCATCGTCATGCCCTCTTCGGCGAGCTTGCGCATGACGTCGAGTACCTCGCCGACCATCTCCGGGTCGAGAGCCGACGTCGGCTCATCGAACAGCATGACCTTCGGCTTCATCGCCAGAGCGCGTGCGATGGCGACGCGCTGCTGCTGGCCGCCTGAGAGCTGGCTCGGGTATGCATCCGCCTTGTCGGCCAAGCCGACGCGCGCGAGCAGCTTGCGCGCCGTGTCCTCGGCCTCCGCCTTCGTGATGTGGCGCACCTTGATTGGCGCCAGCATGATGTTGTCGAGGACCGTCATGTGCGGGAAGAGGTTGAAGCGCTGGAAGACCATGCCAACTTCCTCGCGCACCTTGTTGATGTTGGCCTCGCCGTCAAGCACGATGCCATCGACGCTGACCTTGCCGGACGTCGGCTCCTCGAGGTAGTTCATGCAGCGCAGCAGCGTGCTCTTGCCCGAACCGGACGGGCCGATGATGACGACGACTTCCTTCTCCTTGATCGTGAGGTCGATGCCCTTGAGCACCTCGACGTCGCCAAATGATTTTCTCAGATTCTCAATGTCGATCATCCGTCTTGTATCTCCTCTCCAGATATGCTACGAAGCGGGAAATCGTCAGCGTCATGGCCAGGTAGATGACCGCAACGCTGATCCAGATCTCCAGCGAACCATACGTCTTCGCGATGATCAGCTGGCCGCGGCGCGTGAGTTCCTCGAAACCGATGACGGAGACGAGGGACGAGTCCTTCAACAGGGCGATGAACTCATTGCCGAGCGGCGGGATGACGCGCTTGAAAGCCTGCGGCACGATGATGTAGCGCATCGTCTGCACCCAGGTCATGCCGAGGGAGCGGCCGGCCTCCATCTGGCCCTTGTCAATCGACTGGATGCCGGCGCGGAAGATCTCCGCCACGTAAGCACCCGAGTTGATGCCGCAGGAGCCGATGGCCGCGACGAACGGGTCGACACGCTGGCCCGTGATGACCGGCAGCGCGAAGTAGACCAGGAAGATCTGCACGAGGAGCGGCGTGCCGCGGAAGAAATCGACGTAGATTGCCGCGAGGACGCGCAGGATCTTGATGCGCGAGATGCGCGCGATGCCGACGAAGAGGCCGATGACTACACCGAGGGCTACCGAGAGGGCTGTGATCTTGATCGTGACGCCCGCGCCCACGAGCAGAAGCGGGAAGGAATTCACGACCAAATCGAAGTTAAACTGCATTTGCTTTCACCTTACCATTGGGATTCATAATTATTCATCATCATCAATTGGAAAAACCTGTCTACTATTATATTTCCTGCCCCTGTTCCTGTCAACGGATTGTCGGTGCATTGTCAGCAGAAAAGCAAAACACCACGCCGAAAGCGTGGTGTTTCTTTATGCATGTTCCGTGATTATTTCTGACCACCGAACCATTTTGCGTAGATCTTGTCGTACTCGCCGTTCTCTTTGAGCTTCTTGAGTGCTTCGTTGATCTTGGACTGCAGTTCCGTGTTGTCCTTCGCCATGGCGATGCCGTAATCCTCAGCCGTCAGCTTCTCTTCGAGTGCCTTGACACCCGTCTCGCCGCTCTTCGTGATGTAGTAGTCATTGACCGGGCGGTCATTGACGACGGCATCGACACCGTTGCCCTTGAGCTCCATGAAGCAGTCAGCCGGGGTGTTGAGTTCCTTGACCTCTACGCCGCCGAGCTTCTTGACAGCCTCAGCGCTCGTCGTGCCAATCTGGACAGCGACCTTGTGGCCCTTGAGGTCCTGGAAGCTCTTGATGGCCTGCTCATCCGAGCGGACGACCATCGTCAGGCCGGACTGGTAGTACGGGTCAGAGAAGAGCACATTTTCCTTGCGCTCGTCGTTGATCGTCATGCCCGAGATGATGACATCGATGTTCTTGGCCTGCATAGCCGGGATCAGGCCATCAAAGCCGATGTTCTGGATCTCGACCTCATAGCCCATCTCCTTGCCGATGGCGCGGATCAGGTCCATATCGAAGCCCTGGTATTCCTTCTGGCCTTCATCCTGGAACTCGAACGGCGCAAAGTCGATGGACGAACCGACCTTGAGCACCTTGGCACTCGAGCCGCTGCCCGACGATGCCGAGTTGCTGCCGCCGCAGCCAGCCAGTGCAAACGTCGCAAAGACGCAGGCTGCCAGAAGGACGAATAACTTCTTGAATTTCATAAAGATTCCTCTCCCTCCATAGCTTTTCAAGCTTTTCATAGCTCTTCATGGATTCTTTCAGAGAATGAGGCCCGGAAATGGATCCGGGCCTCGTCGCTCTCACGCGATTCATTATACCATAATCGCGTATGTCATGCCAGTCTCACGAAAAAATTTCGACCGACTGCCTCTCAGTGCTGTGCCTTTCTCTTGCTGAAGCAATCGCGGCAGTACACCGGGCGGTCGTTCTTCGGTTCGAACGGAACTTCCGTTTCTTTACCGCACTCTGCACAGACGACCTTGTACATCTGGCGCTGCTCGCCGCCCTCGCGGCTGCGGCGGCGCTTGTCGCGACAATCACGGCAGCGAGCCGGTTCGTTCTCGAAGCCCTTCTCAGCGTAGAATTCCTGTTCACCGGCGGTGAAGATGAACTCCTTGCCACATTCTTTGCACGTGAGTGTCTTGTCCTGGAAAGCCATAAGATAATCCCCTTACTGAAAAATAGAATAACGCATCAGATGTCCGGTTCCCTCAATGCAGTCAATGCAGATATACGAAGAAAATAGAACGTCTATAAGATAGTATATAGGCAAAGTCCGTAAAGTGCAAGTAATTTTTATTTCAAGAGTTTTCTGCCAGTATCGCACAATAAAAAAGCTGGGGAATCCCAGCTTTTTGTCAGGCAGCCCTGCGGCGCAGCCGGCTCTTTCTCTGCGGACGCAGGATCCGGCAGCTGTTGAGCACGACGGCCAGGGTTGCTGTATTGTGGATGACAGCCGCCCAGAGCGGATTGATCTTGCCGAGTGCACCGAGCAGCATGGCACCGCTGTTGACGAGGATCGTCGCCATGAAGTTCTGCTGGACGAGATCCATCGTGCGGCGGCCGAGCTGCAGCGCCTCCATGAGGCGCGACGGATCTTCCGAGTGGATCGTGACGGCCGACGATTCCGCCGCGATATCCGTCTGGCGCCCGCCCAACGACACGCCGACATCCGCAAAGGCCAGCGCCGGCGCATCGTTGATGCCGTCGCCGACCATCATGACCGTGCCGCGCTGCTTGAGCTTATTGACGTAGCTCGACTTGTCCTCCGGCAGGATCTCCGCATGGTACGAGTCGATATCCATGCTGCGCGCGACTTCCTGTGCCACGGCCTTGCTATCGCCCGTCAGCATGACGATCTCGTCGATGCCATAACGGCGCATCTGGTTGAGTGTCTTCTTCATCTTCGGGCGGATTGGGTCCTCGATGCCGATGACGCCGATGAGCTTCTCGTCGCGGGCGACGTAGAGGAGGTTCTTGCCGAGCAGTCCCGCATCGAGCTGCGCATCATCCGCGATGCCGTTCTCCCGCAGGAATTTCTTGCTGCCGACGCGGATGACGCCTCCCGGGAAGCCGTCAAAATCAGGGACTTCCGCCTGCATGCCGCGCGCCACGATGGTCTTGGAGCTTTTGTGGTGCGGCGTCTGCCAATCGTGCTCCTTGACGTACTTCTGGATGGCGACAGCCAGCGGGTGGACCGAGTGCAGTTCCGCCGAAGCGGCGAGCAACACCGTTTCCTTCTCCGTCACGCCGCCCGCCGTCTTGACGAAAGCGATCTGCGGCACGCCGACCGTCAGTGTGCCCGTCTTGTCGAGCACGACCGTATCCGTCTCGGCCAGGGCTTCAATGTAATTGCCGCCCTTGACCAGGATGCCGCGCTTGGCCGCAGCGCCGATGGCCGCCGAGATGGCCGTCGCCGTCGAGAGCTTCAAGCCGCACGAAAAATCGATGAACAGGAGGTTCAGCACACGCTGCCAGTCTCTCGTCGCGCCGTAGACGATGGCCGCACCTAGGAATGAGATTGGCACGAGAAAGTTCGCCATCTGGTCGGCGAAGTTCTGCACGGGTGCCTTGCGCGTCTGTGCCTCCTCGACGAGGTGGACGATATGCGCGAGGCTCGTATCCTTGCCCACCTTCTCGACCGCGATGACGAGCTCGCCCGCCTCAACGACGGAGCCTGCATAGACGGGCATCCCCTTGTGCTTCATGGCCGGATTCGATTCACCCGTGATCGATGCCTGGTTGATGGCGGCATCGCCGCGGATAATGCGGCCGTCGATAACGATCTTCTCGCCCGTATGCGCGGCGATGATGTCGCCGGCCTTGACCTGCTCGACCGGCACCTTGCGCTCCACCTCGCCATCGACGAGCCAGACATAGCGCTGGTCGAGGGACAACAGGCCAGAGATCTGCGTGCGGGCGCGCTCGGCCGCATAGCTCGTGAGCATCTCCGCACCATTCGAGATGGCGAGCAGCGTCAGGCTCGATTCCGGCTTGCCGGCGAGCACCGAGGCGATGACGGCCGTAGCCGTCAGTGTGTCGGCATTTGGGCGGTGTTCCTTGACCATGCCCTGCACGCCGTTCTGGATGAACTTGCGCGCGATGGCGAGCACCAGCAGGCTGCGCACGACCTTCATGCTCCAGAAGAGCTGCGGCGACGTGCGCTTCAAGACCTCCATGCCGGCAAAGCTGGCTAGTGAGAAGATCGCATCACGGCGGTATCCCGCCAGGCGTTCCGAAGGCGTCACAGCGGCTTCCTGCACGCGCCGCACTGTCGCGATGGCCAGCTTCTGGATCTCGCGGATGGGCAGTGCCTCCCGATACCATATCTGGACGCGCTTATCCGCAACTGTCACCGCCCGGACCGCGCGGAATCGGCGGATCTTTGCAGCCAGCATCGCGCTCTCTTCGCGCGGCAATGCGGTCTGCAGATGAAGATAACAGCTCCCATACATCATACTGTACGCCATCCTCTCATCAACGACAGAGCCCACCAGAGCATCTGCGCTCCCGATGGGGAAGAATACGTCATGAGCACCTTGCGCAGGCCGCGCAGCGCAAAGAGCAGCGAGACGAGCGAGCTCATGTCGAACCAGCCAGCCGTGTGGCGGTTGATCCAGGCCGAGAACGCGCGGCCGGTATTGCGCACGCTGCGCGTGACCCTGCCGGCATGCGACTCATCGAGCCCGGCACAGGCCGCCTCAGCGGATGACGGCTCAGAGAAGAGATGCTCCTTGAGCCAGGCGGCCAGCGCATCGACGCGCAGGCAGTCGGCCTCATCGAAGGTGATGAGGATGCTGCCGCTCAGCGCATTCACCTGGATATCCTTGATGAAATCCAGCGATGAGAGGTGCTCCTCCAGAGCAGTTGCGATGGCGGGCGCGATGCGGGCCGCGCGGTAGCGGCGGCGCCCCGGCAGCGTCGACACGAGCGCAAAGGACGGCGCGCCCCCAACGGCCGCCGCCTGTCGCGGCAGATCAGCTGCCCTGCCGCGACGTCCCACAGCAGGATTGTCGGATGGAGCTGCAGCGGCAGAGCCGCCGAACATCTGCCGGATGCTCTTGCCGATTGCCGCCCCCATCATGAAACCAGATACGTATGACATTAAGTTACCTCCTTGCATGCGCCATGATATATTCTTCGACCTTGCGCAGGTCGGGATTCCGCCTGAGCGTCTCCGGCTCATAGTGGATGAGGATCGAGCCTGTGACGATGCTCGTCTCCACGCGCGTGAGCTCTGGGAACGCGCAAAGTTCACGCTGCACCTGGCGCTCGAGCTCCAGGTTGCCCCGAAGTTTCTGGCTGCGCAGGCGGATGCGCCCAGGCAGATATGAAGCGATCTCGACAGAACGGATGAATAGGTCCAGTTTATTCGTAGGGATCTGCAGACTTCCCATGAGATTCAAGATAGTTCCTCCCTTGACGTATGACAGAATATCATTTACAGAAAGAGACTGCCAAAAGTCTTGGCAGTCTCCCCCCTCATTCTGCAAGAAATCAGTTCTTCTTTGCCTGCTGGGCTGCGATGAGGTCCTCGAGTTCTTCTTTCTGGCGCTGGAGCTCAGCAAGAGGAATCTCGCCTGCCGGTGCAGCCGGCTGCATAGCTGCCATCTGCTGCTCGCGCTCCTGCATGAAGCGGTAGCCAAAGATGCCAGCCACAGCACCTACTGCGAGGCCAATCCAAAAGTCGGTTTTCTGGAACATCGTATCCATCCTCCTTTTCGTTTCTGATAGGCTGTGCTGCCCATCGCTGGAACAAGACAGATGTCTTGCTTTTTTATCTTATCACTAATGGGAATCATTGTCAAAGAATATAAAAATCACGCATACCTCAGATGAAGCATGCGTGATCTTTATCCTGAATGGCTTTCTCAGCCAATCACATCTTCTTGACAGGGATTGGGCCGCGGGAGAGCGCAATGGCTCCCGTGCGGGCAATCTCGATGATGCCGTACTCCTGCAGGACCTCGCAGAGCGCGTCGATCTTGCTCTGTGCGCCTGTGAGCTCGATGACGATGTCTTCCGGCGTGACATCGACGATGTTCGCGCGGAAGATGTTGACGACGTTGACGATGTCGCTGCGCGTCTCGCGCGTCGCCGCGACCTTGATGAGCACGAGCTCGCGCTCAATTGCGTCCTCCTCGCTGAGGTTGACGATCTTGATGACGTCGATGAGCTTGCTGAGCTGCTGGATGACCTGGTCCAGCTCGCCCTCCGACTCGACGGAGACGACGATGTTGATGCGCGTGACATCCGGCTCTTCCGTATAGCCGGCCGAGATACTCTCGATATTGAAGGCGCGCCGGCTGATGAGGCCCGACACATGCGTCAGGACGCCCGGTTTGTTGTCGACCAGCACGGCAAGCAGGTATTTCTTCATCTTTAATTCCTCCTACACCCAACTACGCGAAATCTCAGAGATAGCCGAGGACCATCTGGTCTAGGCGCTTGCCGCCCGGCACCATCGGCAGGACGTCTTCCTCCTCGGGGATGACGACATCGATGAGCACGGCGCCCTTTTCCGCCAGGATCTCCGGCAAGCGCGTCTCGAGTTCCTCTTTCTTCGTCAGGCGGTAGCCCTTGACGCCCATGGCCTCCGCGAGCTTGACGAGGTCCGTCTTGCCCTTGAGTTCCGACTGCGAGTAGTGGTGGTTGTAGAACAGGCGCTGCCACTGGCCGACCATGCCGAGGATCTCGTTGCGGATGACGACGACCTTGACGTCGATGTCGTTGTCAGCAAGCGTCGCGAATTCCTGGCAGTTCATCATGATGCTGCCGTCGCCCGTGAAGAGGACGACAGGGGTATCGGGGCAGCCTACCTTGGCGCCCATCGCGGCCGGCAGGCCGTAGCCCATCGTGCCCTGGCCGCCGGACGTCAGGAAGTGGCGCGGCTTGTAGACCTTGAAGAACTGTGCCGCCCACATCTGGTGCTGGCCGACATCCGTCACGCCGATTGCATCACGGCCCATGAGACTGCTGACCTTGCTGATGAGTGCGCCCGGCTTGATGGCATCGCCTTCCTCGCGATAGCCGAACGGATGCTTTGCCTCGAGCTCGAGCGCATGCTCGAGCCACGGAGCGAACTTAGAGGCAAAGTCATCCTCGCACGCATTGAGCTTGTCGCGCAGGAGGGGCAGCGACCAGCTGAGGTCGCCGAGCACGCTGTAGTCGGCCTTGACGTTCTTGTTGATCTCAGCGCGGTCAATCTCGAAGTGGACGACCTTCGCGTGCGGCGCGAACTCATCGACCTTGCCCGTCACACGGTCGCTGAAGCGCATGCCGATGCAGAGCAGAAGGTCGCATTCCTGAATGGCCATGTTGGCACCGTACGAGCCGTGCATGCCCGCAAAGCTCAGATAGCCCTTCTCGTCGGCCGGGATGGCGCCAAGGCCGAGCAGCGTTGTCGTGCTCGGCACACCGAGGCGGCGCACGATGTCGCGCATTGGCTCTGAGGTATCCGAGAGGATAATGCCGCCGCCCGCAAAGACGAGCGGCTTCTTGGCCGCGCGGATGGCCTCGACGACAGCGTCAATCTCGCTCTCGTCTCCGATGTTCTCACCGCTGTAGCCGCGCAGGTGCACTGCCTCCGGATACGAGTAGTCGAATTTCGTGTCAAAGACATCCTTGGCCACGTCGACGACGACCGGGCCAGGACGGCCCGTGCGGGCGATGTAGAACGCCTCCTTGAGCACGCGCGGCAGGTCCTCGACCTTCTTGACGAGGTAATTGTGCTTCGTGATTGGCGTCGTGATGCCGCAGACATCGGCCTCCTGGAACGAGTCCTTGCCGATATAGGGATTCGCCACCTGTCCCGTGATGCAGACGAGCGGCACCGAATCCGTGTAGGCCGTCGAGATGCCCGTGACGAGGTTTGTCGCACCAGGGCCGGACGTCGCAAAGACGACGCCGACCTTGCCCGTCGCGCGCGCATAGCCGTCTGCCGCATGGACAGCACCCTGCTCATGGCGCGTCAGGATGTGCGGGAATTTCATTTTATAGACAGCATCGTAGAGCGTGAGCACCGCGCCGCCGGGGTAACCGAATACGACGTCCACGCCTTCATTCTTCAGGCTCGTGAGCACAGCCTCTGCACCATTCATCAACAAGTGAAAGCCCCCTTATATCTCGAATTCAACAAATGACCAATTGAAAATGGGATTCTTTAATTATACAACAGGAGTATACAACATTACAACTGGAATAGCCAAGTTTTCTCAGAATGGAATCCCATGCCATTCAGCGATGGTCGCTGGCAAAGACGAGCGCATCGACGCGCGCAGCCCCGGCTTGGCACAGGACAGTCGCACAGCCAGAGAGCGTCGCCCCCGTCGTCAGGATGTCGTCGAGCAGCAGGATGTGCTTCCCCCGGACGTCTGCGCCTGAGGCCAGAGAGAACGCGCCCTGAAGGCTCTTCTTCCTCTCCTGCTGCGCCATCTTGTAGAGTGGCTCCGTCTTGCGCGTGCGCACGAGGGCCTGCTCCATGGCGATGCCGTGTGCGCTGAGCCATTCCCCGAAAATCAGCTCGACCTGATTGAAGCCGCGCTGGCGATAGCGCGCTTCATGCAGCGGCACCGGCACAGCGACGTCGACGCCCTCGGGCAGCACGAAGCTGCTCTCCTGCAGGAACGAAGCAATGCACGGCAGGGCGCTGCGCTTCTTCCTGTACTTGAGCGCATGAATCAGGCTGCGCAGGCCGCCGCGGTAAATGCCGAGCGCCCAGACCGCCCCGATGAACCGCTGCGATAGAGCGGGCAGCAGGATGGCATGAGGCTGCTGCGCCGCCTTCATGCAGGCGGGGCACCAGTCGCCGAGCTGCTCGACGTAAGCGCGGCAGACCGGGCAGCGCGGCGGGAAGAGAAAGTCCAGGACAGACTGGATAACACCCTTTCCCATCGCATCATCTCCTCATCTGCTAGCCGGCAGGAATCAGTGGCCAAAGAAGCGATGCTTCGGCTTCTCGCTCTCCCAGGCCATGACGGCCTCAAGGACAGAGCCGCCGATGCAGCGCGCCTTGTCCGAGATCGTGTAGCACTCTTCCTGCCCCATCGTCGGGTGGATGTCAGCGATTTTCTGACCGGCCTCGACCTTGCTGCCATCGTAGATGGCGCCGCGCAGGACGCCGTCGATCGTCGCCTTGATCTCGACGGCCTCGCCGTCCTTGACGTGGAGCTGTCCGATGACCTCGCCCTGCTTGACCATCAGTGAGATCGTGCGCAGCATCTCGACGCGTCCGTCGGCCGGGGCAAAGACGAGATGCTCGATGTTCGGGTTCTCTCCGACCGTGCCATTGCCGTGGTCGAGGTCCTTCGAAGAATAGCCTTCGTAGATCAGGCGGCCGAGGTTGTGACCGCGTCCCGTCTCCACGACGGTATCGACATCGCGGCCCGCGCAGAAGCCCGGCCCGAGCGCTATCGTGTGCTCAGCCAGGCCTTTCTCCTTGCCGTGGGTCTTGTGGGCGACGATGGCGTCGATGAGCACATCCGGCTTGAGGGCAGCCACGCACTTGGCCTCCGGATCGGCGATCATCATGATCTCCCCCTTCTTCAGTCGCTTCTGCGCATCCTCGATGCTCTTGGCCCGATAGCATTTGACGCGCTCAACCTCCGACTCACCGCGGTACATGGCATCCGAGAACGTGACCTTGCGCCGCGTCGCCGTCGGCTTCTTCTGTTCGAGGATCAGAACGCGGAATCCCGCGCGATGAAGGCAGTGCGCAATGCCGCTGCCCAGTTCGCCGCCGCCGCGGACAATGATCAGGTGTTTCATAGATGGAACCTTCTTTCCCTAAAGTCTTTCCTCTATTATACTATAAATTGACACAATCTACCTGAAATAATTTATTTTTGTCAGCCTTGTGTAAAGCATTGCAATTGTCTGACACACGTGTTATAATATAACTGTAAAGAGGAGATGGACAAGCAAACCACCGCCGAGTAGTCCTGGAGGTCGAAAGACAGAAGGTGCATGTCCTGCCGAAAAAGGCGCTCTTCAAAACCTTACACGAAAGGATGTGGATGGTTATTGAAGATTATGATGAGCAGAACTTCTCTCCATCCTGACTAGCAAGCGCACTGGTGAAGTACAAGAATATCCATAGCGCGGGGAATGCACGTAATGATGGCCAGGGGCCGCCAGTCGTGCTCGATGCCAATGGAAGTCTGGAGCGCAACGTCAGTAACTGGATTGAAGGAACGCAACCCTGGGTAACGGTAAATCATCGAGAATCCATCGAGAAGTAGTCGGTATCTCCTATGTTATCGGTAACGGACCAAGATGAACCAGATGTGCACAACGTGATTTTGAGATCACAACTGTTTCAGCTGAGCATGATGAGATATTTGCAAAGTTCCTGTTCGCGAGGGAAATTTGCTAGATGACAACAGAATATTGAAGAAGGATCACATTATTTATGGTTAACTACGTATAAAGCGGCTTACATTTACGAGAGAAATGTAAGCCGCTTTTGTTGTGCCGATTCGGTTGTATTGCCAGGATATCTGCTCAGGTACTCAAGATCGTAACGACGCCTCAAGAATCTTCATACGGGCGCACGCGCAGCGTCAGGCCGCGTTCCTCGCAGATCTTCCGGCACTTCTCGATCTCCTCCGGCCCCTCGACGTGGTCGACGATCGTCAGAACGACATTCGGCACGTAGGGCTTGCAGTGCTGCGCAAAGGTCAGCATCGCGTCGTACGACTGGACGCCGAACTTCGCGCGCGTGAGCTCGAAGTAGCGCTCAGCGTTCGACGCGTTGAGGCTGATGGAGACTGTGTCGAGGATGCCTTGGAATTCCGAAGCAAACTCGCGGCCGTTCTCCAATTCGCCGAGGCCGTTCGTGTTGAGACGCGTCGGCAGTTCCGGATGATGCTGCTTGACGTAGCGCAGGAGCTCTAAGAGCACATCAAGGCGCATCGTCGGCTCGCCGAAGCCGCAGAAGACGACCTCCTTGATGTAATCCCAGGGAACTGTATCAAGTGCGGCCTTGACCTCCTCGACCGTCGGCTCCTTGCCCTTGAACCACAGCGAGGACTGCTCGGCCATGTGCTTCATCGTGCGCAAGCAGAACGTGCAGGCGCAGTTGCAGTGGTTCGTGATGTTGACGTAAAGGTTGCGCTTGCCTTTCGGCTGCACGCGCAAGGATTCATCGAGCGGCAGGTACTTGCCGCCGGCATGCGTTGCATAGACAATCATGGAAATCCCTCCCAAAAACAAAAGAAAACGCCTCAGCGAAGCTCGGTCAGGTATTCCTCAAACGGCAGGCCGTAATTCCATGGCAAGTCGAGCTCCAGCGCATAGGCGAGACAGCGGCTGATGAAGGAAGCGGCCTTCTGGACGGCTGCCTCCAGCTCCTCGCCGCGGATCAGGCTCGCCGCGACGATGGCAGCGAAGGCATCGCCGCTGCCGCTGCGGTCGCCGCCAATCTTCGGCGCGCGCACGATGGCGATTTTGCCCTCCTCATAGAGGAAGTTCTTGATGGTGTCACCCTCGTGGAGCCCCGTGATGACGACCTGCTTCGGTCCGCGCGCCGCCAGGGCCTCTGCCATCTCGCAAAGCTCATCGTCCGTGACAATCCCGTCCGTGGGATACGGGATGTCGAGCAGCTGGCAGGCCTCTGTGAGGTTCGGCGTGACGAGGTCCGCTACGCCGAGCAGGCTGCGCATCTTGTCGCACATCTCCTGCGTGTACGACGGGTAGAGCTTGCCGTAGTCGCCCATGACAGGGTCGACCATGACGCGCGTCCCCGCCCCCTTGAAGCGCCGGATGAAGTCGAGCACGATGGCTATCTGCTCGGCCGACCCCAGGAAGCCCGTGCAGATGCCGTCGAATGCGAGCCCATTCTTCTCCCAGCTCGCGATGTACGGCGCCATGCGCTCCGTGTAATCGTCGAGGTAATGGTCGGGAAAGCCCGTGTGGACCGAGAGGATGGCTGTCGGCAAGGGACAGGCCTGTATCTTCATGGCCGATATGAGCGGCAGTTCCACCGTGACAGAACAGCGCCCGAAGCCAGTGATGTCGTTGACGAGCGCAATTCGCTTTTGTCGTTTCATTTCTCTATCTGCGTCCTCCCCTGCCTGTTTCAGCGGTTGTCGACCTTATCCATGGCGACGAGGTCGTGCTCCATGAAGCGGTGCTCCGCCAGCCGCTCGTACTTCGTATCCGGACGGCCATAGTTGGCGTACGGGTCAATCGAGATGCCGCCGCGCGGCAGGAACTTGCCCCAGACCTCGATGTACTTCGGATCCATGAGGCGGATGAGGTCCTTCATGATGACATTGACGACGTCCTCGTGGAAATCGCCGTGGTTGCGGAAACTCACGAGGTAGAGCTTCAGCGACTTGCTCTCGACCATCCGGCGGCCCGGGATGTACGAGATATAGATGGTCGCGTAGTCCGGCTGGCCCGTGATGGGGCAGAGCGCCGTGAACTCCGGGCAGTTGAACTTGACCCAGTAATCATTGTCCGGATGACGGTTCTCGAACGTCTCGAGGATCTCCGGACAATAATCGTAGTGGTATTTGACATTTTTCTTGCCGAGGAGCGTGATGTCCTCCTGGGATTTATCGCGTGACAATGAGCGTCCCTCCATATATCCATTGAATCGTAATCAGTAACGTCTGAATCTATAACTCCTATCATAGCGAATCCTAAAAAAATAATCAAGCATGCTCGTCACACCGAGCATACGCCGAGCGTACACCGAGCATACAAAGAGCCCCGCACCCAATCCGAGGATCGTGATGCGGGGCTCTCGTTGCTCAGTCTTATCAGGCTCAGTGATTGAAGATATTCTTCAATGCCTGCTTGTTGACATCGCGGTTGAGCTGTGCGAGATACGTCGTCAGCTTGATGTTCTTCGGGCAAGCTTCGACACAGTTCTGGCTGTTGCCGCAGCTCGTGATGCCGCCCTTCTCCATCAGTGCGTTCAGGCGCTTCGGAGCGTCGAACTTTCCGAGCGGATGGAGGTTGAAGAGGTAAGCCTGTACCGTCGGAGCCGGTCCGATGAAGTCGGACTGCGGGCCGACGTTCGGGCAGGCCTCGAGGCAGCAGCCGCAGGTCATGCAGTGCGAGATCTCGTAGGCCGTCTGTGCCGTGTACGGGTTCTGGATCGGAGCATCCTTGACCTCCCACGTGCCGTCGACTTCGACCCAGCCGTGGATGCGCTTGAGGCTCTCGAACATGACGGAGCGGTCGATGAGCAGGTCGCGGATGACCGGGAACGTGCGGGCCGGCTGCAGGTGGATCGGCTGCTTGAGCGTATCAACGAGCGTGCAGCAAGCCTGACGAGCCTTGCCGTTGATGACCATCATGCAGGCGCCGCAGACCTTCTCGAGGCAGTTGCATTCCCACGTCACTGGCGGGACTTTCTTGCCGTCGACCGTTACCGGGTTCTTCTGGATTTCCATCAGGGCAGCAACGATGTTGAGGCCCGGACGATAGTCGATCTCGAACTCCTGGTTGTACGGCTTCTCTTTCGGACCGTCCTGGCGCTCGACGATGATTCTGACTTTTTTCTGTTCTGCCATTTCTATTTGTCCTCCCTCTTACTCTTTCTTAGCTACGGCATAGTTGCGCAGACGCGGCTTGATGAGAGAGTGCTCGAATTCACGGTAGGAAACGACCGGCTCTTCCTTCTCCTGGTCGAAGGTAACGATGGTCGTGCGCATGAACTTCTTATCGTTGCGCTCGAAGAATACGAGGTCGTCGTTGCCGTCATCCGTCGTGCCACGGCCCGTCTCAGCGTCGAAGTGGAACTTGCCGTACTTCTTCGTGAGGGCTTCCTTGAGCTGGTCGTCCATCTTATCGTAATCGGACTTCAGGACGATCTTCGCATGAGCACCGCGGCTCTCGTCACGCTGCAGAGCGGACTGCGTGATGGCCATCGCATAGATGATCATGTTGCGCAGCTGGCGGACGAACATCGCTTCCTGGTTTGCCCAAGTGCCGTGGTCCGTAACGCCGATGTTGTCCCAGCGCTTAAGGATTTCCTTGAGCTCCTTGACGCATTCTTTGAGGCCGTTGTTGTCGCGCTCGATGGAGACGTACTTGTACATGATGTCGCCGAGCTCGTGATGGAGCTTATGCGCATTCTCCGTGCCGTTCATGTTGCGGATCTTGTCGAACTCTGCGACGCACTCCTGGCGGGCAGCCTCGAGCTCTTCTGCCGTCAGGGCAGAGCCGAGCTTGCCGCTGCGTGCGAGGCGCAGGGACTCTGGGCCAGAAATCGTGCCCGAATACGTTGCCGAGAGCAGCGAGTTTGCACCGAGGCGGTTTGCGCCGTGGTACTGGTAATCGCACTCGCCGGAAGCGAGGAGGCCCGGGATGTTCGTGTGATGCTCGCGATCGACCCAGATGCCGCCCATCGAGTAGTGGATCGACGGGAAGATCTCCATCGGGACCTTGCGCGGATCCTGGCCCATGAAGTCGCTGTACATCTCGAGGATGCCGCCGAGCTTGCGCTCGAGGTAATCAGCCGGGATGTGCGAGAGGTCGAGGTAGACGCGGTTCGGGTTGTGCATGCCGAGGCCCATGTGGACGACGACCTTGTAGATGGCACGCGATGCAACGTCACGCGGTACGAGGTTGCCGTATGCCGGGTACATATCCTCGAGGAAGTACCAGCGCTCTTTTTCGCCCGTCTGCGGGTTCTTGCGGTAAACCCAGACGCGGCCGCCCTCACCGCGGCAAGCCTCGGACATCAGGCGGTTCTTGTCGGAACCCGGGATAGCTGTCGGATGGATCTGGAGGAACTCCGGGTTGCCGAGTTCAGCGCCCTGCTGGTAAACAGCGGAAACAGCCGAACCGTTGCAGATCGTCGAAGCCGTGCAGCGGCCGTATACCTGGCCAGGGCCGCCCGTTGCGAGGATGACAACGTCAGCCGGGAACGAGACGATCTCGTTGGAGTTCATGTTCTGCGCGACGATACCGCGGCAGATGCCCTCTTTGTTCTTGATGATCTTGATGAATTCCCAGAACTCATACTTCTTGACGCCGCCCTTTACTTCCCAACGGCGAACCTGCTCGTCGAGAGCGTAGAGGAGCTGCTGGCCCGTCGTGGAGCCAGCGAAGACCGTGCGCTTGTTCTTCTGGCCGCCGAAGTTACGGAGGTCGAGAACACCTTCAGCCGTGCGCGTGAACGGCACGCCCATACGGTCGAACATCTTGATGAGCTTCGGTGCAGCTTCGACCATGCCCTTGACAGCGAGCTGGTCAGCGAGGAAGTCGCCGCCGTAGACCGTATCATCGAAATGCTCGTAGATCGAGTCATGCTCACCCTTCGTGTCCATGCAGGCGTTGATGCCGCCCTGAGCACAGAGGGAGTGGGAACGCTTGACCGGGCAGTAAGAGAAGAGGTCAACCTTGCCGCCGCCTTCGCAGATCTTCAGCGTAGCCATGAGGCCCGAGAGGCCGCCGCCTACGACAATAATCTTATTTTCTGGTTTCTTAGCCATTTATATTCTCCTTTTCTTACACAGCGTATCGGGTCTTACATGACAAAGTAGCTTGCCATGAACGCAATCGTGACAAGGCAGAGGAATGCGCAGAGGCACATCGAGAGAACGTTGATGACGTTCTGGATGCGCGGGCCCTTGGCGATGCCCCAGGTCATGCAGAAAGTCGTGATACCATTGCAGAAATGGAAGATAGCTGCGAACATGCCGATCGTGTAGAGCAGCGTCGTGATCGGGCTGCTCGTGAAGAGCGTATGCAGCAGCTCATACGAGATCGGCGTGCCGTTGATGGCCTTCGTGAAGATGCGCAGGTAGAATACATGCCAGATGAGGAAGATGACGAGGAACCATGCCGTCCAGCGCTGCAATGCGAACTGCCAGTTGCGGACGTAGCCATAGCGGCCCGGGTTGTTCTTCGCCTGAAGGGCGATGTAGATGCCGTAGATGGCATGGAAGAGGATCGGCAGTGCGACACCGAAGATCTCCAGGCCGAGGAAAATCGGATGCGGGATGAGCTCCATCATGGCCAGAGCACCGTTGAGGGACTCAGCACCGCCGAGTGCACGAGCATTCGTGATGATATGCTCGAAGAGGAAAATGCCGATTGCCAGCAGGCCGACTAACGAGTGCAGACGGCGCAGATAAAAAGTTGTATGGAACATTCTATACCTCCTGTTGATTCTTGAAAAAGAAAGGAAGCCTTCAAGCGAGCCTCCCAAAAGCTTCCCATCTTCTCTCGTTATCAGTAACCCTTCAGGGTACGATACTTCTCCTGGTTGACATCGTAAAGGTTATTGCCTTCGCAGTCGATGACAACAATAGCTGGGAAATCCTCAACGGTCAGGCGGGCAAGTGCCTCCGGGCCGAGTTCTGGGTAAGCGAGAACTTCGTACTTCTTGACGGACTTCGCGATGAGCGCTGCGGCACCGCCGACAGCAGCGAAATACGTAACGCCGTTCTTCTTCATGGAATCGACGACTTCCTTCGAACGGGAGCCCTTGCCGATCATGCCCTTGATGCCCTGCTCGAGCATCGTCGGCGTATAGGCATCCATGCGGCCAGAAGTCGTCGGGCCGCAGGAGCCGATCGGATCACCCGGTTTTGCCGGAGTCGGTCCGAGGTAATAGACCATCTTGTTGTGCCAGTCGATCGGCAGCTTCTCGCCTTTAGCGAGTGCCTCGCACATCTTCTTGTGCGCAGCATCGCGTGCAGCGTAGATCTCGCCCGTGATGAGAACGCTGTCGCCGATCTTGAGCTTGTGGGAATCTTCTTCCGTGAACGGGGTATGGATGCGAATAGGTTCTGCCATGATTATCTCTCCTCCTGATAGTTTTGCTCAGTCTTTCGACAGATCAAAGAACGCGCTTTGCATGACGGCATGCATGGCAGCAGATCGTCACAGCGACCGGCAGGCCGGCGATGTGCGTCGGGCCCCACTCGATGTTGACACCGAGGCAGGACGTCGTGCCGCCGAGCTGCGGTCCAATACCCGTTTCATTGATGAGCTCAAGGAGATCGTCTTCGAGTTTCGCATATTCTGGCATCGGGTTATGCGAGTCGATCGAACGCGTCAGGGCAATCTTGCTCATGACAGCGGCGCGGTCCATCGTGCCGCCGATGCCGATGCCGACGACCATCGGCGGGCACGGGTTCATGCTGGCATGCAGGATGATCTCCATGACAGCCTTCTTGACGCCCTCAAGGCCGTCAGCCGGTACGAGCATCTTGATGCCGCCCTTGTTCTCGGAACCGAAGCCCTTCGGCTCAACCGTGATCTTGAGCTTGTCGCCCGGAACGATCTTCGTGTAGATGACGCCCGGCGTGTTGTTCTGGGTGTTGACGCGGTTGAAGATTGGCTCTGCAACGACCGATTTTCTCAGGTAGCCTTCCGTGTAGCCCTTGGCGATACCGTCGTTGACTGCCTCTTCGAGGTCACCGCCGACGATGTGGAGGTCCTGGCCTACCTCGAGGAAGACGATCGTCATGCCGGTATCCTGGCAGTACGGGCGATCCTCATCGCGTGCGATTTCCGCATTCTTGATGATCTGGTCGAGTACAGCCTGGCCGACTGGGGACTTCTCCGTCTCGCGGCCCTTCTTGAGGCCCTCATAGACATCTTTCGGCAGGTAATAAGCCGCCTCCTTGCACAGCTGTGCAACGGTTTCCGTGATTTGTTTTGCGTCGAGTTCTCGCAAAGTGATCCCTCCCATAAATACAACTTATCACACATCTGTGGTTCATCATAACACATTTTATAGCGGCTTTCAAGCATTTCTGAAAGCCCGCGAACCCTTGAAAAAAGCGAATCGAGTTCACTTTTTTGCCTCTCTGCGATCAGCCACAATGTGATGCTTGTCACTCAAATTTTATATTAGTGATTCGCCTTTAAAATCCTTCTTTCGCGCAAGAAAAATTTTATTTCGGGAACAATTATCGATAGGATTATGGAATTATTTACTCCATGCATGATGATGTTGCAAAAAAATCATGCAAGGCGGATCAGATGGCAGGCTGGGGCTTTGCCCTGCTCGAGCTCCATGACGAGGAAGGAACCCTGCATCGCATCGCGCGGGCGCGCGACACTGCCCGGATTGAGCACAGTGATGTGCCCCGTCGAGATCTCTGCGACATGCGTGTGGCCGTAGACGGCGATGTCACAGCCCGATTCGCCGGCTGCATCGCAGAGCATCTTCGTCGTGAAGCGCACGCCGTACATGTGGCCATGCGTCAGGAAGATGCGGTGGCCGGCCGCCTCCACGACGTCGTCGTAGCGGGCACCGGGCTCCGGCCAGTCGCTGTTGCCCGCAACATAGCGGACCTTAGCCTTCCCTTCCGTCACCATGGCCAGATACTCTGCATCCGGCGTGATGTCGCCCGCATGGAGCCAGAGCGTCACGCCCTCTGCCGCCGGATGGGAAAGCATCCGGTCGATGGCACGCGTCGAGCCATGGCTGTCACTTACGATACCGATCTTCATCTCAAGCGCTCCTCCAACTCCTCGACCATCGCGCGCAGTGCCTTGCCGCGGTGACTGATCGCGTCCTTCTCCTCAAAGCTGATCTCGGCCATCGTGCGGCCGGGGTAGTCTTCGGTGTAGAAGTACGGGTCGTAACCGAATCCGTTCTCCCCCTTTGCCACCATGCGGACCGTGCCGTCGCAGCGACCCTCCGTCACAAGGCTCGTGCCGTCTTCATCGACAAAGACGAGCGCGCAGCGGTAGTCAGCCGGCGACGACTCAACACCGGCCTTCCTTAGCTCTGCGAGCAATTTCTCGTTGTTCGTCGCATCGTCAGCATGGAAGCCGGCGAAGCGCGCCGAGAAGATGCCAGGCATTCCGCCGAGCACCTCGACCTCCAGGCCAGAGTCGTCGGCGAGGCAGGCGCAGCCCGTCTGCTGCCGGTAGAACGCCGCCTTGATGCGCGCGTTCTCGGCAAACGTCTTGCCGTCCTCCACGGCATCGGGCAGCGCGCCGAACTCCGCCAGAGAGACGACCTCAACGGGCAGATGCGAGAGTGCCTCACGCATCTCGCGGACCTTGCCCTTGTTCTTCGTTGCAATCACGATCTTCTTCATCTTCTCACCCTCTTTGAATCAGCCTTCCCGGCCGACGAGCCAGACGAGCTCGCCGCCGAGCACATCCTTCTGATACGAGATGAGCTCCCGGCAGCCCTTCTCACCGAGCGCCAAGAGTGCGCCGAGCTCCTCGTGCGTGAACGGACGGCCCTCGCCCGTGCCCTGCACCTCGACAAAGCGCCCTGCGCCCGTCATGACGACATTCATATCGACGATGGCCCGCGAGTCCTCCTCGTAGCAGAGGTCGAGTATCGGCTCACCCTCGTGGCTGACGCCGACGCTGATGGCCGAGAGGAAGTCCTTGACGGGGAAGATCTTGCCCTTCTCGTAGAACGAAGCGCACGCCTCGACGAGCGCAACAAAAGCGCCCGTGATGGAGGCCGTGCGCGTGCCGCCGTCCGCCTGGATGACATCGCAGTCAATCATGATCGTGCGCTCGCCGAGTGCCTTCGTGTCGACGACGGAGCGCAGGCTCCTGCCAATCAGTCGTTCGATTTCCTGCGTGCGCCCAGACTGCTTGCCGCGCACGGCCTCGCGCTGCGTGCGCGTCTCCGTGGCACTCGGCAAGAGCGAGTACTCCGCCGCGATCCAGCCCTCGCCTGTACCGCGAAGGAAAAACGGCACGCGGTCCTCGATGGAGGCCGCGCAGATGACCTTCGTGTTGCCCATCTCGATGAGCACCGAGCCTGCCGGATATTTCTGGAAATGACGATGCATCTCATACGGGCGCAGGGCGTCTGCCATGCGCCGATCCGTTCTTGTCATGATGAACCTTCCTCTCTTTCACATCTTGCACTGGAACAAAAAAGAGGTGCCTACCTCGAGTTTTCGCGGTACAACACCTCTCCCGCTGCCGGGCAGCGGTCTTTATTTCTGCGACTCCTGATACTGTCTGTAGTTCTTGATGATGCAGATCGGCGTCTTCTGGCTCGCATTGCCGAACGGGTTGTCGATGAGCAGCTTCGCTGCCATCTGGCCATCGACCTTGTCCGTCACGCCGACGACGCGGGAGCGCTTGAGGTCGTTGACATCCGCGATCATCGCACCGAAGCAGCCGAGACGCTGCTGGATCTTCTTGACGACCTCATTCGGGTCCTTCGGGCCGTAGACGATGCACTTGTCGAACGGCGGCATCGTGCCCGTTACATCATCGATGAGTGCCGTCTGCTCACCGCCCCACTTGTAGAAGAGGCCGCTCTGGCCGACGAGCTTGCCGAGGAAGCCAGCAAACAGCGCAAAGGCCACACGCCACTTGCCCTCGACGTCCATCAAGGACTGCATGCCGTGCGGCGATGCCAGGCTGCCGTAGTCCGGAATGAAGCGGCAGCAGAACTGCGCCACACGCGTGATCTTGAGGTCTTCCGGGCGCACGAAGCGGCCCTGCGTGATGGCGACGACACTCTCTGCCGTGCAGAGCAGGTCATCCGGGCCGATCTTGCCCTTCGTATAGCGTTCAATGCTGTCGACAATATCGTCTTTCTCGGTCAGGATGCGCGTCGGGACCGGGATCAAATCGAGTTTTGCTTCTGCCATGATAATTCCTCCCTCAGTCCTTCACGAGTTCCACACCGGCGAGCTTGGCGATCTCCTCAGCGGAGAGCGTCAGACGGACCTTCGTGTAATGCCACGGCGTGCGGCCCGTCTCCATCCAGATGACATCGAGCGGCAGGTCGACCATGTGCGAGAGCGCTTCCTTGAGCGTCATGCCCTTGCGCGGCGTCAGCTTGACCTTCGCGAAAATGTTGAGCTTGTCCTCGTGGTTCGGGTCGCCGAGCTTCTGGATCAGCACGGCCTCGAAGTAATCGTCCTCGCGCGGTTCACCCTCGCGCTCCGCCTTGCCACGTGCCTCGATGCCATCGTACTGCTCATACGGCAGCTGCGGGCGCACGAGTGCGTCCATGATGGTGGCGCACTGCTTGCCTTCATTGACAAACGTCAGTTTTTTCGAGATCACGATTGCGTCGTCCGTCTGCGATTCCACCACGAAAGGCGCATCCGTCTTGACGACAATCTTCTCCTTGCCTGCGATGCAGAGATACAACTTCGCCACGATGACCGCAGCGACGATCAGGGCAATGATTGCATATAATACCGTCACGTTGATTCCTCCTGATTCTTTCTATCCAAAAATAAAACAAAGTGATGACCGGCTCATTTCCGGCGCGATGCAGTTCCTTGTGCCTCTTTTGCCTGCATTTCCTGCCAGTCGGCCTCGTCAGCCATGGCCTGCTGGAGCTTTGCGTAGTACTTCTCCGGCAGGCGCGTGATCTTGCCGCTCTCGCGATGCGTGAAGACGTTCTGCGTGAAGCCCGTGACCATGAGCTCGCCCGTCGCCTTGTTGAAGACGCGGTACTGGAAGGCCATCTTCGCTTTGGTCAGTGCCTTCGGGCGCGTCTCGATGCAGATGTCGTCGTCAAAGCGGCCCGGCGACACATACTTGGCCCGCACTTCCGTAATCGGGAAGACATAGCCGTCCTCCATCATCTCCCCCAGCGTGATGCCGTACTTGCGCAGATATGCCACGCGTCCCGTCTCGAACCAGCGGATATAATTGGAATGATGCACGACAGCCATCGCATCCGTATCGTAAAAATTCACATGATGCTCGGTAATGATGGGCAAGAGAACCCCTCCTCCAAATCGACTTTGTGATTTCCTTTACAAACACATTCTATAGCCTAGAACAAAAGAGTGGGAAAGTCAAGATTTTCAGAGGAATATTGCCCATTCCGCTAAATCCAGTGAATTCAGTGAATCTCGTAGACGAGGTTGAGCCGCTCCATGTAGCGCGCGATGCGCGCAAGCTCTGCCGCATCCTCGACACGGCGGCCGGAGTAATAGTAGTCGACCGTCTGGGGCAGGTTCTCGAGCCCGTGGCGCGCATCGAGCTGGCGCATGAGCTCGCGCACCGTTCCCTCATTGCCGTCGACGAAGTGCATGTTCTCCGGCATGATCTCGCGCATCGTGTCCTTGAAGTAGTTGAAATGCGTGCAGCCGAGCACGAGCGCCGAGTAATCCGCAAGCGGGAAGCGGCCGAGCTCCTGCTCAAGGTACGCACGGACCGCCCCCGAGCGGAACTCCTCGCGCTCCGCGAACTCCACGAGGCGCGGCAGCGGCAGCAGGTCGACGAGATGGTCTTTGTCGAAGCGATCGATGAGAATCTGCATCTTCTTGCCGTGCACTGTGATTGGCGTCGCCGCCACGAGCACGCGGTGCTCGCCGTCGAGGTCCAGCGCCTTCTTGGCCGCCGGCTCCATGCCGATGATCGGGATATCATAGCGGTGACGCATCTCGCGGACAGCCACCGACGTCGCCGTATTGCAGGCGACAACAATTGCCTTGACATCGCAGCCGACGAGAAAGTCGAACGCCTGCTGAACAAAGCCCATGACCTCTTCCCTCGTCTTGACACCATATGGCACATTGTCCTCATCCGCGTAAAAGACGAACTGCTCATTTGGCAATACGCGCATCGCGTGATGCAACACCGAAAGCCCGCCAATGCCCGAATCAAAAAACGCAATTTTCATTGCCAACAGCCCCCGAATCGATTATAATAAAGATAAATAAGGTGGCACCGCCTAGCGGCAGCCCTCTATAGTAGGTTTATCTAAAAACCCGCCTACAGCGTCCAACTAGAAGGCGGGTCTTTTTTATGCCTCAGTTCATTATAGCAGGTCTAGTTTCGTACTGCAATGGCGGACAGCCCGCTTCGAGTTGACAGACTTGTGCTGTTTTTGCTATAATAGGCTTACTGTATATGGAGAGGTGTCCGAGTGGTTTAAGGAGCCGGTCTTGAAAACCGGTGATGCAGCAATGCACCGTGGGTTCGAATCCCACCCTCTCCGCCATATGGAGTGGTACTCAAGAGGCTGAAGAGGACGGTTTGCTAAATCGTTAGACTGGGTAACCGGTGCGGAGGTTCGAATCCTCTCCACTCCGCCACGAAGAAAAATAAGGACTGCCAGATGGCAGTCCTTTTTCTATGTCGGATAGGCCCGGGGCATCCTGCGTGTATGCATCAGATGCCAAAGTACTTCTTGGTGTTCTCGTAGCAGACATCACGGATCAGGCGGCCCAGCGCGTCCTTGTCGGACGGATAGAGCCCCTCCTCGACGAGCGAGGCGAGCACATCGCAGAGAATGCGGCGGTAGTACTCGTGGCGCGGCCAGAACAGGGCGCTGCGCGCATCCGTCGAGAAGCCGATGGCCGTGCCGATGATGCCGAGGCTCGCCATGTAGCCGAGCTGCGCGCGGATGCCGAGCGGCGTCTGGTTGATCCACCACGACGGGCCGAGCTGCAGATGGCCCGCATCCTCCGTCTGGAAGGCGCCGAGGATTGAGCCGATGACGACTTGGTCCGACGGGTTCATCGAGCTCACGACGGTCTTCGGCAATGCCTCTTCGCGCGAAAGCAGGTCAAGGAGCGCCGCGAGGCCCTCGCCGTCGCTGCTCGCACTGATGCAGTCAAAGCCCGCACCGCTGCCGAGCCCTGCCGCCATCTTGCTGTTCGTATCGCGCAGGATGCCGTAGTGGAGCTGCATGACCCAGCCGCGCTCCGCGTACTTCTTGCCGAGGAAGCGCAGGACAGCCGTCTGGTACTTCTCGACTTCTTCCTGCGTCGGCGCCCCCTTGCTGTTGATGACGCGGCCGACGATGTCATCGAGCTCGTACTCCTCCGCCTCACGGTAGACAATGCGCGGGAAGGCGTGGTCAGCCGTGCGGCAGCCCATGCTGTCAAAGTAGGCGATGCGCTTCGCGAGCGCCTCGCGCACCTCCGTCATCGTCGAGATCTCGACGCCCGCCGTCTGGCCGAGGTCGTAGAGCATGTAATTGCCCCACTCCGGATTGGCAATGTCGAGCGCCGCATCGGGATGGAATACCGGCAGCACCTTCACAGGGAATCCCTGTTCCCTGATCTGGCGGTGCCACTTGAGGTTGTCCTCCGGATGGTCAGCCGTGAAGACCGCCTCGACATTGCCCTGCTCCAGGAGCGAGCGCACTGTCATCGTGCCATCTGCGAACTTCTCCGAGCAGACCGACCAGACATCGTCTGCCGTCTCTCCGCTGAGCACGTAGTGGCAGTCAAAGACGCGCTTGAGCACGAGATGGACCCACGTGTAGAGCGGATTGCCCGCCGCCCGTGCGAGCGACTCCGCGAAGTACTGGAAGCGCTCGCGCGCCGGTGCCTCGCCGCCCGTGATGAAGCGCTCCTTGACCCCATTGGCGCGCATGAGCCGCCGTGCGACGGGATTGTCGACGAGCACCTCCGTCAGATTGTGGTAGACGCGGTTCTCCGCAATGTCCCGCACGGGGATGTGCGTGTGGTAGTCGAGGATCGGCAGCTTCTCGGCGTATTCGTGATACAGGTCTTCCGCAAATTCCGAGTGCAAGAGAAAATCTTCATCCATAAAACGTTTCATAATAGCCAGCCTCGCTTTCCTATATCGTAATCTTGCTAGAATAATTCGCGCTTTGCCCGAAAAATCCCTGCTGAGTGGACAGAAAAGTCGAACAAAAATTTGCATACCGCACAGCTATAACCACCATACCGTTTTCGTCCGACCTCCCATCCCATTCTATGGTATAATGGCATCAGCATCACTTCACCACAAAGAAAGAAGGTCTTTTTCCCACATGGATATCCTCTTGTTCCTGCTGCTCGGCATCGGTGTCGGCACATTCGGCACGCTCGTCGGCATCGGCGGCGGCCTCATCTGCGTGCCGATCTTCATCCTGTTCCTGTCGGACGGCGGCGTCTACCCCTACTTCCACACGGCGGCCCAGATTGCGGGCACCTCGCTCGTCGTCGTCATGGCCAACGCCATGAGCGGCACGCTTGCCTACATCCGCCAGAAGCGTGTGCTCTTCAGCGCCGCCATCCCGTTCGCCATCGCCACGCTCCCCGGCGCCGTGCTCGGCTCGTGGATCGTCAACAAGTTCAGCACGACGATGCTTGACCTCTACTTCGGCATATTCCTGCTGCTGATGTCCGTCATCATGTACTGGAACTCCACCCATAAGCCCGTCTCCAACGCCATGGATGTGTCGGAAGACTTCCAGTACAACCGCACGCTCGGCATCATCGCCAGCCTCGGCGTCGGCTTCATCTCGAGCATCTTCGGCATCGGCGGTGGCGTCATCCACGTACCGCTGATGATCTACTTGCTCGGCTTCCCCGTCCACGTCGCGACGGCCACGAGCCACTTCGTGCTGACCTGCTCCTCCGCCTTCGGCGTCGTCAGCCACTTCATGCTCGACCACATCATCTGGATTCCCGCCATCTGCATCTCCATCGGCGCCGCCATCGGCGCCCAGATCGGCGCCAAACTCTCCAAGAAGACAAAGTCGAAAGTCATCCTCATGCTGCTCTCGCTCGCCATGTTCGCGCTCGGCATCCGCCTGATCCTCCTCGGCAGCGCCCACTGAGTTCCACAATCCTACACCCATATACACAAGAAAGGAAGTGCTCATCGGCACTTCCTTTTTGCTTATCGATTTACCCTTTCCCCATAGCTTTGACCAGGCCGCGCGCCTTCTCGAGATCCATATCCTTGAGCGTCGACGATACGACCGGTGCACCAAAGATGGAGCAGGCGTACTCGAAGGCGTCCTGCCCGATGTGCAGCGGGAAGTCACGGCTGCTGCCGATGCTCGTGCCGGTGATGCCGGTAAGCTCGCCGATGAGGCGGTAGCCTTCCGGCGCCTTCTGTGACTGGCCCAAGTGATACATGTCGAGATATAGGCGGTCGTAACGCGTGCCGTCGACGCTGACGAGCTCGAAGATGTCCACCATCGCGTCGAGCACATGAGACGTTGTCGAGCCGAGGCGGTGGAACGCCATGCGGCTCTCCGTGTCCGCCGTCAGCAGCCGCGACAGATACGTGACCTGCCCCGTCGGCCCGTTGACCGGGATGGGGTTGTCCGCGCAGCGGCCAAACTCGCCTACCGCGCCCGGCAGCTCATCCGGCGTCTGCGCACCATCGTCGAACTCCGCGAACATCATCGCCGGGTAGTCCGCATTCTGCAGCTCCACATCGTTCAGGATGCGGTACGAGCGCGAGAACAGCTTCATCACCGCCTTCGGCGACGGGTTGGGCCCCAGCGCCTCAAACTCCTCGACCGTCGGCTTGATGCTCTTCTTCTGCTTCTTCGAGCCAGTGCCCTTCTTGCCTTTAAAAAAGAAATCCTTGATTGTCATATTATCCTCTCCTCTCTGCGCATCTCCATCATAGCAGAGAGTGATGCCCGGATCGTGTCAAAAAACATGTGAAGTTTGCGCCGTCATAGATGCTCGCCGATCCCATACCGTGGCAGGCCAAAATCCGCCGCCATCAGCTCCACCTTGCCATGCCCGATGGCCTTCTGTATCAGACTGACCTCAGTCTAACACAGGAGGGACGCTCAGAGGTCGTTTGGCAGGCGACAATTGCTCTTGCCATCTGCAGGCAGATACTGTATCATAATTCATATAAGAATCATATTTTTTAGATAATAATTTTCAAGACAAGAAAGGATGATTGACATGGAACCATGGCTTTTCTACGCACTGCTCTCCGCCGTCAGCGCGGCATTCGTCTCCATCTTCGGCAAGGTCGGCCTGCAGGGCATCGACAGCAACGTCGCGACAGCCGTGCGCGCCGTCATCATGGCAGTGTTCCTGATCGGTGTCGTCTTCGTGCAGGGAAACTTCTCGCACATGGCAGAGGTGCTGCAGGACAAGAAGGGCCTGCTCTTCGTCGCCCTGAGCGGTATCGCCGGCGCGACCTCGTGGCTCTTCTACTTCCTCGCGCTCAAGTACGGGCCCGTCTCCAAGGTCGCACCGATCGACAAGCTCAGCGTCGTCTTTGCCGTCATCCTGGCCGTCATCCTGTTCGGTGAGAAAGTCAGCCTCGTCCACGCCTGCGCCATCGCGATGATTGCAGCAGGAGGGCTCATCCTGGCCATCTGGTGAGCATCAGCCCTGGGGATTGCGTCCCAGATAGGCGAGAATGCCGCCGTCCACGTAAAGGATGTGGCCATTGACAAAATCAGAGGCGTCCGATGCCAGGAACACGGCAGGGCCCATGAGATCTTCCGGCGTGCCCCAGCGGTGCGCCGGTGTTTTTGATAGGATGAACGCATTGAAGGGATGGCCTGGCGTGCGCAGCGGCGCCGTCTGTGGCGTCGCGATATAGCCTGGCCCAATGCCGTTGCACTGGATGTTCCGGTCGCCGAACTCCGAAGCGATGTTCTTCGTCAGCATCTTGAGACCGCCTTTCGCCGCTGTGTACGCCGCCACCGTCTCGCGCCCCACTTCGCTGAGCATCGAGCAGACATTGATAATCTTGCCATGCCCCTTGCGCAGCATGCCGGGCAGCACAGCCTTCGAGACGATGAACGGCGCCGTCAGATCGATGTCAATGACCTGGCGGAAATCCGCCGTCTCCATCTCGAGCATCGGCGTGCGCTTGATGATGCCTGCATTGTTCACAAGAATGTCGATGGTGCCGAGCGTCTTTTCGATATCGGCAACCATCTCGCGCACCGAAGTCTCGTCCGTGACATCACAGAGATATCCATGCGCCTCAATGCCGTCCTTCTTGTAATCCGCCAGTGCCTTGTCCATGTGCTCTTGACTGCGGCAGTTGAACGCGATCTTCGCGCCCGCATCAGCATATGCCTTCGCAATCGCATAGCCGATACCGTACGCACCACCTGTCACCAGTGCGACCTTACCCGTCAACGAGAATTGTTTCGTGACATCAAACATCATAGCCGCTCCTCTCCATCTCACTCACCCATTCAGCCATCATTCCGCAAATCAGCGGACAGTGACCTGGCACATCTTCATCGCCTGCAGCGCATTCTCATGGCTCTGCGGCGTCACGCCAGCACAGCACGACGCATCGACAGAGACAGGCACCTCCGGGAACGCCGCCTTGAGGATCATCGCATCCGCGATCACACAGATGTCCGTGCAGAGCCCCACAAGCTCAATCGCATCCGGCTCCAGCCCCGCGATGACCTTCGGCAGCTCTAGCGAGCCAAAGGTCGGCTTCTCCACAACAGCCGCCGCCTTCTCCACAAAAGGCTTCAGCGACGGTGCAATCTCCCAGCCCTTCTCCGGCTTGATGCAGTGCGGCACCGGCAGGTTCTTCCCCTCCTGCGTCTCAAGGTAATCCGCACCGTGCGTGTCCTGCGTGAACACCAGCAGCGCCTCCTCCCGCTCCAGCTTCTCCACCAGCCGCGGCAGCATCACCTGCGCCTCCTTCGTGCCCAGTGCTCCATCGATGAAGTCATTCTGCATATCAATCACGACAATTACCTTGCGCATAACGACCGATCCTTTCAAAAATCAACTTTTTCTTCATTATCGCACAAGGCAACTGTCTTGACAACGCCAAGTTGCAGATTGAATGCCGTTTATATCGCATAGGCCTATCTTATGATATAATGAAGGAATAGACAACGAACGAACCAAAAGGAGTAACTATGCTGACTTGTGTCGAGATTTGTGCAGGTGCCGGCGGGCAGGCCCTCGGGCTGGCGATGGCGGGATTTGTACATGTAGCATTAGTAGAATACGAAAAAGAATACTGCGATATCTTAAAAGAGAATCGACCAGAGTGGCCTATAATCTGCGCAGATGTCCATGATTTTGACGGCAAGCCATATCACGGCGTCGACCTGTTCGCTGGCGGCGTCCCTTGTCCGCCTTTTTCTGTTGCAGGCAAGCAACTCGGCGCTGATGATGAGCGCGACCTCTTCCCAGAGGCGCTGCGTCTCGTCCGCGAGATTGAGCCCCGAGCCATCATGCTGGAGAACGTACGTGGATTCCTTGACCCGTCATTCCGCGAATACCGCGAATACATACTGCGTTCCATCGCCCACATGGGATACGACGTGCAGATCAAGCTCCTGCAAGCGTCCGACTACGGCGTCTCACAATTGCGGCCGCGGGTTGTCATTGTCGGCATCCGCAATGACGAGCCAGGCCGTTTCACATTTTCATATCCAGCGCCTCATCCTGAACAGACACCGACAGTCGGCGCGCTCCTGCAAGACCTCATGGCAGAAGCTGGCTGGAAAGGTGCCAGGAAATGGGCAAAACAGGCAGACAAGATTGCACCTACCATCGTCGGAGGTTCCAAGAAGCATGGCGGTCCGGACCTGGGGCCTACACGTGCCCGTCGTGCCTGGGCAGAGATGCAGGTCGAAGGCAAGAGCATCGCGGACAAGGCACCTGATCCTGAATTTACCGGCATGCCACGGCTGACTCCGCGCATGATTGCCCGTATCCAGGGTTTTCCCGATACATGGGTATTCGGCAAGACTAAAACACGTGCTTGTCGCATGATTGGCAATGCATTCCCACCCCCTGTCGCAAAGGCAGTAGGAGAAAAGATAAAGGAGGCCCTCTATGCCAGTAAGCAAGGTTTTACTCTCACACGAGAGGAGTATATTTCATAAGCAACTCTTGGACACAATTCTTTCTGTCGATGCAGGTGGCATACCGTCCAACGCAGACCGGAGCAACAAGCTATCCGTACAACTCGCACAAGGAATCCACCAGAGAATCTTGCAGGAAGTTACCCTGCACGCGGACATTGCCCAGGAACAACCTACAACCTATATGAAACGCCAGAAGGCCCAGGGGCAGACAAGCGGCAGCATCTTTGAAGAGAAGACTATGGAATTCTTGCGTTCAACCTTTCCAAAACTGCAACATATCCGTCCAGGCAACTGGCATATCCTGAAACTCGGCAATAAGAACGCCATCAAGACCTCAGACTTTGCACAGTACGAGCACCTGGCCTATCTCAACGCACTAGTCAAGAGAGATTCTCATTTATCTGCCGCTCTCGGCAACGATTACATGGTAGCACCGGACATCATTGTCTATCGTGATCTCTATACAGACGAAGAGCTCAATACATCAGAAGCTATTGTCGATGACCATACAGCAAAGTCTGCCGCCATCCGTAAAATAAATGGAGGCAAGCCAATCTTGCATGCCTCCGTATCCGCAAAATGGACGATGCGAAGCGACCGTGCCCAAAACAGTCGTACCGAAGCCTTGAATCTTATCCGCAATCGCAAGGGCAGCCTTCCTCATATCGTCGTCGTCACGGGCGAGCCAACACCATCCCGCCTTGCCTCCTTAGCGCTCGGTACTGGTGACATCGACTGTCTCTACCACTTCGCACTCTACGAGCTCGTCGATACCGTCAATGAATTAGCCGCCGAGACACCAGCTGCAGAAGATACCCAACAACTCCTTCAAACCCTGATTGAAGGAAAGCGCCTCAAAGACATTTCCGATTTGCCGCTTGACCTAGGCGTTTAATGGTAAACATATAGGTACAGCCCAATAAAAGCGAGCATCCCCACTCACAGGATGCTCGCTTTCTTGTACTTTCTTATGCATTTGTCAAGGTAAAGTACGCGATCTCTGGTGGGCAGCCGAGGCGGAAAGGGAACCAGCTGCCGTTGCCGCTGTGGACGTAGCCGTAGGAATCGCCGAGTTTGACGAGGCCGCGGGTGTATTTGAAGACGGGGAAGAGCGGCTGGCCGAGGATGCCGAACTGGCTGCCGTGGGTGTGACCAGTCAGGGTCAGGGCGATGCTATGGGCGGCTCCGTCGTCGATGCATTCGGGGTGATGGGCGAGCAGGATAGAGGGGACATTTTCGGGCAGATTCTTGATGGCCTGTTGCATGTAATTCTTGCGCTGTGCCTCGAAATGGGAACGGTCCATCGGGTAGTCGACGCCGAGCATGTAGAGGTTCTTGCCGGGCACTTTGCGGCTCTCATTGATGAGGACGTTGATGCGCGTTTTGGCTAGATACTTGCGGATGGTATCGATGCCGCGGAAGTGCTCGTGATTGCCGAACGCAAACCAGATGCCGTCGGGAAATGCATCGGCGTATCGATTGAGAATCCTGGCAGCTTCTTCGTTCTGCGTCACGTCGTCAAAGAGGTCGCCGGTGACGGTGAGCATATCGGGCTTTTGGGCGGCAATGCGGCGCAGCAGGGAATCGAGTTCGGCGACGGAAAAGAAACTGCCGAGATGGACGTCGCTGATCTGCGCGAGGCGGTACCCCTCCCCCGCGCCGAGTCCCTTGACGGGTATCGTATAAGCGCGCTCGACGGTGGCCGTCCGCTCCCAGAAGCCACCGTAAATGCTCAGGCCAGCGGCCACAGCGGGATAAACGGCGGCATGACGCAGAAGGCGCCGGCGGCTCTCGTCGACTGGTACAGCCATCATGCGGCGCCAGAAGAAACGGATGATGACTGCAACAAGCACAAAGGCTGTGCAGATCAGCTGCGTCATGAAGCCGACGATGACCGTCTCAATGATGAGGCTCGGCCCCGATATGAGGTGATAGAGGATGGCGCGCCCGAGGAACCACCCCATGCCGATGACGTCGAACAGCAGCATGGTGATGCGGGCCCAAAACAGAGCCCTGCCTGAGAAGAGGTAGCGCGTCGTGAAGAGCAGGCCGAAGATAATGGAGACGACCATGACGATCATGATGAGTGTGAACCAGGTCAAAGGATTCCCCCCTAAATGTAACAACAAAAAGCAAATCTTGCAGAAAAAAATAGACCGGATGACCGGTCTTTGCCTCAATTGGCCTGAGGTTGGCGTGCCTCCTGGCACGGGCCTGGCTCAAGCCAAGCCACGAAGGTGAGCGGATTCGGCCTGCCGTTCCCGGTAGTACCAGCGGATGGATTTGCCGATTGCACAGCGCACGGCATCGAGCTCTCCGCGTTTCGCCAGTTTCTTGAGCTGATTGACGTCAAAGCCACTGACGGACAAGTAACTTGCAGAAAGGAAACCTCCTCGTTTCAACATCTTGCGATAGCTCGCACTGTCACGACGGTCCATTTCAATGTTCTTGATTGCCATATTCAATCCCCCCACAATGTTGGTCTTATTTACAAAGACACCTTCGGGCAAGTACATTATACCACAAAATTGTAAGCCGGGCTACACTTCCAAGATACCTTTCCATTTATTTTTGCATAAAAATACGCTATAATGAGGATGTTATCTCTGTGTATTGGTATGCTACCTTTTTGCCTTTTAGGAGGGTTACTATGCTTACTGCCTTGACGAAGGAATATCCTCTGCCGAGTGAGCTGCAGGAGCGCATCGATCTAGTGCTTGAATCCCACGACTGCGACCCGACGCAGATTGTCGGCATCCTGCTCGAGGTGCAGGCACTAAACGAGCGCCACTATGTGCCAGAGCCGACGGCTTACTACATCGCGGACCGCCTCAAGATGCGCGTGACGAATATCTTTGACTGCCTGAAGTTCTACAGCGAGCTCTCGCCGGTGCCGCGCGCGAAGTATCCGATCCAGGTCTGCTGTTCGCCGGCCTGCCGCGTCAACCGCGTCGATTCGCACCGCCTGATCTCGACGCTCGAGCAGCTGCTCGACATCAAACTCGGCGAGACGACGTACGACGGCCGTTTCACGCTCGAGCAGGTCACCTGCATCGGCGCCTGCGACCGCGCACCGGCCGTGCGCATCAACGGGCACGTCTACGACCATCTCGACACGCAGGAAAAGATTGAAGCGCTGTTGCGCTCTTTGCCCTGAGCTGGAGGAGGTTAACACATGCAAGTACATTTTCTGACCAAGAACTTCGGCAAGTACGACACTTCGTCGATCGGTTCCTACATGAATGTCGGCGGCTTCGAGGCGCTGCGCAAGGCGGTGACGATGGACCCGGAGAAAATCACAGACCTCTTGACGAAGGTCAAGATCAAGGGGCGCGGCGGCGCGGAGTACCCGCTCGGCCGCAAGTGGTCGCAGGCACGCGCCGTCCGCGGCGAACGCAAGGTCGTCATCTGCAATGCCGACGAGGGCGAAACGACGACCTTCAAGGACCGCGAGCTCATCTGCCACGACCCGTTCAATCTCATCGAGGCCATGATCATCGCAGCCTACGTCGTAGGCGCCTCGGACGGCTTCATCTACATGCGCGCGGAGTACGCCTGCTACCGCCCGCTGCTCCTGAACGCAATTCGCCAGGCGAAGAACTACGGCTTCCTCGGCACGAACATCCTCGGCCGCGGCTTTGACTTCGACATCCACCTCTACTCGGGTGCCGGCGCCTACGTCTGCGGCGAGGGCACCGCCCTGATCCGCTCGATTGAGGGCAAGGCGGGACGGCCGCGCATGAAGCCGCCGTTCATCAAGGTCAGCGGCGTCTTCGCCCGCCCGACCTGCCTCAACAATGTCGAGACGCTGTCGCTCGTGCCGCACCTCTTGCTCGACGATGCAGGCGTCTACGCCTCCTGCGGCAGCGGCGAGTCGATTGGCACGAAGCTCATCAGCGTGGCGGGCAATGTCAACCGCCCGGGCGTCTTTGAGATCCCGTTCGGCACGACGGTGCGCGAAATCCTCTACGACCTCGCCGGCGGCATCCAGCACGATCGCAAGATCCAGCTGATCCAGTTTGGCGGCGCCTCGGGCAAGATTGCGGACGCTTCCATCCTCGACACGCCGTACACCTACGAGGATCTGCGCGCAGCCGGCGTCATGGTCGGCTCGGGTGGCATGCTCGTCATCGACGAGCGCACGAGCGTGCTCGACTTCCTGCGCATGAATCAGGAATTCTTCTGGGAGGAGAGCTGCGGCCAGTGCACGCCGTGCCGTGAGGGCAATCTCCACATCAAGATCATCCTCGACAAGATGGCCGCGGGGACGGCCACGCGCGAGGACATCGCCATCATGATCAAGATTGCCCGCGTCATGAGCATGTCCTCGCTCTGCGGCCTCGGCGAGACGGCACAGAACACGCTGATGTCGGCCATGAAGGTTTTCCCGGATCTCTTTGATATTGGAGGAGCGCGCGCATGAGTACGGAGACTGCAAAAATGACGAATCAAGAACAAGAGATGGTCCACCTGACCATCAACAACATCCCGCTGGCCGTGCCGAAGGGCACGAAGATCATGCAGGCGGCGCAGGAGCTCGGCATCGATATCCCGCATCTCTGCTACCACGAGGACCAGCGCATCAAGGCGCGCTGCCGCCTCTGCTCCGTCGAGGTAGTCGGCAAGCGCCGCTTGCTCGCAGCCTGTTCGACAGAGGTCTGGGAGGGCATGGAAGTCCACACGGACACGCAGATTGTACGCGACACGCAGGTCGCCATCCTGCAGCTCATGCTCGCCAACCACCACAAGGACTGCCTCTCCTGCCCGCGCAACCAGAACTGCGATCTGCAGCGCCTCTGCAGCCGCTTCAATATCCAGCATTCCTCGCTGCCGTCGGTCTGCAAGGAGGAGCCGCGCATCGTGACGAATCCGGCCATCGTGCGTGACCCATCGAAGTGCATCCGCTGCGGCCGCTGCATCCGCGCCTGCAAGGATGTGCAGGGCATCGCGGCACTGACGTATGCGGGGCGCAGCAGCGACATCATCGTCACGACGGCCTACAACAAGCCGATGGAGACGACGGACTGCATCCTCTGCGGCCAGTGCAGCCTCGTCTGCCCGACGGGCGCGCTCGTCGAGAAAGACGATACGGAAAAGGTGCTCGACGCGCTGCAGAATCCGAAGAAGCATGTCATCGTGCAGGTCGCGCCGTCGGTGCGCGTCTCCCTCGGCGATGCCTTCGGCATGGAGCCCGGTGCCATCGTGACAGGCCAGATGGTCACGGCGCTGCACCTCCTCGGTTTTGACAAGGTCTTCGACACGAACTTCGGCGCCGACCTCACGATCATGGAGGAAGGCACGGAGTTCCTTGACCGCCTGCAGCACGGCGGCGTCCTGCCGATGATGACCTCGTGCTGCCCGGGCTGGGTCAGCTACGTCGAGAAGCACTACAGTGATTGCCTGCCTCATCTCTCCTCGACGAAATCGCCGATGAGCATCTTCGGTGCCGTCGCCAAGACGTACTACCCCAAAGCTGCCGGCATCGACCCCAAGGACATCGTGACGGTGTCCGTCATGCCGTGCACGGCGAAGAAGTTCGAGGCGGCGCGCCCGGAGATGGGCCGCGAGGGCCGACAGGATGTCGACATCGTGCTGACAACGCGCGAGCTCATCAAGCTCATCAAATACGTCGGCCTCTCCTTCGGCCAGTTGCCTGAGACGGACTTCGACAGCCCGCTCGGCACGGCCTCGGGCGCCGGCGCGATTTTCGGCACGACGGGCGGCGTCATGGAGGCCGCCCTGCGCACGGTCTGCGACAAGCTGACGGGCAAGACGCTCGAGCATCTCGACTTCCAGGAGGCGCGCGGCTTCCAGGGCATCAAGGAGTGCACGCTCGAGATTGGCGGCCATACGCTGCACATCGCGATCGCGCACACGCTCAAGAACGCGGAGGTTCTCATGGAGCAGGTCCGCAAGGGCATCTCGCCCTATGACTTCATCGAGGTCATGGCCTGCCCCGGCGGCTGCATCGGCGGCGGCGGCCAGCCCGTCGGCACGACGAACGCCGTCAAGAAGAAGCGCATGCAGGCACTCTACGAGATTGACCGGAATCTGCCTGTCCGCAAGTCGCACGAGAATCCCGTGCTGCAGGTACTCTACCGCGACTTCCTCGGCGAACCGGGCCAGGGCAAGGCACACGAACTCCTGCACACGAGCTATAATGCCGTGCCAAAAGAGTACCGATTCTGATGCGCTTCCATCCGCTTGACAGACAGGGGCCGCAGTGGTATGGTAGAGACAATATGAAACCGTTGAAGCGAGGATAACGTCAGATGAGCGCCTGCAGAGAGTCCGGGGAGCTGCGATCCGGATGGCATGCAGTCTGGCAAATGGGTCGCTGAGGGCGCACTGAACCTCTCGGGAATAGTCCGGGAGCAGTAGGCTGCGACGTCAGGCACGCGTCAGTTGCCGGGAGCATGCCTGTGCTCCGCTAAGTGCATGGCTCGTCCATGAAACAGGGTGGCACCGCGAGAATTTCGTCCCTGGCAGTATAAGAGATACTGTCAGGGATTTTTGTTTTCCTGACAGCTGAGCCGATGAACAGAAAGGAAGCTTCATCATGGAAAACGAAACAAAAAAAATCATCCTCTCCGGCATCCAGCCGACGGGCGTCTTCACGCTCGGCAACTATCTCGGCGCAGTCCGCAGCTGGAAGCAGATGCAGGAGGACTACAACTGCTACTACTTCATCGCCGACCTGCATTCCATGACCATCCACATTGACCCGCAGAAGCGCCGCCAGCAGACGCGCGAGGCCTTCGCCCTGCTGCTCGCCTGCGGCATCGACACCGAGAAGAGCCTTGTCTTTGTACAGAGCCACAACAAGTGCCACGCCGAGATGGGCTGGATCATGGACTGCTGCTCGCAGTTCGGCGAGCTCTCGCGCATGACGCAGTTCAAGGACAAGTCGGCCAAGCATCCGGACAACATCAATGCCGGCCTCTTCACCTACCCGGCCCTGATGGCAGGCGACATCCTGCTCTATCAGGCGGATTACGTGCCGGTCGGCGCTGACCAGACGCAGCACCTCGAGTTCACGCGCGATGTCGCCACGCGCTTCAACCACACGTACGGCGAGGTCTTCAAGCTGCCGGAGGGTTACTTCCCGAAGGCCGGCGCGCGCGTCATGAGCCTGCAGGATCCGACAAGCAAGATGAGCAAGTCGGACACGAACCCGAAGGCCACGATCTCGATCCTCGATGATGAGAAGACTATCCTCAAGAAATTTAAGAGCGCCGTCACGGACAGCGAGGCCTGCGTGCGCTTTGACCCGGATAAAAAGCCGGGCGTCAGCAACCTCATGACGATCTACTCGGCCATCACGGGCAAGACCATGGAGGAAATCGAATCCGAATTTGTCGGCAAAGGCTACGGTGATTTCAAGGCTGCCGTCGGGCAGGCCGTCGCCGATGAGCTGCGCCCAATCCGCGAGAACTTCGCGCGTCTCATGGAGGACCGCGCTTATCTCGAAGAGGAGATGCGCAAGGGTGCCGAGCACGCGACGTACATCGCCAACAAGACGCTGACAAAGGTCAAGAAACGCGTCGGCCTGTTGCTCGCAAAATAATCGCAATATCACACAAAAGGCATGCCCCGGAATCAGGGGCATGCCTTTTTGTGTGTGATGTTGTCTTATAGGTATAAGTATAGGTGCGGGATCAGCCGATCTTGAGTTTCTCCTGCGCCGAGACATGGCGGTCGAAGCCGATGTCCTTCTTGCTCATGCCGAGTGCCAGTCCGATGAGCTGCTGCAGGTGAAGGATTGGGATCTCGACGGACGACTGGACAGCCTGGCGGCCTTCCGGCTCGTACATGTCGAGCTGCATCTGGCAGAGCGGGCACGGTGTGACGATGAGGTCGGCATGGGCGCGGCCGGCGCTGTCGACGATCTGGCCCGTGACCGTCAGCACATCGTGCTCGGCGGCGAGCTGGGCGTGGAATCCGCAGCACTTGCGGTGCGCGTCGAACCAGACCGGCGTGCCGCCGAAGCGGCGGACAAGGCGCTCCAGCGACTCTGGGTACTTGCCGTCCTCATGGCTCATGATGTCCTGCGGGCGCAGGATATGGCAGCCGTAGTAGGCAGCGATCTTCGTGCCCTGCAGTGCGTCCGTGACCTTGCCCTCGAAGAGCTCCGGATGGTCATCGAGGACCCAGAGGAAGTGCGTGATTTCGCTCGTGCCCTTGTACTCGTACGGATGGCCGGCCTCCTTGAGGATAGCGTTGACCTTGTCCTTGAGCGCCGCATCGTGGTCGAGGCGGTACTTGGCCGTGCGCAGCTGCAGCGTGCAAGTGTTGCAGACCGTCAGGATGGGCAGGCCCATGTTCTCGGCAATCGAGATATTGCGCGCATTGACGGCGAGCGCCGCGAGGTCATTGACGCCCTGCGCGTGCGAGGCGCCGCAGCACGTCCAGTTCGGGATCTCCTCCAGCTCGATGCCGAGCGCTTCGCATACCTTCTGCATGGAGGTATAGGCTTCGGCTGCAGCCCCCTTGAGGACACAGCCCGGGAAAAATGCAAATTTCATCGCTTACTCCTCCTCTTTCTCTGCCGCCTTGACGATGGCTGCGATGGTCTTGACCTCCGGATTGACCGGATGCGACTCCAGCGGGTTCATCTTGCCGACATGCATGAGGCGCAGGGCCATCGGGGCGCGCAGGCCAGCCATGAAGAAGCCCTCCGACTTGATGTTGAGCTTCGACTCGTCGAGCGTGCCCGACTCCTGGATGTCGTCGTAGATTGCCTTGGCATGGCGCGCACCGACATTGTCGTCGAGGTGGTACTTGAACGTCGCAGCCTTGAGCTTCTCGATGGCACCAGCCGGGTCGAGATGCTTCGGGCACTTCGCCGTGCATTCCTGGCAGTTGAAGCAGCGCCAGAGACCGGCGTCGAGGACGGCCTTGAGGTGTTCCTTCGGGTCCTTGTCACGCGAGTCAGCCGTGATGCGCTCCGCTTTGACGAAGGCGAACGGGTCGAGGAAGTCCTTCTGGTTCAGCGTGTTCTTGTTGCACTCCGAGACGCACGAGCCGCAGAGGATGCAGCCGGCGTACTTCTTGTATTTGTCGAAGTCGGCCGGCGACTGGCGGCAGCCGTCTTCGGCGCTGAACTCGTCCTTCGGATGGACAACGGGCTTGACTTTCTTGATGCGCGCGTACTTCGGGTCCCAGTCGACGATGAGGTCGCGGATGACGCGGAAGTTGCCGAGCGGCTCTACTGTCAGCGTCTCGGTCTGGTAGCGCGCGATGAGGTCAGCGACGAGCTTCTCGCAAGAGAGCTCGGCATTGCCGTTGACGCGCACGGCGCAGGCGCCGCAGATACTCGAGCGGCAGGAGCATGTGAAGGAAAGGGTCGGGTCCTGATGCTCCTTGATGCTGATCAAGGCCTCGAGGACCGTCATGCCCTTCGTGACCTCGACCGTGTAGTCCTGCACCCACTTGCGCCCTTCTACAAAGCGATGGATTCTGAGTGTAGCCATGATCAATACTTCCTTTCCTTCGGCTCATATTTCGTGACGACGACATCCTTGTATTCAAAGCGGTACTTGCCGTCCTCCTTGAATACGAGCGTGTGCTTAAGGAAGTTCTTGTCGTCGCGCTTCGGGAAGTCGCGGCGCGTATGCGCTCCGCGGCTCTCCTTGCGGGCAATGGCGCCCTGGACGATGGCCTGCGAGATCTGCAGGAGGTTGCCGAGCTCGATGTACTGCTCATAGGCCGTATTGTAGATGTGCGACGGGTCGCCGACGTAGCAGTTCTTGTACTGGTCTTCGAGGACGGAGAGCTCTTTGGCGGCTGCCTCGAGGTCCGGGCCGTTGCGGAAAACGCCGGCCTTGAACCACATCGTCTTGACCATGTCGTCGCGGATTTCCGGCACCGTGCGATTGCCGTCATGCGGGCGCGAGGTGACCTCTTCGAAGGAGTCGAGCCACTTCTTGCTGTCCTTCGTCAGCTGGTCCTGGCTGCCTTCGTACTTGTGTTCCTTAGCGTAGGCTGCGGCGCCGTCGCCGGCCGTGTGGCCGAAAACGAGGACCTCCGAGAGGGAATTGGCGCCGAGGCGGTTGGCACCGTGGACCGAGACGCAGCTGCACTCGCCGGCCGTGTAGATGCCCGGCACGCGCGTCTCGCCCGTGTGGAAGTCGGCCATCTCGAGGCCGCCCATTGAGTAGTGGCAGGTCGGGCTGATGAGGACCGGCTCCTTCGTGATGTCAACGCCGGCAAAGCGCTTCGCGAGGTCTGCGACCTGGCCGAGGCGCTGGTGGATGCGCTCGGGTGGGATCTTCGTGAAGTCGAGATAGACGCCGGCCGTAATGCCCTCGCCGATGCCGCGGCCCTGCTCGATCTCCGTCGCGATGCCGCGGGCGACGATGTCGCGCGTCGCAAGTTCCATCTTCTCTGGCGCATACTTCTTCATGAAGCGCTCGCCGTCCTTGTTGACGAGCAGCGCGCCCTCAGCACGGCTCGACTCAGAGAGCAGGACGCCGTTGACAGAAAGGCCCGTCGGGTGGAACTGCACCATCTCAGGGTCCTTGAACGGGATGCCGACGTTCATGCCGGCGACGATGCCGTCGCCCGTCGAGCTGTACGGGTTCGACGTGCGGACCCAGTAGGCGCGGCCGTAGCCGCCCGTCGCGATGACGATGGTCTTGGCGGGGATGCCGATGATGTTGCCGCTGCGCATGTCCATGGCGACGACGCCAGCGAGCTTGTCCCTCTTCTCGCCCGCCATCGAGATCTCGAGCATCTGGCACTCGGAGATGAAGTCGATGTCGTGCGCAAGGCACTGCTCAAAGAGCGTGTGGACCATCGCGTGGCCGGCGCGGTCCTCGAAGTAAGCGGCGCGTGCATGGGCGTGGCCGCCCATCTTGCGCTGATGGAAATGGCCGTCATCCTGGCGGTTGTAGGGATAGCCCATGTAGTCCATCTCGTAGATGTTCTTGCCGGCGCGCTCGACGAAGTACTCGACGGCATCCTGGTCGCAGAGGTAGTCGCCGCCCTTTATGGTATCGAAGGCATGCGACTCGAAGCTGTCGTTCGGGTCCGTGACGCCCGTGACGCCGTTCATGCCACCCTGTGCCATCGTCGAGGCCGAACGCGTCGGCACGAGCTTCGTCAGCACGGCAACCTTGAGGTCCTTGTTCTCCGCTGCAGCGAGCGCGGCGCGCATGCCGGCACCACCGCTGCCGATGATCAGAACATCGTATGTGACATCCCCCTTTTGGACTTTTTCCGGTATGTTCCGGCCATTCCAGGTGAAGTACGATCCCGCTGCCAGGACGACACCGGCTGCCGCTGCGCCCTTGATGAAGGTGCGGCGCGAAATTTCCCTTGACATTGCTGTCCCCTCCCGATTGTTGACGAGTAGTGAATAGGAAGCAGGATTCCTGTTTGCTCCAGTTCCCGATAGATGATTCCATGTATGTATTGGATGTTCCTATTCTACCATTAAATACAGCTATCAAGAAAATACATTCTGCTTATAGTGTCTATTCGAGAAACCTATAGGCTGCTGTCAGTCGGCGCGCAGGAAGTCGATAAAGCGCTGTGCGGCAAGGGAGAGCTGGCGCTGCTTGCTACAGACGGCGAGCAGCTGGCGGTCCTCCACCTCTTCCTCGAGCTCAAAGAAGAAGGCCTGCTCCTTCCAACGCCAGCTCTGCACGAGCATGTCAGTCACGAGTGTCGCGCCGAGCCCCGCCGCGCAGAGCTCTGACGCCTCGATGATGCTGTTCGCCTCAAAGATCACCTGCGGCTTTGCGCCCGAAGACTCACAGAGCTTCTCGTAGACCTCCGCCATCTGACGCGTCGGCTGCAGGCGGATGAAGGGCTCGCCCGACATAGCGGCAAACGAGATGCGCGGGAAGCCCGGAGCCTTGTCCTCCGCATGGGCTCTCGCGAGCGGATGCGCCTTCGGCACGGCCAGCATCGTGTGCTCGCGGCAGAGCGCGACAGAAGTGAAATCCGGGCGCAGGGAGTTGCCGTAGAGCAGGGCGAAGTCGACGGTGCCAGAAGCGACGTACTCCTCGAGCGTACGCACGGGCGCTTCCTTGATGGCCAGCTGGATGCCCGGGTACTGGCGGTGGAAGGCGACGAGCGGGTCGATGAGGAAGCAGGCCGTCCGCGTGCGCGAGCTGCCGATAGTCAGGCTGCCTGTGCGCAGTTCCGAGAGATCCGCGACCTCCTGCACGAGCGACTGCTGGATGCGCAGGATCTCCTTCGCCTGGCGCACGTATATCGTGCCGGCCGGCGTCAGCGCGAGCGGTGTCTGGCTGCGGTCAAAGAGGCGCACGCCGAGCTCCGTCTCGACTTTCTTGATGCACTGCGAGAGCGACGGCTGTGAGATGTATAGATGCTTAGCAGCAGCCGAGAAGGTCCCGTCCTTGGCGACCTGCAGGACGCTGCGCCATTCGTGTTCATCAATCATGATATCATCCTTCCCTATCGACCCAATCAATTCAATAAATAGAGAACATCGTGCGGATGGAGGCCGTGTCACTCGTCTTCAGCAGAGCGAGCTGCAGCAGGACGCGCGCCTTCGCGGGATTCAACGTGTCGCTCGCGATGAAGCCATTTGCCTCGTACGATGCCTCGGCCCTCGTCACGCGGCCGGCCGCGCTGCGCGTGCTGCGCACGACGGCAATGCCCTCTGCAACAGCCTCGGCAAGTGCCGCCTCCGCGCGCTCGGGGATGCTGCCGTTGCCCATGCCCGCGTAGACGATGCCCTGACAGCCTGCCTTTTGGGCCGCCACAACGAGGAAGCCGTCGTCGTCAGCATGCGCGTAGAGGATGGCGACGCGCGGCAACGCAGCGATGCCCTCGACGGAAAACGCGCTATGGACCGTATGGCGGCGCAGCGGACTCCGGTAAAAGACAGGCTCGCCGTCCTGCACGCTGCCAAGCAATCCCATCTCCGGCGAGCGGAATGTATCCAGTGATGTCGTATGCATCTTGACGGCATCGCGAGCACTCTCAATGGTGCCATTAAGCACGATCAGGACGCCCTTGCCCGCCGCTTCATCGTCGGCGGCGACGCGCACGGCCTGCAAGAGGTTCATCGGGCCATCGGCACTCATGGCCGTCGCGGGACGCATGGCCCCCGTCAGCACGATTGGCTTCTCGCTGTGGACCGTCAGATGCAGGAAATACGCCGTCTCCTCCATCGTATCCGTGCCGTGCGTGATGACGATGCCATCGACATCCTCACGCGAGAGCAGCGCATTGCAACGCGCGGCGAGGCGCAGCCAGATCACTTCCCGCATGTCCTTGCTGTCAATGGCGGCAATCTGCTCGCCTTCCACCTCTGCATAGCGGCGGATCTCCGGCACAGCCGCCAAGAGATCTGCAACGCCGATGGCACCGGCCTCATACCCTGTCGTCGCCTCTTCTGACGCTGCTCTGCCGGCAATCGTCCCGCCCGTCGCAAGGATGTAGATGTGTTTCTTGATCATGGTCTCCTGTCCTTTCTCTCTGACGCTTTCTTTATTCTGTCTTAATTATAGCGTACCTGTTACAAAAGAAAAGCTCCCACGTGCGCGCAGCACCATGGGAGCTTTTCCTGACTTCGGTGAATTTATGGGATTATTTACGTTGACTGTGGGGAACAGCAGGTCATTCCTGCGTTGCCGGCTCTTTCTCTTGCTCTTTCGTCATGCGGCTGGCGAGGTAGTTCGCGGCAAGCGAACCAGAGATGTTGTGCCAGACACTGAAGATTGCACCCGGGATTGCTGCTGCTGCGCCGAAGTGCATCATGGCGAGGGAAGTAGCGAGGCCGGAGTTCTGCATGCCGACTTCGATGGAGATGGCCTTGGCCTTGGCCATGTTCATGTGCAGGGCCTTAGCGATGCCGAAGCCGAGTGCATAGCCGAGCAGGTTGTGGAGCATGACGACGAGCATGATGAGAGCGCCCGTCTCCATGATGCGCTGCGAGCTGACCGCGACGACGCCGCCGACGATCAGGACAATAGCGACAACGGAGATCAGCGGCAGGAGCTTGACGTACTTCTGGATGAAGTTGCCGAACAGCGAGTTGACGATGATGCCGCCGACAATCGGTACGATGACGACCTTGACGATCGACATCATCATGGCCGAGAGGGAAATCTCAACCCAGGCACCGGCGAGCCACCAGGTTAAAAGCGGCGTGACGACCGGGGCGAGGATTGTCGTCGTCATCGTCATCGAGACGGACAGCGCGACGTCGCCGCGTGCCAGATACGTCATGACATTCGAAGACGTGCCGCCTGGGCAGGTACCGACGAGGATGACGCCAGCGGCGAGCTCCGGCGGAAGGTTAAAGCCCTTGGCGAGCAGCCAGGCAAGGCCCGGCATGATCGTGAACTGTGCCAGAGCACCGACGAATACGTCGCGCGGACGCTGGAATACCAGGCGGAAGTCGCGCAGGCGCAGCGTCGTGCCCATGCCGAACATGACGATGCCCAAGAGCATCGCGATATTCGGCGCGGCCCACTTGAACGTCCACGGCTGGAACAGGGCAATGACAGCGACAATGATGACGAAAGCCGCCATGTACTTCGATATGAAATCACTGAGTTTACCTAAGAACTTCATAAGTTCGTCCTCCTTTGAGTATTTTGTATACCGTATGATTCCTTGGTAGATTGTTTACAATCATACAACCAGTCTTGTCTATTGTCAATGGTTTTTATAAAAAATATCAGTCGTTTGTCCTTTGCAAATGGATTCCTATCGTTTGTTATCTTTTGAGGGATGACGTATAATAGAAGCAGATTAATCGGGAGGAAGGAATCATGGAAGATATACAGACCTGCAATACACCCTTCGATGAGACAGGCGACCTCTGCCTGACGACATTCGGCCATTCTGTGACACATCCCGGCCATACGTACGGCCCGGCCGTGCGTTCCTATTACCTGATCCACTTCATCCTTGCGGGGAAGGGGACGTTCTGTGTCAACCAGCACATGTATCACCTGTGCGCCGGACAGGGCTTCCTCATTGAGCCGGATTATCAGACCATCTACAAGAGCGACCAAACGGAGCCGTGGACGTACAGCTGGGTCGCGTTCAGCGGCAGGCGCGCTGCTGAGATGGTCGCATCACTCGGCCTGAGCCAGGATGAGCCCATCTTCTCCTGCACCAAAGAGCAGGGATGGAAGCTCGCCGCCTATGTCCAGGATATGCTGCAGCACAACAGCTTTACGCAATCCGGCCGCTACTACCGCCTGGGGCTGCTGCTGCAGTTCCTGTCCATCCTCTCAGAGGCGCAGCGCGAGCTGCTCCCGCAGACAGACGGCAATGCCTACATTGCACACATGACGAAATTCATCCGCCTACACATCGAAGAGCCCTTCACCATCCAGGACCTCGCCGATTACATGAACCTTAACCGCAGTTACATGACGACACTCTTCAAGAAACATCTCGGGGTCTCCCCGCACGTCTACATCGAGAACTGCCGCATCACCAAGGCAAAGCATCTGCTCGAGACCACCACGTTTTCCATCGAATCCATCGCCTGCTCGTGCGGCTATGCCAAAAGCGACTCCTTCACGCGCGCCTTCTTGCGCAGGGTCGGCATGAGGCCAAAGGAATACCGGCAGCGCCAGCGCCGCTATCTTCCCAAAACGTAAAAGATTCCCCGACAGGATTGTCGGGGAATCTTTTCTCTGTTCATTCTCTCTCTTTTATCAATGAAGGAATCACTTCGCCTCGACGACAAACAAGCGCGACCAGAAGTCCGTGCAGTGCCTGCCCTCCTCACGGCTCTGCTCGCCAGCAGAAAAGTCCGTCGTATCGAGTCCGGCGCGCATGAGCTCGGCACCCGTAAACTGGCCCATCTCCTCGCGGTCGTCAATGCGGACCGTGTAGTCAGCCGCTTCATCGAGGCCGGCGAGCTTCATCCAGGTGTACGGCGTGCACGGGTGGGCGAGCATCTTGTAGTAGCCGACAATTGCCTGACGGCGGTCATCCGAGACAACCATCCAGGCTACGGCATTGCCCGTGAACGGGTCTTTGAGGCGGTAGAACGTGCCCTGCTGGATCAGCTTGCGGTACTTCTTCATGAAGCGGATCTGCTCGCGGACCTCATCGAGCTCCTTTGCTGAGAGCTTGCCGAGGTCGAGCTCATAGCCGAACGTGCCGAAGTAGGCCACGTCGCCGCGCAATTTGAGGCTCGTATTGCGGAAGATCTGGTGGTTCGGCGCAATCGAGACGTGCGAGCCCATGAAGGACACCGGGTAGGCGTAACTCGTGCCGTACTGGATGCGCAGGCGCTCGCCGCCGTCGGAGTCATCGCTCGTCCAGCACTGCGGCGCGTAGTAGAACATGCCCGGGTCAAAGCGGCCGCCGCCCGAGGCGCAGGACTCGAACAAGATGTTCGGGAATTCGCTCGTCAGCCGCTCGTAGAGGCTGTAGACGCCGAGGATGTAACGGTGGAAAATCTCGCCCTGATGCTCAGGCCCCCAGCCCGAAGAGCCGCACTCCGTGATACTGCGGTTCATGTCCCACTTGATGTAGTCGACCTTAGCCGTGCTCAGGACCTTGTAGATGGAGTCGTGAATGTAGTCGACGACTTCCGGACGCGAGAAGTCGAGCACGTACTGCTTGCGGCCATGCGAAGCGTGGCGGCCTTCCGTGTGCAGGATCCAGTCGGGATGCGCGCGGTAGAGCTCGCTGTCCTTGTTGACCATTTCGAGCTCGACCCAGAGGCCGAACTTCATGCCAAGGCCATTGATGCGCTCCGCGAGGCCCGTGATGCCGTTCGGCAGGCGGTCTGTGTTCGGCCACCAGTCGCCGAGGCCGCTCGTCTCGCCGCAGCGCGTGGAGAACCAGCCGTCATCGAGGACGAAGAGTTCCACGCCGACATCGTGCGCCGTCTTGGCGATGCGCACGAGCTTCTCCTCATCGAAATCGAAGTACGTGGCCTCCCAGTTGTTGATGAGGATGGGGCGCACCTTGTCGCGCCAGACACCGCGCGCCAGACGCGTGCGGTAGAGCTTGTGGTAGTTCTGGCTCATGCCGTTGAGGCCATGATCCGACCAGACCATGACAGCCTCCGGCGTCTGGAATGAATCCTCAGGCGCGAGCTGCCAGCAGAATTCCTGCGGATGGATGCCCATCGTCACGCGCGTGACATCGAACGTATCGACCTCTGCCTGCGCGAGGAAGTTGCCGCTGTAGACGAGCGAGAAGCCGATGGCCTCGCCCTGCTGCTCATCCGCCTGCGGGCGCTTGAGGATGAAGAACGGGTTGTGGACATGGCCCGACTGGCCGCGCAGGCTGCCGATGGACTGGATGCCAGGGCGCAGATGCGTCGCGTTCTTCTGGCGCTCACGGCCCCACCAGCCGGAGAACTGGACGAAGTCGTAGTCCGCATCGGGAAGGTCAATGGCAAGGCTCATCGCGCGCGTGAGCGCCACGGTCTCATTGCCCCTGTTGACGAAACGGACATTGCGGGCAATCGCGTCGAAATCGCGGAAGATCGTGTACGAGAGCACGAGCTCGACGCCCGTCTTCTCATCGCGCAGCGTCACCAGCAGCGTATCTGCCTCCGCATCTTCCTCCACATACGTGGCCGGCAGGCCCTGCAGCTTCGGCTTACCTGCGACAATCTCGTGCGAGACGTAGCAAAAATCCGTGATGTGGCTGCCGTCCGGCTGTGCAATCTCCACCGCTCCCTCGCGGAAATCCGTCGTACCGTACGACGGGTACTCCTGGCGCAGGTGCTCGCGCGAGAATCCGTACTCGTTGTCAAAGACATAGGCACTGGTCGGGCGGTAGTAATCCGTGTGGACAAAATACCCGTAGTCGCGGTTTTCCGGCAGTCGTGCGCCAAAGTAGAGCTGGCCGAGATGGCCGTCGCGCAGGACCTTCATGATATAGCTGATCCGATCGTTATAGAGGTGGAATTGCTGATTCGTTGCGTCAAAAGAGATTCCCATCAAAAAACCCTCCCATAATTGTTTCTTAGCGTTTCTATCTGTTACGCTTCAATTATAGGAGGGTTGTTCGTTTTGTACCATCCGCAGCTGTTAGGATTTAGCGGATTTTTGTTGTCACTTGCCCGTCAAACGGTCAAAATGCTCGAGCAGCCAGACAATCAGATCATCTTCGGCGCGACAGCCGGTGAAGTCGGCAAGTGCCTTGAGCTCATCGTGCGCGTTGCCCGAGGCGATGCCGATGTCCGCGGCCTCCAGGAGTTCCCTGTCATTGAGGTAATCGCCGAGCGCGATGATCTTTGTCTGCGAAAATTCGGGCATCTGGCGGATTGCCTCGAGCATCGAGCCTTTGGAGACGCCCTTGGCGACAAATTCGTGGTAATTGGCCTCTGAGTAGAAGTGATGCGAGCAGGCGGCCGTGCCAAAGGCTTCTGCCTCCCGCTCGAGTTCGCGAAGGTCCGCCGGGTCGGCGCAGACAAAGAACTTGAGCCACGGCGTCTTCCTGACGTCGGCCACCTCCGCGAGGTCGCTGTGGCAGTAGCGGTAATGCTCGTGCGGCAGGCGCGGGTCATCATTTGCAGGATTACTGATGATGTGGCAGTCCTCTTGCGTGTAAACCTCGATGCAGGCCTTCGGGAAACGCTCGAGGCAAAGCGCGGCAAAGCGCGGCCAGAGGTCAGGTGCCCCCTGTGCTGTCAAAGGCTTCGTCACAAGGACGTGCTCGTGCGGCCAGTCATAGAGCATCGAGCCGTTGAAGAAAATGCTCGGTGCCGTGATGGCCACGCCGCCTAGATAGCCCGCCGCCGCTTCCGGCGTGCGGCCCGTCGCGATGCCGAAGTGGCCGCCGCCCGCGCGGAACGATTCAATCGCTCGCTTGTTCGCCTCCGACACGACACCGCCGTGCGGGATGATTGTGCCGTCGAGGTCGCTGATGATCATGTAGGATCCGTATGGTTTCGTGGATTTCATGTATCTCTCTCTTTCTGCTCTGATTCATTCAAAGGCCCTGCATAAACTGGGAGGGCGTCATCTCGAGGTACTTGCGGAAGACCTGCGCAAAATTCTTGTAGTCGCCAAAGCCCACCTGCTCGGCCACCTCGTAGACGCGCAGCCGCCCCTCGCGCAACAGGGAGAGGCTCTGCTGCAGGCGGTAGCGCGTGACGAGCGAGTTGAAGGTGTGACCGGTCTGATCTTTGAGCTTGCGCGAGAGGTAGCTCGCGGATATGCCGAGAGCATCCGCAGTCTGCTCGACGCTCAGCCGCTCCCTGTAGTGCGCGGCGATGAGCCCGAGGACATCGCGTACATAGGGATTGAGATTGTCCTGCTGCAAGAGGTCCAACCAGTCCACCAGTTCCGGCAGACAGCGCTCTGCCTGTCTTCCTTTCTCTCCCCCTGCCCGCACCAGCTTCTGCAGGACGGCGCGCAATGCCTCTTCTTCCACGGGCTTCAGCAAGTAGTCGACCGCCCCGAGGCGCAGGGCCTCCTGTGCGTAGGTGAAATCTGCATAGCTCGTCAAAAAGACAATGGCAATATGGCTGCCCGACTGCCGCAATGCCTCGGCCATCGCGAGCCCGGAAAGGCGCGGCATGCGGATATCCGTCAGGACGACATCCGGCTGCTGTTCCCGGACGACCTGCAGTCCTTCCTCTCCGTCGGCAGCCTCGCCGACGATGCAAGCGCCCATGCTCTGCCAGTCCACTGTGCAGACGAGTCCCTTCCTGATGATGTCCTCATCCTCTACGATCACGACTCGAAGCATCGTATCCCTCCTTCTCCCACGGCAGTGTCAGGCAGACGAGCGTGCCGCCCTCTGCCGGACACTCTATTGTCAGTCCGTAGCCATCGCCGTACATGAGCTGCAGGCGACGGTGGATGTTGTAGATGCCCGTGTGCACCGATGAATCTGCTCCTTCTGCGAGCATCTGGCGGAGTTCCCGCAGCCGTTCCGGCGGAAGGCCTTGGCCCCAGTCCTTCACTCGCAGGACGAGCAGCCCGCTCTGGCGTTCCGCCTGTACCTGCACACGGATAATCCCATCGGCAGAGGCACCGTACCGGATGGCGTTCTCGATGACCGGCTGGCCGATAAGGCGCGGCACACGGCAGTCGAGCACCTCCTCGGGAATCTCTTCCTCATAGATGAGACGCTTCCCGAAGCGGTACTTCTGGATCTCGATATAGCTGTGCGTATAGGCGAGGTCCTCGGCGAGGTCGACAAGGCGGTCCCGCCCCTTGATACTGTAGCGCAGGAGCTTCGAGAGATCCATGAGCATGCGCTGCGCCGCCTCCGGGTCAAGACGCACCATGAACTTGATGTTCTCAAGCGTGTTGAACAGGAAATGCGGGTTGAACTGGCTCTCGAGCCGGCGAACCTCCGACATGGCCATGGCGCGCCCTTCCTCCTGCGCGATGGCCTGCACGCGGGCCCTGCTCTCGCGCTGGATGCTGATGAGCAGGATGGGGATGAAGATGGCGAGCACGCCCAACAGGACGAGGAGGCCGAGGGCATAGCGATGCAGCAGGTCCGTCACCGGCATGACCGTGTAGAGGCGAAAATCACCTTTCACAAGCACCTGCGACGTCACGTAATAATAGTCCTGATGGACGCGCACGAGCCGCTGCACGCTGCCGTGCAGTTCAGGGAAGAGCTTGTGCAGACCGCTGGCATAATCGCTGCCGGTCTGCAGGCAGACGTTGCCGAAGGAATCTTCCAGCACGAAGTCAAGCTGCGGCGAGCTGATGTTGCGGCGCAGGTATTCAGCCGGAGTCACGAAGAGGATGTATCCCTCGACGCTGCCCGCCTCCGATACGATGGCCTGCCCGATGACGAGGTCCTGCAAGCCGTCAGGGCGCAGGACAAATTCGACACCAGCATCATGAGGAGTCCGCGACAATCGCCGCAGGATGCCCCACGACTGGCCGAGCGGCAGGAGATATGGCGGCAGGCCGCCGACATTGCTTAGGACGACCTGGTCGCCATCGAGCAGGAAGAAGGACGTCCCGTCATGCGTGATATTGACCTCGTGATAGAGATAGGCGTAGAGCGCTGCGCGGCCCGCTCCCACCGCCCGCAGGTCGGCGGGATGGAGTCCCAGCCCTGCCACGTATGAGGCGCGCGCCTCATAGTCCCGGATCTCACTGTCGAGGACCTCCGCCGCCACCTCGCGCCGCTCCTCGCTGAGACCGGCCACGTAATACTGCCAGCTCGCGCCGATCAGCACGAGCCCGACCACGCCGAGGAACAGCACGGGCAGCAGGGCGTACTTCGTCAGCGACCGCCTGACCTCATCCTGTATCGCCTTCATTCGCTCACCCCGCAATCCCCTTTCTCATAATAGTATACCAGAAAAACAGCCAAAAAGAATCCTCCGGCCGAAGCCGGAGGACTCCCTTCCTTCTCGATACAGATAGTATCACTGCACGCTCGTGAAGATATCCTTGAACTTGTCGAGCCATGCCTTCTTGTTCTGGTTGACGACCTGCTCATCGTCATTGATGATATGGATCTCGGACTTCTCCTCGAGGCCTGCCGGCGCCGGCACATCATCGCGGACGCTGCGGCGATGGAGTTTCTGGGTGATCAGGGTCTGTGCTTCCTTGCTCGTGACGAAGTCGATGAACTTCTTGGCGTTCTCCATGTGTTTCGCATTCTTGATGATGTAGATGCCATCCGGTTTCGAGATGACGCCTTCCTTCATGTAGATGAGCTTGACAGGAGCGCCATCGGCGACGTACTTCGCGCCGCCCTCTTCAAAGGTGCAGCCCACGACGTACTCGCCATCGGCAACGCCCTTATAGACGGCCGAAGAACCGGAGAGCAGCTTGCCGTCCAGGTTCTTGCAGAACTTCGTGACGTAGTCCCAGCCATTGTCCGGGTTTCCGTTGCCCATCGCGTAGAGCATGTTGATGAGGTGCTCATAGGCCGACGAGGATTTCGACGGGTCTGCCATGGCAATCTTGCCCTTGAGCGCCGGATTCAGCAGGTCTTCATAGCCCTCGACCTTGATGTCGCCGATGAGGTCCGTGTTGACCATGATGACGCTCGGGATATCCGTGAAGCGCGTCATCGAGCCCTCAGTGTTCTTGAAGGCTTCCTGGATATGGTCTTCATTCGCAGACTTATAGGGCTCGAAGAGGTTGGCCTTCGGCTTCATCGTCGAGAGTGAGCCTCCCCAGAAGATATCGCCGAGCGGATTGGCCTTCTCCGACTCGACGCGCTTCAGGAGCTCGCCCGTGCCAGCTGCGACGACCTCTACCTTGATGCCGCTCTCTTTCTCGAATTCCTCGACGAGCGGGTTGATGAACGAGAGCGGATGCGGACAGTAGACGACGAGCTTGTTCTCGTCGCTGCCCGAGCCGGCAGAGCCGCTCGTCCCGGCCTGCTTGCTGTCGCCGCCACAGCCGGCGACGCTGACTGTCAGCATGGCTGCACCTAATAGAGTCGCGATGACCTTCTTGAGTTTCATGAGATTACCCTCCCTTTCATGAAGAAAATACATGTATCAAAGCGTGACATCCCTGCGGCCAGAAACCTTGAAGAAGAGGACCATGGCCGTGATGGTCGTGACCGTCAGGATGGTCGACAGTGCCGCTGCCGTGCCATAGCTTGCGCGGATGACTTCCGTGTAGATGGCGACCGACATCGTCTTCGTCGCGCCCGTGAACAGGATGATGGAGCTCGAGAGCTCGTTGATGGCCGTGATCCACGAGATGATAGCACCGCTCATGACGCCCGGCAGCATCATGACAGCCGTGATCTTGAAGAACGTCTTGAGTGGCGATGCGCCGAGGCTGATGGAAGCCTCTTCCATGCTAGGGCTCAGCTGGTAGAGGATGGCCGAGCTCGAGCGCAGCGTGTACGGCAGTCGCCGGATGATCAGCGAGATGATGATGATCGCTGCCGTGCCCGAGAGCAGGAGCGGCTCATCGTTAAAGGCCAGCAGCAGCGTGATGCCGAGGACAGAGCCCGGGATGATGTACGGGAACATCGAGAGTGTGTCGATGATCTCGGTGAGCCAGCTCTTCTTGCGCGTCGTCAGGTAGGCGATCGTCATACCGAGGAAGACGATGGCAATCATCGCCGTCGTGCTGAAGAGGTACGTATTCGAGATAGCCGTGCCGAGGCTGTCGAAGATGGTCCGGTAGCTGTCGAGCGAGTAGCCGTCGACGAAGATCGAGCCGCTCGTCTTGAGGAACGAGGTGTAGATGACGACGAGCTGCGGGATCATCGAGAGCGCGACGAGCGTGTAGATGAAGAGGTGCACGATGACTTTGCGCAGGCCGTGGAGCTCGCCGACCGGCAGCGGCCGCAGGGAGCTCATCGTGAAGGACTTGCGGTTGACGACGTATTTCTGCAGCATGAAGATCGTCGAGGTGATCAGGACCATCAATGCGGCCATTGCCGCTGCGAAATTCGCCTGATCGCCGACCTCATTGATGAACTCCGAGTAAATCATGACCGGCATGACGTTGTAGCCCTCGCCGATAAGCATCGGCGTGCCGAAGTCGGCCATCGCGTTCATGAAGACCATCAACGCACCGGCAAGGATGGTCGGCGTGATCAGCGGGACGATGATCGTCACGACCTTGCGGATGCCGCTGCAGCCGAGGCTCTCCGCCGCCTCGATGAGCGCCGAATCGATGTTCTTCATCGCGCCGGCCACGTAGAGGTAGATGAAGGGGTAGAGCTTCAAGGTCAGCACGAGCAAGATGCCGGCAAAACCGTAGATTGACGGGAAGTCGATGCCGTACTGCGCGAGGAAGCGCGTGACGTAGCCATTGCGGCCGCCGATGAGGATCCAGGAGTACGCGCCGATGAATGGCGGCGACAACAGTGAGATGACAATGCAGATCTCCACGGCGCTCTTGAACTTGATCTTGTAGAGCGTCATGAAGTAGGCGACGATTGTGCCGATGATGACGGCAAGGATCGTCACGCATGTCGTGACGGAGAAGCTGTTGATCATCGACTGGTAGTAGTACTTGCGTTCAAAGAAGTGCACGAAGTTCTGCATGCTCCAGGCACCAGTACTGGCATCCTGGAAGGCGCTGACAAAGAGCGAGAACAGCGGGTAGATGAGGAAAAGCGCGAAGACCGCGATGGAGAGCAGCGTGACGCCTGCCCAGAAGTCCCAGTGGAATCTCTTATTCATTCTGCACCACACCTTCCATCAGGCTGTGACTGCCATCCGCCGAGAATACATTGACCTTCATCGGATTAGGACGCAGCGTCACCATGTCACCTACCTCGAGAATCTGCTCGGCATGGCCGAGGTCTTGGCTGAACTCGATGGACGGCTGGTCGGGGATCAGCATCTCCTCCGGGAATTCCAGCCCGTAATTGATGTACTTGCCGAGGAATACCTTGCTGTGGACGCGGCAGCGCACGCCCTGCCCCTCCGGCTGGATGGAGAACTCCTCCGGCCGGACGGAGATGATGACTTCCATGCCAGGGCTAGCCTCTGCGCCGAGCGTCGTGAGCGGCATCTCGTAGCCGTCAGCAAACACGGCCTTGAGCCCCTCTTTCGCCTCCTGCAGGCGGCCGCGAAAGAGGTTCGAGTGGCCGATGAAGGTCGAGACGAAGACATTGTAGGGGCGCGTGTAGACTGTGTGCGGCCTTGCCGTCTGCTGAATCTCGCCCTTCTTCATGACGGCGATGCGGTCCGAGATGGAGAGCGCTTCTTCCTGGTCGTGCGTGACGTAGACCGTCGTGATGCCGACCTGCTTCTGCACCTCGCGGATAGCCGAGCGCATCTCGACGCGCAGCTTGGCATCGAGGTTGGAGAGCGGCTCGTCCATGAGCAGCACGCTCGGGTGGATGACAATGGCGCGCGCCAGGGCGACGCGCTGCTGCTGGCCGCCCGACAGGCGCTCCGGCAGGCGGTCCTGGTACTCCGTGATCTGCACGACATCGAGGATCTTGTCTACCTTCTCCTTCATCTCGGCCTTCGGCGTCTTGCGGAGCTTGAGTCCGTACTCGACATTCTCGCGCACCGTCATGTGCGGGAAGATCGCATAGCTCTGGAAGACCATGCCGATATTGCGCTTGTGCGCCGGGATATCGTTGATGACCTGGTCATTGAAGCAAATCTTGCCGCCTTCAATGGTGTTGAAGCCCGCGATCATGCGCAGGAGCGTCGTCTTGCCACATCCCGACGGGCCGAGCAAGGTGAAGAATTCTCCATTCTTGATGTGCTCCGTCAGTCCCGGGATGATGGTCAGCTTGCCGTAGCGCTTGATGACCTGGTCGATGTTGATTGCCACACTCATAGGATAACCTTCCTTCCTCCACAGGATTCTACGATTTTACGATTCACGATGCGAAGTAAAATTCCGATATATCTGATTTATCTTCATTGTAAAAAAAATAGCAGGATGGAACAATCCCAAATCCTGCAATACTATCCGCAAAACTGAACAAAAAACGTTTACTATCCGCTATCCTGCCATCATATCCCCCAGGCGCTCACTTCATCTCAGCGCGGCGCGCAGCCGGGCGAGACGCGCCTGCCAGCCCAGCATCATGTGGCGCAAGGTCATCAGCGGGTGATGGAGCAGCATGCGCGGGCCGCCGTAGCGCATGACGGCCTGGATTTCCTGGCGCCGCGCCGGTGCGTAGCAGTGCACGGGACAGACGCTGCAGAAGCTCTTGACCGCCATACGCGGGCAGGCGGCGATGCGCGCTTCTGCGTAGCGGGCCAGGGATTCGCACTGCGGGCAGAGCCCTTCTCTCCTGCCATGATGAGCCCTGCAGTAGATCGCGATGATCTCCGCCACGGTCTCTTGCTCCTGCTGCCGCTTCTTCTCAACATCCATCTTCAATGTCCATCCCCCGCTTTGCCAGTCGTCGCCTATCGTACTATCATCATATTCTGATGCAATCGTAACAAAAAAAGAGGAGCTACGCGGTGACTTTTGTTACGCGCAGCTCCCTGTGGATAAGTCGCCGATTTCCGCACAACTTATCCACAGCTCACACAGCAATTATCCACGGAATTTGTGGATAACTGCGAACCTGTCAAGGTCAGCCGTCCACTTTTCCAAGAAAAGCCTCACTCGGCCGGTCTTCTCTGGAAAAACGAGAGCACGAGGCCGATGGCCGTGCCGCAAAGCGCCGGCACGACCCAGCCCATCGTCAGGCTGTAGAATGGCAGGTATGCCGTCAACAGCTGGTTGAGCAGATGGAAGTGGATACCCGCGGCGTTGAGACCGTCAATCAGGGCGAAGATCAGCGTGAGGTTCAGCGCCCAGCGGTAGACGCCCTTGCGCCAGCCGATCATGCGGTCGAACAGCGAGAGGATGACGAAGACGATGACGAGCGGGTAGATCGTCACGAGGAACGGCACAGCCAGCGCGATGATCTGCGTCAGGCCGACGTTCGAGACGGCGAAGCTGAAGAACGTGAATAAGAGCAGCAGGCGCTCGTACGAGATGCGCTTCTTGAAAAGCTGGTTGAAGAACCAAGCGCCGCCTGAGAGCATGCCGCAGCTCGTCGTCAGGCAGGCCAGGATGATGATGGCCGCCAAGAGGCCGTTGCCCGCCGTGCTGAAGAAGATGCTGACGGCGCTCGCCAGCAGTTGGCCGCCGTTTGGCGAGTGGCCGAGCACCATCGTGCTCGTCGCGCCGAGATACGCGAGCGAGCCGTAGACGCAGGCCATCAGCGAGACGGTGATGAGCCCTGCAATCAGGCAGATGCGCCCGATTGCCCGGTTATCCGTCACACCGCGCATGCGCACGGCATTGACGACGAGCGTGCCGATGGCCACTGAGGCCAAGAGGTCCATCGTCTGGTAGCCGTCCTGGAAGCCCTGCGTGAACGGCGCGTCGATGTAATTGCCCGTGGGCGGCAGGATCGTGCCGAGCGGCGAGAGGAACGCCTTTGCAAACAGCACGGCCAGCACGACGAGCAGGACAGGCGTCAGCATCTTGCCGACGCGGTCGATGAGCTTGTTGGGATTCAGCGAGAGGTAGTACGAAGCGCCGAAGAACAGAGCCGTGTAGACAGCCTGCCCAATCTTCAGCGAATCCTCCTGCAGGAATGGGCGAATGCCAATCTCAAAAGAGACGGCACCCGTGCGCGGCACGGCGAAGACCGGGCCGATGCAGAGATAGAGCACAACGAGCAGCGCCGTCGCGAACCACGGATACATCCTGGTGTTGATGAGTTCGAGGTAGCGGCCGCCCTGCAGCGCGATGGCGGTGATGCCCAGAAGCGGCAGGCCGACGCCCGTCGTCAGGAAGCCCAGCATCGCCAGTGGCGTGCTCGTGCCTGCCGCCTGCCCGAGTGCAGGCGGGAAGATCAGGTTGCCTGCACCGAAGAAGATGGAGAACATCATGAAGCCGATGGTGAGCAGTTCGCTCTTCTTGAATGAATTCATGGATTGATTCCTTTTCCTTTTTCTTGATTTCGCTTAGCTTCTAGCCAGCGATACTTATTTTATCACAGGATGTACATCAGTGCAAGACCACGTGTCTCTTTGTAAAGGATAAAGACAAGAACTTCCACCCTGTTCATATGGTATAATAGAGGAAATACAGAGAAAAGGAAGTGTCTCCCATGGCAGAAGAAGCAGAGAACAACGACAAGAATGCCCCCGTGAGCATCAAGAGAGCCCACGGCCAGGAACAGCAGATCAAGATGGATGTCCTCGACATGGTCAACCGCGCGGAGGACCCCTTTGCCATCATCTACCACCTCGTCAAATGGCTCGGCGAGTTCTCCGGCGAGCCAAGCTATGCCAAGTACGTCGAAGACCAGATCCGCGCAATCTACGGCCTGGCCCTGCAGCATGTCAAGCCCATGCAGGACGAGCTAGATGAGGTCGAGGCGCGCCTCAAGCGCATCGAAGACGCCTACGAGAAGCCTGAGTTCACCGAGGAAGAGCGCATCCGCATCGGCTTCGCGATCCAGCACCACAAGGAGAACATCGAGCGCCTCAAGGTCCTCATCAAGCAGGCCAAGGCCGACCACACGAAGATGGTCATCAAAAAAGACTGACCCCGTGCAGCAGAAATAAAGAGGAGACGGCTCATGAGGAATTCTCATGCGTCGTCTCCTCTTTATCTACGAGATGCGCGATGTATCGATGTGCTGTATGCGCTTTCAGTCGAGGACGTAGACCGTCACATAACGGCGGCCGAAGTCCATGGCCTGGCCGTAGTCCTCCATGCAGAGGTCGATGCGGTCGCCGACGATGGCGCCGCCCGTGTCCGCGGCGATGGCCTCACCGTAGCCCGGGATGTAGAGACGCGTCCCGAGCGGGATCACATCCGTATCGACGGCTGCGATGCCGTACTGGGCCGGGAGGCCCGAGGCCGTGATGCCCTCTCCACCGCCGTCCCACGGCAGGTAAGCTGTCGCTTCCATCGTGTAGACTGCGCTGTAAGGTGCCATGCCATATGAAGTCTCAACTTGTTCTCTTGCTGGTTCCGGTTCGGCAATCTCCAGCGCTGCTGCGTTGTCCACCACCGATATGTCCATATTGCTGTGAATTTTCGTGTCCATGCCCGGCGATGCTGTCACATCGTCCGGATTGTAGCCCTGTTCAACGAGGGCGTCTTTTACGGTCTGAGTGCTGGTCAGGACCTCTTTTTTCTGTCCCTGATAGTCAATCGTGACAGGGACCGCTCGATAAATCGTGATGTCTGTGCTTCTGTCGTCTAATTTCTGTAACTGGTAGGAATCTTTGGCGCTGAGTTTCACGCCAGCTCGTTCGAGTATTGCTTCTGGATTTCTGTGTATCGTGCTGAGTTCAATCGTGTGTCCATCGACGTGGATCTGTACCTGATGCGCATTGTCGGGTGCGCCTGCGCGCGTGAAGCCCGAAGTCATCATGAGCATGATGACCAGCGTCATGCATACCAGGACCTTCTTTTCTGCTTTGTTGTGTAAGGAAATGAGTCGTCTTATACTCATTCAATCCCCCCTTTTTCTTTGATGGGAACCCTTTGAGAACAAGTTCAGTATAGCATAGCAAAAAGAGCAGTGTCAAACTGCATGGTTCTATTGTCCCACTTAAAGCTGAAATCAACCTGAAAAATGGGAACGAAAAAGTGGTGAGCGGCTCTTTCATCGAGCTACTCACCACTTTTCTGTTTCATGTATGTTTCACGCTTATAGGCCGTATAACTGGACCGCATTCTCGGTCGTCTTCTCTGCCACTTCGTCGAGCGTCATGCCGCGGAGCTCTGCGACCTTCTCGGCGACGAACCGCACATACGCAGGTTCGTTCCGCTTGCCGCGCATCGGTACGGGGGCCATGTAGGGGGCGTCTGTCTCGACGAGCAGGCGTTCCATCGGCATGGCCTTGACGATCTCCGGCAGCTTGGCTGCGTTCTTGAACGTCAGCGGGCCGTCGACACCGATGTACCACCCCATCTTGATGAGCTCTCTGGCCATCTCATAGCTGCCCGAGTAGCAGTGCAGGACCCCACGGATGCCCTTACCCTCTTTCTTGAGGATGGCGAGCGTATCGCCGTGGGCATCGCGGTCGTGGATGCAGACAGGCATGTGCAGCTCGCGCGCGAGGTCGAGCTGCCGGATGAAGATGCGGCGCTGCAAGGCGCGACGATCTTCATCCTTCTCCCAGTAATAGTCGAGGCCGATCTCGCCGATGGCAACGACCTTCGGCATGTCCGTCCAGCCCGCAAGGATGTCGTCCTCGCGCGAGGTCATCTCAAAGGCCTCCTCCGGGTGGATGCCGACACCGGCGTAGAGGCCCTCATAGGACTCGGCCAGGTTGACAGCCCGCTCCGAGGACTCGAGCGTGTCGCCCATGTTGATCATGCGCGTGACGCCAACGGCTCTGGCTCTCTGCACCGTCTCCTTGACATCCGCCTGGAACTTCGCGTCATTGAGATGCGTGTGCGTGTCGACGAGTTCGATGCTCATCAGCGCACCTCGGTGCCGGCTGGCATGTTGACCTCGAGCACCTTGAGGCCCTTGCCGTCGCTGGCGGCGAGGATCATTCCCTCGGAGACGACGCCGCGGAGTTTGGCCGGCTTGAGGTTGGCAACGAGCACGACGTGCTTGCCGACGAGCTCATCCGGCTGGTAGAACTTAGCGATGCCCGAGACGACCTGGCGCTGCGGCTGGCCTTCGCCGAGGCTCAGCTGGAGCTTCAGGAGCTTGTCGGCCTTCGGCACCGGCTCTGCCGCCACGACTTCTGCTACGCGCAGTGCGACCTTGCCGAAGTCCTCGATACCGATCACGCCCGGCACTTCTTCTTTCTTCTCTGTTTTCTTCTGCTTGGCAGCTTTCTCCTGCTTTGCCTTCTTGGCAGGCTTCTCCGCCTCTTCCTTCTCTACCTCGATGCGCGGGAAGAGCTGCTCCGGCTCACCGACCTTGAGGCCGGCCGGCACGCCGCCCCACGACTCGATATCCTCGATCTGGACGTCCTTGAAGGCCTGCGGCAGGTTGAGCTGCTTCCAGATGCGCTCCGCCGTGACTGGCATGAACGGGGAAATCAGCACGCTGATGACGCGCAGGGATTCTGCCAGGTTGTACATGACATTGGCAAGTTCCTGCTTCTTCTCCGGATCTTTGGCCAGCGCCCACGGCGTCGTCTCGTCGATGTACTTGTTGGCGCGGCTGATGAAGGCCCAGACCTTCTTGATGGTGGCCGAGAGCTGCATATCCTGCATATTCTTCTTGAAGAAATCCACCGTCTCCTTGGCGTCAGCCTTGAGCGACTTGTCGACTTCACTCTCGCCTTCCGGTGCGAGCAGGACGCCGTCCTGGAACTTGATCGTCATGTTGAGCGTGCGGTGCAGCAGGTTGCCGAGGTCGTTCGCGAGGTCGCTGTTGATGCGCTGGATCAGGGCATCGCGCGAGAAGTTGCCGTCCTGGCCGAGGTTGATCTCGCGCAGCAGGAAGTAGCGGATGGCATCGGCGCCGAACTCGTCGATCAGGCCGTTCGGATCGACGACATTGCCCTTGGACTTCGACATCTTGTCGCCGTCGACGATGAGCCAGCCGTGGCCGTAGACCTTCTTCGGCAGCGGCAGGTCGAGCGCCATGAGGATGCACGGCCAGATGATCGTATGGAAGCGCACGATCTCCTTGCCGACGAGATGCAGGTCAGCCGGCCAGTACTTCTGGAACTTCTCCGGATCGTCGAGGAAGCCGATCGGCGTCAGGTAGTTCGTCAGCGCATCAAACCAGACGTAGATGACGTGCTTCGGGTCGATGGGGACCGGGATGCCCCAGTCGAACGACGTGCGCGAGATGCAGAGGTCATCGAGACCCTGCTTGATGAAGTTGATCATCTCGTTGCGACGCGAGACTGGCTGGATGAAGTCGGGATGATCCTCGATGTACTGCAGCACGCGGTCAGCGTACTTGCTCATCTTGAAGAAGTACGCCTCCTCCGATACTTCCTGTACCGGACGGTGGCAGTCCGGGCAGCAGCCGTTCTCATCGAGCTGATGCTCCGTCCAGTAACTCTCGCACGGCGTGCAGTAGAGTCCCTTGTAGGAGCCTTTGTAGATATCGCCCTTCGCGTAGATGCGGTTGAAGATCTCCTGCACGACGCGCTCGTGACGCTTCTGTGTCGTGCGGATGAAGTCATCGTTGCTGATATTGAGGCGTTTCCAGAGATTCTGGAAGCCTGCGACGATCTTGTCGACGTACTCGATTGGCGTGACGCCTGCCTCTTCTGCCTTCTGCTGGATCTTCTGGCCGTGCTCGTCGGAGCCCGTCAGGAAGAAGACATCCTCGCCGATGAGGCGATGAAAACGAGCGATCGAATCCGCGATCGTCGTGCAGTATGCATGACCGATGTGGAGCTTGGCACTCGGATAGTAGATTGGTGTCGTGATGTAGAATGGTTTCTTTTCCGTCATGAGATTTCCTCCCCGTCAGGCGCTAATGGAACGCCTGCGTAAAATTCAGTATCCTTGCGAATCTGTTGTGTCTATTATAGAACAATTTCCCGCAAATGGAAATAAGCGTAAGAATCAGCGCGGCTCACTTGAGGCATGCTTCGAAGATGAACTGGTTGGCCAGCACGTTCATGTTCGCCGAATTGATATCGGCTGCCTCGCCGAGTGCCTGCCATGCCTTGGCGTAGTCCTTCTGCCGAATGTAGGCGACGGCCTGCGCGTTCTTGGCATCGGCCGTCTGCGGCGTCAGGCGAAGTGCCTCCTGGAAATCGGCCAGGGCTTCTGTTTCCTTTTTCTGTTCCAGCGCCAAGAAGCCGCGGTTATACCAGGCCTGCATGAACTCCGGGCTGAGCTTCAGCAATGCATCGTAGCTCTTGAGCGCCGCCTTGTGGTCGCCCTCGCGCTGCTGGGTGATGGCGAGGTTGTAGTGCGCCGCCATCGAGTCCGGCTTTAGGCCTGCTGCCTGCTTGAAATCCGCCTGAGCCTCCTTGTAGGCGGCGCGGTTGAAGTAGACGATGCCGCGGTAGATGTAGGAGCCTGCCTCGTCCGGCATCTGGCGCACCTTCTTCTCGGCGGCGGCCAGCGAGGCATCAGAGCCGTCCGGAGCCTGTGCCTGCTGCCAGAGGTAGAGTATCTCCTGGCCGTAGCGCGTGCCCGGCACAGCCCAGACGCCGTTGAGCCCCGTCCACTTCGTGATGTGGCCGTGGATGTCGGGGCGGTTGACGACGACATGCTTGTAGCGCGGGTCGACGATTGCACCGTGCGGCCGCTCCTGCGTGGCATAGGCCATAAGATGCTGGATGTGGGCGCGCACGCCGAGCTGCGGCGTCGCAAAGCTCGCGCCCGGCTCGCGGTTGCCCGTCGCGCCGAGGCCGCAGAAGTTGTTCTGCTTCGGCGAGACGTCCCCGCCGTAGGCAAAGAAGCCCGTCTCCTTCAAGGCCTGGCACAGGGCGACGTCCGGCCGGATGCCCTCGCGGCCGGCCTCTTCGTAGTAGTAGCGGACAATGTCCTCGACCGAGCAGTTGAGCTTAGGCTGCGGGTTGCGCTTCTCGATGTAGTGGACCATCTGCTCCTCAGACGCCTCTGCCGCGCCCATGATCGTGATGGTATCGGCCGCGGCCTCCGCCTCGAGCATCGGTTCCTCGTAAGCCGGCGCCAAACGCCACTTGACGCTGTCCATCGCGCGGCGGTTGACCTTGCCCGCCATCTTCTCGGGGAACTGGGGGCGCCCCGGTATCGTGCGCACCGCGGCATCGGCCGCCTTCGACGAGGCAGCCGGGGCGGCCTGGGCCATCACCGGCGCGATCAGGGACGGGATGGGATAGAGCGAGGCCCCGCAGAGCGCGGCAGCCAGCATCACACGCGAAATCTTCATAAAAACCTCCAGGATGTCAATCGAAATGTCAATGTCAATCGTGTCGAATGCTCAAGAGCATCCACCCCATTATACCATATCAAGGCAGTGCCCTCATCCCCGTCGCTTCCCTCGATATTTGCGGATAAAAAAGCTCCCCGCCGCTTATGCAGTGGAGAGCTTCTGTCATGCTTCTGTTTTGCAGGGGCCTGTCGACTCGCGCGTGATCAGGATGTTCTCGAGCGTGATGCGCTTGCTCTGGCCGCCGTGGATCATCTCGACGAGCACGGCGGCTGCGTTGCTGCCGAGCTGGAACATGTTCTGGTCCATCGTCGTGATCTGCGGGTCTACGAGCTTCGAGAGCGTGATGTTGTCGAAGCCGACGACCGAGACGTCCTGCGGCACGCGGAGGCCGAGGCGCTTGCAGGCGCGGATGGCCCCCGTCGCCATGAGGTCATTGCAGCAGAATACTGCTGTCGGAGCGAGCTCCGGCATCACCTTCATGAGCTTGATGCGCGCAGACGTCACCGTATCGATGTTGTTGCCCTCACCGATGTCGACGATGTCTTCCTCATTGAAGAGGCCCTGCTCCGCCATGAAGGCGCGGTACGCCCGCTCCTTGACCGTGTAGGAATCGGAATTCTCACCGCGGACAAAGAGGATGTGCTTGTGGCCGAGCCCTGTCAAGTACTCGAGCGCCTGCCTCGTGCCGAGTGCCTCGTCGTTGGCGACGTACGAGACGTTCGGGATGCGGTGATAGCCATTGATGAAGACGAGCGGCACACGCTTGACGATGCGGCGGTAGAACTCCTCGCGCAGCCCCTCTGTGTTCGGGCTGATGACGATGATGCCGGAGACACTGCGCGAGACGAGCGCATTGATGCACTCCATCTCGAGCTCCGGATCGTTCTGCGCACAGTTCAGGAGCAGGGAATACCCCTGGCGCCGCATGGACTTCTCGATGCCGTCGATGACCTCTGCGAAGAACATGTTGTAGAGGCCGGGCACCACGACGCCGATCGTCGAGGAATGGCGCGTGTTGAGCTCGCGAGCCTGCACATTCGGCACGTACTGCAGTGCGTTGATGGCAGACTGGACGCGCTCACGCGTCTCCGGCTTGACCGGATAATTCCCGTTGACGACGCGCGACACTGTCGCAACCGAGACGCCAGCCTCTTTGGCGACGTCCACGATGGTGGCTTTCTTCTTCATTTCCATGGTCGTTCCCTGCTTTCTTTGGATGATGAGCGTCCTCAATCCTTAGCAGCAGTTGCAACGAAGCGGTCAAATGCCTCCATGCCCTTCGCGTCGCGCTTGTAGACGCCGGCATGCGTGAGAACTGTCTCGAATACTTTGCCTATTTCCTCCTCGAGGATGCCCGTGACATCCTGCTCCGATACCGTCGGGTACCTCTCGCGGAGCATCTTGTACCAGTCAGCATGGCTGGCAATCTCCGTCATGCCCGAGATATCCGGCGTGCCCTTGACGAGCTCCTCGCCGACGCGAGCCATCTCCTTCTTGAGGCGGGCCGGCAGCACAGCAAGACCCATGACCTCGATGAGGCCGATGTTCTCTTTCTTGATGTGATGCACTTCGGCATGCGGATGGAAGAGACCGAGCGGATGCTCTTTCGTCGTGCGGTTGTTGCGCAGCACGAGGTCGAGCTCGTAGAGATTGCCGCGGCGGCGCGCGATCGGCGTGATCGTGTTGTGCGGCGTGCCGTCTGTCTCAGCGAGGATCTCGACGCTCGGGTCGCTGTACTTGCGCCATGCATCGAGAATCTTCTCAGCGAGGTCCGCGAGCTCCTCGCGGTCTTCGCCCTGCAGGCGAATCGTCGACATCGGCCATTTGACGCGGCCTACCTTGATGTCCTCAAAGCCCGGGAAGGTATAGAACTTCTCGATTGGGGCCTTGGCCATCGCGAAGGTGTAGCGGCCACCCTGATAGTGGTCGTGCGAGAGGATGGAACCGCCGACAATCGGCAGATCTGCATTGGAACCAAGGAAGTAGTGCGGGAAGATCGTCACGAAGTCCAGGAGATTCTCGAAGCTCTTGCGCGAGACTTTCATCGGCACGTGCTTGCGGTTCAGGACAATGCAATGCTCATTATAATACGTATACGGGGAATATTGCAAGAACCAGCGGTGAGCCGAGAGGCGCAGCGGGATCAGGCGATGCGTCTCGCGAGCCGGATGGCCCGGATGGCCGGCATAGCCTTCGTTCTCGCGGCAGAGCAGGCACTTCGGATAGCCCGAGGACGGTGCGAGCTTCGCCTTGGCGATGTCGCGCGGGTCCTTCTCCGGCTTCGAGAGGTTGATCGTGATGTCGAGATCACCGTACTCTGTCGCCGTCTTCCAGACGATGTTCTTGTCGATGCGGTCCTTGCGGATGTAGTTCGACGCGATGCTCATCTTGTAGAACTCGTCCGTCGCGGCCTTCGGGCTGCGCGCGTAGTCATTCGTGAAGCGGCGCACGACTTCCGACGGGCGCGGCATGACACAGTCCATGATGCGCGTGTCGAAAAGGTCGCGATTCTCGGTCGTATTCTCGATCAGGCCCTTCTCGGCAGCATAATCGAGCATGTTCTCGAGGATCGGCATGGCCGTCGGCAGCTTCTCGTCGACGAACTCCGGCTCAAAGGCATCGACTTTCAGGACGTCGATCAGGCGGTTGGCCGCATAGTAGTAGTCATCCTCGTTGATCAGCATGTTCTGCTTTGCAAAATTCAACAAGCGATTGATTTCCGTATTGATGGACATGATTTTCCTTCCTTTCACCCTTCGGCTCTTGCAAGACTGCCTATCTTATTTCTCGTAGCCGTTCGGGTGTTTCTGGTGCCAGGTCCAGGCCGTGCCGATGACCTGCTCGACGTTCGTATAGCGCGGCTTCCAGCCGAGGATCTTCTTGGCCTTGTCCGAGGAAGCGATGAGCTGGGCCGGGTCGCCGGCGCGGCGTGCGCCCATCTCGACCTTGATGTCCTTGCCCGTCGCCTTCTTTGCTGCCTCGATCATCTCCTTGACCGAGAAGCCCTTGCCGTTGCCGAGGTTGAAGATATTGCTCTCGCCGCCCTTGCGCAGGTACTCGAGGGCCAACACATGAGCGTCAGCGAGATCGATGACGTGGATGTAGTCGCGCAGGCACGTGCCGTCCGGCGTCGGATAGTCATCGCCGAAGACCGTGATGTGATCGCGCTTGCCGAGCGGGACCTGCAGGATCAGCGGGATGAGGTGCGTCTCCGGGTTGTGGTCCTCGCCGATGGAGCCATCGTCGAGTGCACCGGCTGCGTTGAAGTAGCGCAGCGAGACGTAGCGGATGCCGTTCGCGCGGCTGACCCACTTCATCATCTTCTCCATCGTGCGCTTCGACTCGCCGTACGGGTTCGTCGGCTCCGTCGGATCGTCTTCCATGATTGGCACGCGCTTCGGCTCGCCGTAGACAGCAGCCGTCGACGAGAAGACGATCTTATCGACGTTGTTGCGTACCATCGCCTCGAGCAGCACCTGCATGCCGTAGACGTTGTTGTTGAAGTACTTCAAGGGTTTCTGGACGCTCTCGCCGACGAGGGAGTTCGCTGCGAAGTGGATGACCGCCTCGATGTTGTTCTCCGTGAAAATCTTGTCGAGGATGGCTGCGTCGCGGATATCGCCCTCGTAGAACTTCGCCTTCGGATTCAGGGCATCGCGATGACCCGTCTGCAGATTGTCGACGATGACAACGTCTTCGCCCTTCGCCACGAGCTGATGGACTGCATGAGAACCGATATAACCAGCGCCGCCACAAACCAGAATAGACATATGTAATCTTCTCCTTTTTTCTTTCATGATACAACAGATTGTATCCGGAAACCTTACCGACTTGTTAAGATTCTGTTACGTCAGCCCTCGATGCGGTGCGTACCGTCCGAGATGCTGGCAACGACGAAGCTCGGCGCGTAGCCGATCTTCTCCGTGTATGCTTCGCCGACATTCTTCTTGAATGCCTCGATGGCATCGTTCTTGACGAGGCTGACCGTGGAGCCGCCGAAGCCTGCACCCGTCATGCGCGAGCCGATGACACCTTCCTGCTGCCATGCGATCTCTGCGAGCGTGTCAAGCTCCTTGCCCGTCACTTCGTAGTCGTCGCGCAGCGAGAAGTGCGACTCGTTCATCAGGCGGCCGAACTCCGTGACATCATTGTTCTCGAGTGCCTTGACGGCGTCGAGCGTGCGGTTGTTCTCGTAGACGGCATGGCGTGCGCGATGACGCTCGAGGACTTCCTCGATGTGGCCGGCAATCTGATTGAATTCGTCATTGCCGAGCTCGCCGAGTGCCTTGAGCTCCGGCTTGACTTCCTTGAGCTCGTTGAGCGCATGCTCGCACTGTGCGCGGCGGACATTGTAGGCCGAGGAAGCGAGGCTGTGCGGCTTGTTGGTGTTCGTGATGACGATGCTCGCGTCCTCAAGCGCGATCTTGCTGTAGCGATACGAGAGCGTGTTGCAGTCGAGCAGGATAGCGCAGTCCTTCTTGCCCATGCCGACAGCGAACTGGTCCATGATGCCGCAGTTGACGCCGACGAACTGGTTCTCTGCCTTCTGCGAGAGCTTGACCATCTCGATCATGTCGAGTCCGAAGCCGAATGCCTCATTGAGGATGACCGACGTCAGCACCTCGAGCGAAGCCGAAGAAGAAAGGCCAGCGCCTGCCGGCAGTGTGCCGTAGATCAGGATGTCAAAGCCGTGCGTGGCCTTGTGGCTGGCCTTCTCGAATACATCGACGACGCCCATCGGGTAGTTTGCCCAATCCTTGGCAGTGTCATAAGAGAGGCCCGTCATCGGGAACTCGATGATGCCCTTGTCGGCAAGGTTCATCGAGTAGATGCGCGTCGTCATGTCCTTGCGGTCTGCGACGACAGCGTACGTGCCGAGCGAGATGGCGCACGGGAAAACATGACCGCCATTGTAGTCCGTATGCTCGCCAATCAGATTGACGCGGCCTGGGGAGAAGTAGCTGCGCTCCGCTTCCCCGCCGAACTGCTTTGCAAATTCCTGTTTCATCGTCGCTAAGATTTCCATTTTTGTAACCCTCCATCGCCTTAGTTTGACTCTTCGTCTGCTTTGTCTCTGTGCGTCTCCGATCGATATGATTCGGTAAACGTTTTCTTATAGCCCCTAAAAGATGGCGCAAACCTGATTACCCGCCGATTTGCACCTTCTTTTTTCTTGTTGTCTCTAGTTTACCGCGTCTAAGCTGTATTGTCAAGTATTATTGTAAACGTTTTCTGGAATTGTTTCTATCAAAAAGAAAAGACCAGGTCGCAGCCTGGTCTTCCGTACAGATCCAATCGCTCTCACGAATCCGCCTGCAACAAGGCGTTGTAGACATCGCGGCGCGCAATGCCAAGCGTCTTTGCCGCCTCGCGCATAGCGTCTTTCTTGCCGAGCCCTGCCGCCATGAGCTCGCGGCAGAGCGCGACGGGGTCCTTCTGCTGCACCTCAGGTTCAGTCTCCTCGCCGGAGAAGCCCTCGACAATCAGGACGTACTCGCCGCGCGGCTCCTGCGCGTCGTAATAGTCTGCGAGTTCCTGCAGCGTGCCGCGGTGGAATTCCTCGAAGCGCTTCGTGAGCTCACGACCGAATGCAGCGCGGCGTGCGCCCCCGAGGACAGCTATGAGCTGGCGCAGTGTCGCGCGCAGGTGGTGTGGCGCCTCGTAGAAGATCAGCGTCTCACGGTGATCTTTGACCTCTGCTAGGACTTCCTTCTGCTTCTTGGCCGTCTTGGGCAGGAAGCCGACGAAAGTGAAACGCGTCGTGTCAAGCCCCGAGCAGATCAGGGCTGAAAGCCCCGCATTGCAGCCCGGAAGTGGCGAGACGCGGATGCCCGCCTCGATGGCGAGCATGGCGAGATGGCTCCCCGGGTCGCAGATGCCTGGCAGGCCCGCGTCGCTGACGCAGATCAGGTCGTGGCCCTGCAGCAGCCATTCCACGAGCTCCGGCCCCTTCGTGAACTTATTGTGCTCGTGATAGCTCGTGAGCTTCGTGTGGATGTCGAAATGCGTGAGAAGCTGGCGCGTGTGACGCGTGTCCTCCGCCGCAATGAGCTCGACCTCGCCGAGCATGCGCACAGCGCGGTACGTCATGTCCTCGAGATTGCCGATTGGCGTCGCGCAGAGGTAGAGGGTGCCTGCGGCAGCGCCCCGCTTCTCTTCCTGTTGTTCCTTCATTTGTTTTCTCCTGCATCCTGCATGCCGTAGATGGCAAGGATCTCCTCCGTATAGCTGCCGTCTTCCCGATGCACGATGAGCGGCGGCATGACCTTGAGCCCTCCAGGGGCCGCGCCGACAACGGCTTCGATGAGCATCATGTTCGGCGCCCGGCCCTCCTTCGGCTGCACCATGCGCAGCCGCTTGGGCTCCATCTGATTCTCGTGCATGGCCACGATGATCTCGCCGAGGCGCTCTGGCAAATGGACCATCGCGAAGCGGCCGCCGAACTTCAGCGCGTAGCGTGCAGCCCGCACGACGTCCACAAGCCGCGCCGTGAACTCATGGCGTGCGCGCGCGACGCCGCTCATCTTGTTGACCTGCCCGTGCGCCACGGGGCGGTACGGCGGATTGGCCAGCACGGTGTCGAAGGATTCGGCGGGGTAGAGCGTGCGGATCTCGCGGTAGTCGCCCTGCCGGACCGAGATGCGCGCCTCGAGCTCATTCATGTAGACATTGCGCGCCGCGAGCTCCGCCATGACGGGGCTGATCTCCACGGCTTCGACGTGTGCAACCTCATCGGCGATGAGGAGCGGGATGACGCCCGTGCCCGTGCCGAGCTCCAGCACGCGCTGGCGTGAGCGGTAGTGCGGGAAATGCGCAAGGAGGACCGCGTCGAGCGAGAAACAGAATTCCCGCGTGTCCTGGATGATCTTGCGGCCACTCCTCATGAGGTCATCGAGCCGCTCGTGCTCGCGAAGCACTGCCTCTCTCATGACTTCGTATCCTGACGGGCCTGCTCCTTCGGCTGCCCGCTCTCCTGCTTCTCGCGCGGCGCTCTCGGACGGCGCGCATTGTGCGGCCGGCTCTGGCGCTCAGCGCTGCGGTTCTCGCGCGGGCGACGGCTGCGGCGGCTGCGCGAGCTGTGCTCTCTTGCCTGCTCGCTGCTTCCGTTGCTGCCATTACCATTGCTGCCGTTGCGGCCGCTGCGGCTGCCGTGCTCGCGTCCCTCGCGGGGGCGGCGGCTGCCCGTGCGCTCGCGTTTCGACGGGCGGCGTTCTTCGCGCGGCTCCCGCTTGACCTCAGGCGCCTTTTGCTCCGCGCTCTCGACTTCGACTTCCTGCTCGATGACATCTTCCCACGCAGCGACAACCGTGCGGCTATTGTCGAGCAGGATGGTCGCCGTGCGCCGCTGCTGGTTGAGGGAGATGACCTTGCCTTCCCCATCCACCGTGACGACGCGGCCGCCCTGCTGCGGCGGTTGGATTTTCTTCACCTGCTTCGGGCACTGGCCGCAGTAGCAGTCGCTTTCGTATTTGAGGCAGCACATGAGGCGGCCGCAGATGCCCGAGATCTTCGTCGGGTTCAGTGAGAGATTCTGCTCCTTAGCCATGCGGATGGACACAGGCTCGAAATCCCCTAGGAAAGTCGCGCAGCAGAGCGGCCGCCCGCAGCAGCCGATGCCGCCCATCATCTTGGCCTCATCGCGCACGCCGATCTGGCGCAGCTCGATGCGCGTGCGGAAGACAGAGGCAAGGTCCTTGACGAGGTCGCGGAAGTCAATGCGGCCGTCCGCCGTGAAGTAAAAGATAATCTTGTTGAGGTCGAACGTGTACTCAACCGAGACGAGTTTCATGGGAAGGCCGTGCTCGCGGATCTTCTTCTTGCAGATGACGCGCGCCTCTTTCTCATGCTTGCGGTTGTCCTCGACGCGCTGCAGGTCGTGCGCATTCGCGATGCGCTGGATGACCTTGAGCGGCGGGGCATCCGGTGCCGGCTCGATTTCCTCGGGACCCGTGACGACGCGCCCGCACTCCATGCCCCTCGCCGTCTCGACGATGACATGCTGTCCCTTGGCAATCGTGAGCTGCCCGGGGCTGAAATGATAGATCTTGCCCGCTGTCCTGAAGCGGACTCCGATGATTGTCTCCAATATGTTCCTCCTAAATATATCAAAGCGTGCGCAGCGCGATATCGCGCGCACGGATCAAGAAGCCTTCCATCAGAAGGCGCAGATTGACATTGGCCTGCAGGCGCTTCTGCACCTCGCGCAGCTCTCCGAGCAGCGCGAAGACAATGTCCTCCGGATAGCGCGGCAGGAGCTCCAGGAGCTTCGCGCGGATATCCGCATGGTACAAGAGCGCGCTGCCTCCGTCCTCAGCCAGGACGAGAAGATCGCGCAGCATCATGTTGAGATACAGGAACCATTCCCGCAGCGCCTCGCGGTCGCGCGCGCCCATATCGCTGGCGAGCGACCAGACGCGCTCCATGTCGAAGGACGGCAGCTGCGTCAAGAATTCCAGCACCTCGCCGCGCAGGTGCAGGCCTTCGTGCTCGTGAAGCATCAGAGCCCGCCCGGGGCTGCCATCCGACAGAGCGGCGAGTTCCACGGCCTCCTGCTCTGGCACGCCGCGGCCCAGCAGCACCGGCTTCATCTCCTGCGGCGTGAGCATGCCGAAGGCCATGGGCATGCAGCGCGAGAGGATTGTGTCGAGCAGGGCACTGCGCGCACTCGTGACCAAAATGAAAGTCACGGGGCCTTCCGGCTCCTCGAGCGTCTTCAGCAGACTATTCTGCGCCGCTTCATTCATGCGGTCCGCCTCATCGATGAGGACGACGCGCTGCTTGGCGAGCACGGGATAGCGTGAAACCTGCGTCTGCATGGAGCGTATGGCCTCGATGCGGATCTGGGCCGCCGATTTGCCATTCTGCTCCGGCACGACTTCGAGGTAGTCGGGATGCGAGCCGAGCTGCATCGCCCGGCAGGACTCGCAGTGGCCGCAGGGGCCTTCCTGCGAGTCGCAGAGTATGGCCGCAGCGAGCACATGGCCGAGCATGCGCTTGCCGATGCCGTCAGGGCCCGCAAAGAGCAGAGCATGCGGCAGGCGCCCCTCGCGCAGCATCGTGCGCAGAGATGCCTTCTGCCCCGCATGACCCGAAATCGCATCCCATCGCAGTCCCATCTCGATTGCCTCCTTCACACGCTTCTCGGCCTTCTGGTCAAGGTAGAGTCATTCTTCTCATTATATCGTCGCCACGTTTTTTTCGCAATGGCGGAGTTCAAAAGCACATGGCTTTACGCGGCTTCAATGACCGGTGGCAGCCTCACTGCTGTGCAGCTTCTCGTGCACCCTGCCGACGTAGCCGCCTGGCAGGATGTGCATGTCGACGAGGATCTCCTGTACGCGCAAGGCCGCATAGAGATTGAAGCGCACATCGGGGTCACGGAGGTCGAGCATGAGCAGCTGCTCGATCTTCTCGCAGCGGTAGCGCACCGTGTTGGCGTGGATGAAGAGGTCGGCTGCCGTTGCTGAGTAGTTGAAGTTCGTCTCCAAGAGCAGTTTGAGCGTCACTAAGAGATCCGCGTCATTCTCGCCGTCGTAGTCGAGCAGACGCCCGAGCGCCGAGCGGCAGAAGGCAAAAGCTGACTCCACGCCTCCCGAGAAGATATTGCTGATGATGCCACAGTCCTCGTAGCAGCGGAAAAAGCCGTGCTCATGCTTCGTCCGGCCGTAGGACAGCGCCAGGCGCGCCTCCTGATAGCTCTTCTGGATCTCCGGCAGCACGTGCAGATCGCCGAGCCCGCAGTCGAGCCGGACCTGATGGCGCTTCGAGAAATCCTGCTGCCAGTCATGCAGGAGATCCTGCATGACCTTCGCATGCTCGCAGAGCGCCTGGTCGGCGATGCGGTCGACGTCCGGCATGATGACGAGTCCCCTGCCGTTCCAGGTCAAGGGGCAGAGGATGACATCTGTGTAGCGGTGCGCGAGCTGCGCGAGGCTCCCCTTGAAGTCCACCCCCATCTCCGAGACGGAGCGGTCCTCGAACTCGACGAGCATCACGCGGTACGCCTGGCTCTCATCGAGATGGATGCCGTTCCGGCGCAGCAGATTCTCGAGGCGGTACTGTATACCAGAGAACGCATCCGTCAGTATCCCCTCAATGGCACGCTGTATCTCGTTCCCGAGGTCAATCTGGCTGCGCAGGAAATACGCCAGCGCCAGGCGTGCCGGCCTGACCTTCTGAACGAGCTCATCGATGTCCTCTGCCGCCGTGCGGCTGATGAAGAGGAAGAGGCGCAACTCCTCCTGCGGCAGGCTTTCCTGCAACACGAGCAGGCGCCTGTCATGTATGTAATAATACTGTTCGTCTTGAAAAGATGGCATATGGCAGAGGATCTTGCGGATGGATTCCGCCACGGGAATCCGCTCCGGATAGAACTCCCTGCCATTCCCCGTGACCAGCAGGATTGGCTTGCTCAGAATCTTCTTTAAATATTGGCCGAGTCCGTCCGCGCCCTGAACGATACTCGTCTGCAGCAGCTCATATGACTTTTGATCCAAAGTATGTTCACCCTTTTCCAAAACCTTTCCTTTCATTATAGCACAGGATTTCCTCTGAGCAGAATAGGTATCCAGCAAAAAAGCAGCGCAGCCTCGTGGACTGCACTGCTGAAAACAAGATTCAGTTTTTCGTTTTGGCCTTGTCCTGATGCGGCAGATAGCGGTCAAACAGCGCAATGATGCGGTCCGATGCCGGTGTCAGGAGCATCCAGCTCAGGACGATGCTGCAGATGGAGCCGGAGCCGACGACGACATCCGTCAGCCAGTGTGCCCCCGACATGATGCGCGGCATCGAGAAGACGATGACGACGAACAGGCTCGCCGCGAAGGCCTTCTTGCCGAAATAGCGCAGCATGTAAAAGGTGAAGATCAAGAGCATCATGCCGTGGTCGCCTGGAAAGCTCGTGCTCGACCAGTCCTTGGCCGGCCAGCCCGTGAGCTCGGAGACACGCAGCACGGGCACCCCCTGCAGGGTGAAGAACTTCGTCGCGCTCGGCCGCTCAAAGCCGAGCATCATATCGAACTGCTTCGCGATCACGGCCGTCACGAGCATCGTCAGGCCGATGCAGAGCATCCAGCGCCTGCCCTTGGCATCCTGCTGGCGGTAGTAGTGGTAGAAGATTCCCAGCATGAAGAGGAAGGCCACTGCATCGAACGGGCGCAGATTCGTGAAGGCCACCAGATAGAGCAGGGCCTGGCTCTGCCCGATCAAATGATTGAAGAAGAAAAATACCGAGCTGTCGAGTCCATACCAGAAGCCCATCTGCCCCGGAAGCAGCCAGCTCGCGAAGAGCAGGATACCGAAAATCGTGAAGCCCAGGACACCGAGCCATCGTTTTGTCGTCAAGAAATCATCCTTCTTTCTCGTAAAACCATCGTATCATCATGTGCCATCACTTGGCATTGCGCTTGCTGCGCACATAGCGCAGCGCGGAGAGACCGGCCTCGGCCCCCTCATGAACGGCCTTGGCCACCTGCAGCAGACCGCCCGTGCAGTCACCTGCCGCAAAGAGGCCCGGCACATTCGTCGCCTGATGCACGTCCACCTTGACATCGGCACCGTCGAGCATGGCACCGATCTTGCGCGCCAGCTCCGAGCTGCCCGCCGTGCCGATGGCGAGGAAGAGCCCGTCGAGCGGCAGCACTTCGCCGTCTGCAAAGCGCACGCGCTCGACGCGCTCCGCGCCTTCCGCGGCTGCGATCTTGCCATCGCATACTGCCACATCATCGGGCACCTCCGCCGTCAGCGGCTCGCCGTTCGTCAGCAGCGTGACCTTCTCGGCATGCGGCAGCAAGACCTGTGCTTCATGCACGGCGTACTCGCCCGAACCGATGACGGCGACTTTCTTGCCGCGGTAAAAGAAAGCATCGCAGATGGCGCAGTAGCTCACACCCTTGCCCTCGAATTCTGCTATCCCCGGTATCGGCAGCGTGCGGCGCGAAGCACCGGCAGCAAGAACGACGGCCGATGCCTCCCACTCGTGCTGACGGGAAGCAGCCTTGAAGCCGTCGAACGTATCGTTGAAGGAGAGCGCCAAGAGCTCCTCCTCGACGATCTCCACGCCGAGGCGTCTGGCACCTGCCGCGCCGCGGCGCAGGAGCTCCTTGCCGGAGATAGGCTCAGCAAAGCCGTAGTAATTCTCGATTTTCTCCGCCTTAGAGAGGCCGCCCGTCTCAATGCCCTTTGTCACGACCGTCACAGAGAGGCCGCCGCGCCTCGCATAGAGCGCCGCTGAGATGCCCGCAGGGCCTGCGCCAATCACCAAAAGATCTGTCTTCTCCATCGTCATCCAGGAACTTCCTTTCTTGCTTGCTTTCTTGCTTTTCTCAATCTCACTTTTCAGTTCCATCATCGTCCATCGTCCGCTATGCGGACGTTTATCCGTCCAGTATAGCAAGTGTCAGGCGCGAAGTCCGTGAGCCAGTCACAAGCGCGGCTCACTCGGCGCGGATGGCCCAGCGCAACTTCGTCGAGTGCGCGCGGCTGTTGTTGTAGCACTCCTCGCGGCTTGGCCGGATGACATCGCGCGCGATGTCCTGGTAGATGCCCTGCTGGTGGAACGCCTTGAACGCCTTCTTGACGATGCGGTCCTCGCCCGAGTGGAACGTCAGGATGGCGGCGCGCCCGCCCGGTGCCAGCGCAAACGGCAGCTTCTCCATGAACTCGTAGAGGACTTCGTACTCGTGGTTGACATCGATGCGCAGGGCCTGGAAGACGCGGGCACTGCTCTTGCGGATGACGTCGCGTCGATCAGGCTGCCTGCCGTCCGCGCCGCGCTGCAGGCGCACCTTCTCGAGAGCCGCCTCGATCACCGCGTAGAGCTCCCGCGTCGTGCGGATGGGCCGACGCTTCTCTGCGCGGACAATCTGGCGCGCGATCTCCTCGGCATACGGCTCATCGGCGTTCTCCTGCATCATGCCGACGAGCTCCGCCTGCGTCATCTCGCGCAGTCGGTCCGCCGCCGAAATGCCCGCCTGCGGGTTGAGGCGCAGGTCAAGCGGGCCGTCCGACTTGTAGGTGAAGCCGCGCTCCGGATTGTCGATCTGCATGGAGGAGACGCCGAGGTCGGCTAGCACGAAGTCAAAAGGGCCGGCCTCCTCTACTAGCTTGTCGATCTCGCAGAAGTTCATCAGGCGGCGTTCCCAGATCTCAGGTCCATAGCCCTTCGCGCGGATGCGCGCCTCCGTCTTGGCCGACTCGATCGGATCGACATCGCCGCCGTAGAGGTGGCCTCTGCCCTCGAGCTTCTCGAGCATCGCCATCGTGTGGCCGCCGTAGCCGAGCGTCGCGTCAAAGCCGCGCTCCCCCGGCTTTATCGCGAGAATCGCGAGGATCTCCTCGACCATGATGGGGATGTGCGTGCCAGCCGGCGTATTCCCCTTGGCGCGCACGTGAGCGATCTCCTCCCCGTACTTCTCCGGGTTGAGCTCCTTGTATTTCTCCGCGAAGTGGCGCGGATAGCGCCCGCTGTAGTGGATGCGCCGCTTGTGCACTTTCTCCTGCTGCTTGTTTTCGTCCTGTCCTTCCATATCATCCGCCTCTCTTTCTATCTTTCTCTTTTCTCTGTCATGTGATACTATGGTCCAGTATAGCAATGACATTTCCACTCTGTCAAAGGCACGATTGCCAAAATGGTGATTTTCACTCTTGACAGGTCGCCGCAATCCATCTATAATGTATCACATATTAATCATATATGCTTTACAAGCACTTAGCCATCATCCACGATTGAATCAACGAAAGAAGGTATATTATGGCAAATCCCAATAAAGATTCCGTCGACCTCGCGAAAGACGAGGCCCTGCGCCAGCGCAAGGGCGGGCAGGCCAAGCAGATGATCCTCTGGTTCGCCGCTCTGATTGTCGGCGCCATCCTAGGCTGGCTGCAGGTTCCTGCGCTCAACGAGCTCTTCAACTTCGTGGCCACGGTCTTCACGCGCCTGTTCCAGTTCATCGCCGTGCCGACCATCGCGCTTGCCGTCATCACGACGCTCTCGGCGCTCGGCGCCAAGAAGGACACGGGCCGCATCTTCGCGCATGCCGTCACCTACACGCTGCTGACGACGATTGCCGCCGCTTCCATCGGCCTCATCCTCTACCTCTGGATCGCGCCGGGCAATCTGCCGGCTGACCTCATCGGCGCCGGTGCCTCGGATGTCCCGATGCAGAAGCTCGGCTCCCTCTCCTACTACGACCACTTCCTCTCGGTCATCCCGAACAACATGCTGCAGCCGTTCCTCGCCGGCAATGTCCTGTCCGTCATGCTGATTGCCGCGGCCGTCGGCCTCGCGCTCGCCTTCATGCCGAAGACGGAAAACCGCGCCGTGCTCCTCAAAGGCATCCACGGCCTGCAGGAACTCCTCTTCACGCTGATCCGCGCCCTGCTCTGGGCTCTGCCGACTGGCATCCTCGCCTTTGCCGCACAGCTCTCCTCGCAGATTGAAGCAGGCGTCATCGTCGGTGCACTCGGCAAGTACACGCTCGTCGTGCTCGGCGGCAACGTCATCCAGTTCTTCATCGTCATCCCGCTCTTCCTGCTCGCGCGCGGCCTCAACCCGCTCTACGTCTTCCGCAAGATGGCACCGGCCATCGCCGTCGCTCTCTTCACGAAGAGCTCCGCCGGCACGCTGCCTGTCACGCTCGCCTCTGCTGAAGCGCGCCTCAAGGTCAACCCGCGCGTCTCGCGCTTCGTCCTGCCGATCTGCACGACGATCAACATGAACGGCTGTGCGGCCTTCATCCTCGTGACGTCGCTGTTCGTCATGCAGAACGCCGGCTTTGACCTCTCGATTGGCACCATGATCACGTGGCTCTTCGTCGCCGTCCTCGCCGCCATCGGCAACGCCGGCGTCCCGATGGGCTGCTACTTCCTGACGCTCTCGCTCATGAGCTCCCTCGGCGCACCGCTCGGCCTCATGGGTGTCATCTTGCCGATCTACACGATCATCGACATGATCGAGACGGCCGAGAACGTCTGGTCCGACTCCGCCGTCTGCGCGATGACCGACCACGACCTCCAGGGCAAGATCGAAGATTCCCGCGGCGAAGCCGTCGAGGCCTGAGCCCGTAAAAAAAGTCCCATCCATCAGATACTGCTATCTGATGGATGGGATTTTTTCATTTTTCATGCACGCATATCAGCGCGCCTTGAAGAGCCCCGGATTTCCCTCGGGCATCAGCGTCAGGATGAAGTCGCCGGCAGCGTACGGTGCGAGCTCGTAGGCGCTGTAGTAGACGCGGATACCGCCTCCGGGCAACATGATCCAGACCGTGGACTGATCCCAGTCGAGGTACGGGTAGATGGACTCAAGCTGCGCGTCGATCGTGCGCCGGAATGTCTCATCTTCGCGCCCCGGATACTGCGCGCGAAACGCCGCCGCCACAGCCGTCAGGAAGGCCCTTCGGCTCGTGACGATATCGCGAAGCGCGATGGGCTCGCCCGTCCGGAGATCCAAATTCCAGCTCTGATAGGCGTGATTCGGATGCGCGCCGCCCGTATAGGACTCCGTGCGCGTGCAGAAACTCAGCACCGCATCGTCGACGCGTCCCCAGCCCGCGATGGAATGGCCCATGTAATACGGCGCATACATCGGGATGCCGTTCTCCTCGGTGAAGTGCACGGCATTCCTGAGCATCTTCTCGTCGCCTGCCCAGCGCGTGCGCTCCGCATCATTCCAGCGCGCTAGCGACCGGCGCAGCGCATGGCTTGCCCCAGGCTTTGCGGCCAGTTCAAGGTATTTGCCTGTGTGGAGCTCCCTGCCCTGATAGTCCCTGAGTGCCACATTGTGCTGGCGCACTGTCACGAGAGCATTCCCAGCAACCTCTTGGATATGCTCCTGCCTCTCGGCCGCTGCCGATGCCGCCTCAGCGGCCTGCAAGCAATCTGGCACAGCGCTGACCGCCGAGATCACGCTGCCCGCACCGACAAGCAAGGCGATGGCCAGCGTGCGACCAAGTTTTTCCCCCAGATCTTTCATGATAATCACCTCTTCTCAACATACATACTTCCTTACTGAGTAATTCGCGCTACTGACAAAAAACTCCTGCCGGCCCCGCAAATGCGGAGCGGCAGGAGTTTTTTGTCAGTAGCGCTGGCGATCCTTGAGCGCGCGCTCGATCTCGCGCTTGGCGGCCTTCTCGTGGAGGTCCTGGCGCTTGTCGTAGTTGTGCTTACCGGAGGCCAGTGCAATCTCCATCTTGGCCCGGCCGTGCTTGAAGTAGATCTTGAGCGGCACGAGCGTGAAGCCCTTCTCGCGGGTCTTAGCGAAGAGCTTCACGATCTCGGCCTTGTGCATCAGGAGCTTCCTGCGGCGCAGGGGATCGTGGTTGAAGATATTGCCCTGGTCGTACGGGCTGATGTGGAGATTCTCGACGAAGAGCTCGCCATCCTGGATGCTCGCATAGCTGTCCTTGAGGTTGGCGCGGCCTGCGCGCAGGGACTTCACTTCTGTTCCCTGCAGCGCGATGCCGGCTTCGTATGTCTCGTGTATGAAGTAATCATGGCGTGCCTTGCGGTTCTCGCAGACCGTCTTGATACCTGCATTCTTTCTTCCCATTTATCTCACCTGAGTGGTTTCATTGGTCTTATTTATTGGACGTCGTGCCGCCCTCTGTCTTGCGGTGCGGGCGCGGGCGGTGCTTCGGGGCGGCCTTTGCCTTCTCGGCGCGCGCCTCTTCGCGCAGCTTGCGCTCGTGGTATCCCGGCGGGTCCGGCCAGACGGCGCTGTTGAGGCCCGTCACCGTGACGCGATGGTAGTCGCGCTCCCCGCGGCCATTCTCGCGGTCACGGCGCTCCTGGCGGTTACCGGAACGCTCCCTGCCCTTGCCGTGATCGCGCTCGCGTTTCTCACGCTTCTCGCGCGGGGCGCGGCCATGGTCCGGGCGCGAGAGCTTCTCGCCCGAGGCGCCGCGGTTCTTCTTGCCGTGGCTGCGCTTCTTCTTCGGCTTCTCCTCGCCCTCTGCTGCCGGCAGGTCCGCGATGATGTCGTCGACGGGACGGCGTGCCGGGCGCTTCTTGGCCTCCTGGCGGCCGCCCTTGTCCGCCTTGCCGTTCTTGTCGTTCTTATCGACCTTGTCGGTCTTCGCCGGCTTCGGCCCCTTATTGCGGCCGCCGCGCACGGCATTCCTCATCGCGAGGGGGTCATAGGCGCCGTTGTCCTTGAGCACGAAGTCGAGGTTGCGCTCTTCGACGTTCGCGCGCACGAGCAGGACTTCGACCTCATCGCCGAGGCGGTACGCCTTATTCGTGCGCTCGCCGACCATCGCGAACTGCTCTTCGCGGTACTCGTAGTAATCGTTGACCATCGTCGAGACGTGGACGAGTCCCTCGACGCCATTGTCGAGCTCGACAAAGATGCCGAAAGCCGTGACACCGCTGATGATGCCGGTGAACTCCTCGCCGACGAACTGCGCCATGTACTCGATCTTCTTCATGTCCGTCGTCTCGCGCTCCGCTTCGATCGCGATGCGCTCGCGCTCCGAAGCGTGATCGGCGATCTCCGGCAGCATCGTGCGAAGCTTCGCCTGGCGCTCAGCCGGGATGCTGCCCGTCGCGAACGTCTCGCGCAGCAGACGGTGCACGATGAGATCCGGATAGCGGCGAATTGGCGAGGTGAAGTGCGTGTAATAACGCGCGGCCAAGCCGAAGTGGCCGAGGCTCATGTCGCTGTAGCGCGCCTGCTGCATCGAGCGCAAGGCTACCGTGCTGATGATGCGCTCCTCCGGCTTCCCCTTGACCTTTTCGAGTACCTGCTGGACATCCACCGGCTTGATATCGCCCGTCTCCGATTGATGAACAAAGAGGCCAAATGCTCCGAGCAAGTTGTTGAGGCGCTCGATCTTCTCATCCGACGGCTGCTCGTGCACGCGGTACATGAAGGGCTGCTGCTTCGTGTCCATGTGACGCGCCACCGTCTCATTGGCGATCAGCATGCACTCCTCGATGATGGACTCCGCCAGCGAGCCCTCGCGCTTGATGAGCGCGACGGGATGGCCCTTGTCGTCGAGCTTGACCTTGACCTCCGGCACATCGAAATCAATGGAGCCGCGGCGATGCCGCTTGGCCTTGAGAACATGGCGCAGTGCTTCAAGCGTCTCGAGCATCTCGCGGATGTCCTGGTTGTCCGAGAGGAACGGCTCTGCCTTGTCGACGAGGACCTTGTTGACAATGTTGTAGGTCAGACGGCGGTAGACGTGGATGACAGTCGGCACGATCTCGTAGCTCGTGACCTCGCCCTCCGGCGAGATCTGCATCTCACAGGCCATCGCGAGGCGGTCGACGCCGACGTTGAGGCTGCAGATGCCATTGCTGAGCTCCTTCGGCAGCATCGGGATGACGCGGTCGACGAGATAGACACTCGTGCCGCGCTCGCGTGCCTCGCGGTCGAGCGGCTGATTCTCACGCACATACCAGCTGACATCGGCAATGTAGACGCCGAGGAAGAAGGAACCGTCCGGATTGCGGCGCGCAAAGACGCCGTCATCGAGGTCCTTCGAATCCTCGCCATCGACCGTGACGATCGGCAGGTCGCGGCGGTCGCGGCGGCCTCTGTACTCCTCCGGCGAGGGCTCCTGCTCCACGTTATCGGCTGCCTCCTGCACGTCCTCGGGGAACGTCTCCGAGAGGTCGTACTGGCGCATGACCGAAAGAACGTCGACGCCAGGGTCGCCGACCTTGCCGAGCACCTCGATGACCTTGCCCTCCGCATTGCGGCGGCGGTCCGGCCACTTCGTGATCTCGACGACGACCTTGCTGCCCGTCTTCGCGCCGTGGAATGCTTTCTTTGGCACGAAGATATCCTGGCTGAGCTTCGTGTTGTCCGGCGTCACGAAGCCGAACGTCTTGCTGCTCTCGAACGTGCCGACGATCTTCTCGTTCGCGCGCTCGAGGATGCGGATGATCTCGCCCTCGCGCGAGCGGCCTTCCTCCTGAGCTGGCGTCACGCGGGCGACGACGCGGTCGCCGTGCATGGCCGTATTGAGGTCCGCGCCCGGCACGAAGACATCTGTCTCCTCTTCGGAATCGCGCACATCCGGGATGATGAAGCCGAAGCCCTTGGCCGTCATCGAGAGGCGGCCGACGACGAGGTGCATGCGGCTCGGGATGCCGTAGAGGTCGCTGCGATTCTTGATGATCGCGCCCTCTTTTTCCAATTCTTCAAGCGCTGCATCGAACTGTACGAGGTCCTCCGGCGTCAGCTGCATCCCGTCGGCCAGCTCCTCGGCCGGCAGCGGGCGGTACGCCTCTTCATGCATGTACGCTAAAATTCGTTCTTTTAAATCCATACTCTTTTCTCCAACAATCTGTCTATCCGTTTCTTCTCATCAGGTCTTTGCCTGTTCTATCGATCCGCTTCTGCCCCGCCGCCGGCAAGCGCCCCGATAAAGGCAGCCGACTCCGAGAATACGATATCCCTCTCCTCGCCGAGCGGGATCAGGTGGCCCGACGATTTGAGCCAGACGAGCCTCTTCTGCGCGCTGCCCAGATTCTCCCGGATGTAGATGGCGCTCTCCGCATCCGCCGTCCTGTCGTTGAGGCTGTGCAGGATGAGCGCCGGGAGCTTGAGGCCCGGCAGGGCCGCCTTCGTGCGCTCGATGAGCGCGAGCATCTCGTAGACGCCCTCGAGGGGCATGAAGCGGTACGTGTGGTTGACGGCAGGCGGCACATCCCTGAGGCGCCGTCTCGCCTTGGGGACGAACTTGCCGCGGCAGAGCTCGCGCGGCGGCAGCTGTGCGATGCCCCGCTCCTCTGCGATGTAGATGGGCGCCGCCATCGAGATGACGCCGGCAAGTCCCGTGTCCTTGCCGGCTTTCTCGGCTGCCAGCAGCAAAGCGAGCAGGCCGCCCATCGAATGGCCAGCCACGACGACGCGCTCGCATGAACCCCTGAGCAGGGCATAGCCGTCGCGGACCGAATCGAGCCAGTCCTCAGCCGTCATGCGGCTCATGTCCTCGACTGTCGTACCGTGGCCGGCCAGACGCACACCGAGGACGGTGCAGCCCCGCTGCTGCAAGTACTCCCCCATCATCGAGAGCTCCGCCGGCAGCCCCGTGAAGCCATGGACGAGCAGGACTCCCATGCTGCCTCCCGGGAGGAAAAAGGGCTCTGCCCCTTCCATGATCATGGCAAGCACCCCCTATGCAAGAAAATTTCCCCTGCCGGAGAGCAGGGGATGATCATCATCATATCAGTTCGTCATACGTGCAATCACGATGGTGATGACCGCAAACAGAATGGCGAAGACGACCGTCACGCGAGCGAGCAACGCGTCCATGCCGCGCGCCTTGCTCGAGAAGACGGTATCCGCACCGCCGCCCATGCCGCCCATGCCGGCGGATTTGGCTTCCTGTCCGAGGATCGATGCAATCAGGATGATGCAGACAATCGCATCGAGTATCATTAAAATGGTAAGCAAAAGATTGGCCCCCTTAAAAATGCGGAACAAATTACTCCTTTATCATACCATACAATGCATTCCCTCCGCAATAAAAATGGCTGAAACCTTTGCTACACAGAGGTTCCAGCCATCTTCATGCTTGTCGTTGTACGTCCGTTACTGCATCGTATGCCTCATTCCCTTCCCCGCAGCGTTCAGTTGCCCCGCATCTCTGACGAGTTCTCGCTTTTCTGGCGGGAGAGAGGAATGCCATTATAGCACTTACTTGAATATTTTGCGGAAAAATAAACGGTCTTGTCATCTGCTTCAGCCACGACATACGCGCCATGTACCATGTACATGTAATCATCGCTGCAATGGCGACTGCCACCTGGCTTCGGCGTCATCGTATCCAGCCAACCCATAGATACTCCTCCTTTTATTTATTCCAATTCTTTCTTTATTGTATCACATTGTAACAGTATTCTCAATCGATTTGTAGAAATTTTTTTGAGCTGTACAGCCTATCTCTCCGTAGCGGACACAAAAGGCCACCGGCTCTGCCGGTGGCCTCTTCTCGGTCAACGAGATAGACCAGGATATGCGCTATCCTGCAATCAGATCTTGTAGACGCGGATCATGTTCGTGTTGTTGCCGACGCTCGTCTTGCTCTGGAGCTTGATGCCGGACGTGATGATCGTCGTGTCGCCGCGCTTCACGAAGCCATCCTTGACGGATGCGGAAACAGCGTTCGCGATCATCTCGTCGACGTCCTTCCACTGCGTGCCGAGGATCGGGTATACGCCCCAACGGAGGTTGAGCTGGCGGACGACCTTCTCATGCGGCGTGTAGGCAACGATAGCTGCTTTCGGACGGTAACGGGATACGATCTTCGTCGTGTAGCCGCTGTCGGTCGGCGTGATGATAGCCGGGACATCGAGCTCGTAAGCCATCTGTACCGTAGCATGTGCGACGGCGCGCGTACGGCTCTGGCTGTGCTCGAAGCCGCGCTCGACGAAGAGATCCTTGTACTCGAGGGATTCCTCGATGCGGCAAGCGATGCGGTTCATCGTGGAAACAGCCTCGACCGGGTAATCGCCGGAAGCCGTCTCGCCGGAGAGCATGATGGCGTCCGTACCATCGAGGATAGCGTTGCCGACATCGGAGACCTCAGCGCGCGTCGGGCGCGGGTTGCGCTCCATGGAGTCGAGCATCTGCGTAGCGACGATGACCGGCTTGCCAGCCTTGTTGCACTTGCGGATGATCTCTTTCTGGATCAGCGGAACGTCCTCAGCGGGGACCTCAACGCCGAGGTCACCGCGGGCGACCATGATGCCGTCGGAGACTTCGAGGATTGCATCGAAGTTCTTGACGCCTTCGAGGTTCTCGATCTTCGGCAGGATCTCCATGTGGCCCTTGTGCTCCTCGATGAGCTTGCGGATGGCCAGGACGTCTTCCGGACGCTGGATGAAGGAAGCAGCGACGAAATCCATGTCCTGCTCGCAGCCGAAGACGATGTCCTTTGCATCCTGCTCCGAGATCGGCGGCAGGCCAAGGGATACGCCCGGAGCAGCGACGCGCTTCTTCGTGCTCATCTTGCCGCTGTTCTGGATTGTCGTGATGATGTCCTTGCCGCGGATCTCATCGACCTTCAGGGCAACGAGGCCATCAGAGAGGAGCAGCGTGTCACCCGGCTTGACTTCCGTGTAGAGGCCCTTGTGGTTGACGGAGACATGCGTCTCATCGCCCGGGATGTCCTCATACGTCAGCGTGAACTGATTGCCCTTCTCGAGCATGACCTTGCCGTCCTTGAACTCGCCGAGGCGCATCTCCGGTCCCTTCGTATCGAGAATCAGGGAAATGACCTTGCCGGCCTTCTTGGCAGCCTCGCGCACCATGTTGATGCGGTTGAGGTGCTCTGCGTGGTCACCATGGGAGAAGTTAAAGCGTGCACAGTTCATGCCGTTTGCAATCAGTGCATCGACTACGCCCGGTCTCTCCGTAGCAGGACCCTGCGTGCAGATAATTTTCGTCTTCTTTAACATGTGATAATCCCCACCTATTCTTTTAGTACCCTACTATCTATTCAGACAGATGCCGCCGCGCACCGAACCGCTGCAGCATCATGTCTCGGCCTGTTTCAAAGGGGTTTTCTTGCCCCTGTCTATCCTTATTCTACACTGTTTAACGGCATAAGTAAAACCATTTCCCTCAAAAACTCCTAAAATAAATTTATTCTGAAAAGTCTCTGTCATAATCAAAATTTATTGCTTGTGTTTGCCGCCCTTTGCGCCGACTTCCGTATCAATCCGAAAGAAAAGCGAAGCTGGCCCGCGCGTCCTCACACAAAAAAACTGCCGCAGGCTGCGGCAGTTCTGAGAGAAGAGGCTACTCAGCCTCTCGGGTTCTTCTTGATGTAGTCGAGGATGAAATCTGCTACATCCTCGAGCGCCATGTTCGAGGTGTTGATCATGAGGTCGTAGTGCTCTGGAGCACCCCAGGTCTGGCCCGTGTAGAACTCATAATACTGCTTGCGGCGTTTCTCTTCCTTGTTGAGCTGGTCAAGCGTCGCCCCATTGTAGTCCGTCTTGGCGCGCTGTGCGCGGAAGTCATCATCTGCATAGATGAAGAACGAATAGCAATTCGGCTTGTCCTTGAGGATGTAATCTGCACAGCGGCCGAGGAAGACAGCGCTCTCCTTCTCCGCCACGCCGAGGATGACCTTGGCCTGCTCGATGTACATGCGGTTGTGGCGCGCCACGCGCTCATAGCCGTAATCGCCGAGGTTGCCGAGGCAGTTCGACGGCGTGTTGTACGAAAGTTCGACGGCTTCCTTCGGGTCCATGCCCTCCTCGATGTTGTCGGCAGCCATCTCGACGATCTTCTTGTCGTAACGGCGCACGCCGAGTTTCTTGGCCAGGATTTTCGAGACCTCACGGCCGCCGCTGCCGAACTGGCGCGAAATCGTGATCAGCATATGTTTTTCCATGTTTCAATTCCTCCATAAATCGTTATTCAAAAGTAAACATAAGGATTTCCATTGATTTCTCACTTGCAGTATACTACAACCGCACTAAAATTTCCACTGACTTCTGTCCAAAAGAAAAGGCCCGCCAGCCCTCGCGGGCGACGGACCAAAGAAACGATTCTTGGAACAGAGAACAACAGTACAAGTAAAAGGGGAAATGAATTTTCAAGGAGTGGGAAAGAGTAGTCGGGAAATCAGGCGTAGAATGCCGGTTTCTCCTTGGCCGGAGTGATCGTCTCGACCTTGCCGCTCGTCTGAGCGCGTACCAGGGCATCTGCCGTGATAGCTGCGAGATAGCCGTCCCAAGCGTTCGGGCCGCCGATGACGCCTTCAGCTGCCTCGTTGACCCAGTTCTGGACCTCTTCGTCATAGGCGCCGTAGAAGCGGACGAAGCAGTCCGTATCGATCGTCTGCGAGATCTGTGCGTTCTTGCGGTACGTCGGATAGAGCGGCTGCGGCATCTCGATGACGCCATCTTCGCAGACGACCTGGCAGTTGATGTCATAACCGAACTTGCAGTTGACGAAGACTTCGTCCTCGACGACAATGCCGCTCTTCGTCTGCAGGATCATGAGCTGCGGGTCAGCGAGTTCCGTGTGCGCATACTTCGTGACCTTCGGCATGATGACCTGTGCCGAGACGAAATCGTCGTTGACGAGCCAATGCGTTACATCGATCTCATGGATGGCCGTATCATGGACAGCCATGGCCGTCGTATAGCTGTCCGGTACTTCCGGATTGCGGTGCGTGCAGTGCAGCAGCAGCGGCGAGCCGTACTCACCGGAATCGAGGGCAGCCTTGACCTCGTTGTAGCCCTTGTCGTAGCGGCGCATGAAGCCGAGCTGGATCAGGTGTTTGCCGGATTTGACTTCTGCATCGATGACTTCGAGGCAATCCTCAGCCGTCGTGCAAAGCGGTTTCTCGCAGAAGATGCGCTTGCCAGCCTTGATGGCCATAAGCAGTGCTTCTTTGTGGGCAAAGCCCGGCGTGACGATGAAGACGGCATCGACGGCCGGATCGTTGATGAGGTCGGCTTCGCTCTTGTACTTCTTGCAGTTCGGGCCGGCGATAGCAGCACCCTTCTCGACGAGTGCGTCCACCATATCCGCAACGGCGACAACCTCTGCACCCTGCGTGCGATTCGTCAGACGATCAATGTGGCTTCTGCCCATACCACCGCAACCAATGACACCTACATGTAACATGATGATTCCTCCTCATATATCTTAAAAATGATACTTCTGAATGACTCAGTGACTCAACGACACAGCTCAGAAATTGCGCTTGATGACCGCTTCGGACTTCTCCTTGCCGATGCGATAGACATCTTCCGGGTCCATCTTGTAGTATTCCGGACGGAAGAGCTCGAGCGAGACGACATCTTCCTGCCAGCCGATCTTCTTGAGCGTCTGGAAGATAGCGTCGAGGTCGATGCAGCCATCGCCAGGCCAGACGCGGTCCTCATCGAGCAGCGAACCGATCGGGAAGTCCTCCGTATCGTTGAGGTGAACGATGAAGATTTTCTTGCCATCTGCCTTGGCGAGGTCTTCGAGCTTCGAGCCCATGCCATGGAAGTGGAAGCAGTCGAGCGTGATGCCGACGTTGTCCATGTCGACGTCCTCGATGACCGACCAAGCTTCACCGAACGTGTTGATGGAAGCAGCCGGATGGCCGATGAACTCGACCGAGATGCGCATGCCGTACTCTGCGGCGATCTCGCCCATCTCCTTGAGGCACTTGACAGCCGACTTGTGGATTTCCTGGCGCGTGACCTTCTTGAGGTCGACCGTCGGCACCGTGATGATCGTCTTGCAGCCAATCTTCTTGCCCCACTCGCACATCTGGCGCAACTCCTGCAGGACTTTCTGGTAATCCTCCGGCGTGCGGTTGTTGAAGAAGCAGAGCGTATTGAAGGCCAGCGGCTTTACCTTGTGGCTCTTGAACCAAGCGGCGAGTTCATCGATCGTGTGGTTCTTGAGGTAGTTCGGGATGCCGTCCATCGTGCGCGGCTCGATCATGTCGTAGCCGTATTTCTCGCAAAGCTCGAGATCCTTTTCAAGACTGGATTTTTCCAGGCAGGTTGCCTGATTCATGCTGAGTTTCATCGCATTCATGCTCCTTTTCTTTATTCTTCAGGATGTTTTCCTCTCACTTGATGGTTTTAGTATACCTCTGTTTTCAGAATATTACTTTCTCGTTCCTGCTCCCTTTCGCCAAAAAAATAACGTGCAAGTCCGATGACTTGCACGTTTCTGCAAAAACGCTCCTGAAGACTAGCTGTTGAGGTGCGGAACCAGTTTATTGAGGTTCTTGAACTGGCGCTCTCCAACTTTGTATTTGCGGTAACTCTGTGGCGACATTCCTGCAAAGCGCTTGAACTGATTGTTGAAGTAGCTGATGTTGTCGTAGCCCACGCGCACGCTGACCTCCGTGATGGAGAGGTCCGTCGTGATCAGCAAGGTCTGTGCCTGGCCGATGCGCCGCCGGATGATGTACTGGATGGGCGGGAATCCGAAGATCTTCTTGAACTGATGCGCAAAGCCCGAGACACTCATATGCGAGCGCTCTGCCAGCTTCTCCACCGTCAGCTCTTCCGTGAAATGACAGTCGATGTAGTCCTTGCAGTCAATCAGCAGACGTTCCTTCTCCTTGGACGGCGGCTGCTTTTCCCGCGGCAGCTGGTAGAGGATGATCTCGACGAGTGCGCGCAGGACTGCCTGCGTGATCTCATCATTCTTCGGCAGATTGCGATCCACTTCTATATAAAGGAGACGGAACAGAGACTCGATCTCCTCCGACAACTCGCCCGCATGAAGGCGCGGCGAGATGTCCCGCTCGATGAGCACGCCTTCGCTCTGTCCGGGCAGGGAGATCCCCGTCACGCCGCAGTTGTAGAACCACAGGCCCTCCTGCGGGTCCGCGCTCTCATCGTGGAATTTTCCCTGATTGTAGACGAGGATATCCCCCTTCTGCACCTCGTAGAGGCGCCGTCCGATCCGGATGTTGCCGCGTCCGCCGCATATATACTGGAGCTCGAGATTGTTCTCATGACAGTGGACCGCCGTCGGGGTCAAGGTCTCCTTGCTGTCGTTGAAGCTCACGTAGACGAGGCGCATGCCCTCCCACGAGAGATGCGGCTCGAGGATATTCTTATTCTGCTTGTAGTAAACGACACCCATTTTTCCCACCTGCTGTCACGTATCTTATCTTTATTTATATCTTACCAAGTATTTCTCGATTCGACTTGACATATCCTGCAATAAAAAGCACCCCCTACCCGCCGCCGGAGCGGGGAAGGGGGGGGTGCTGTACACGCAATGGATTCAGATGGAACGATCAAGCTTTCTCTTCGCAGTGAACGCTCTTCTCACCGTGATGGCGGAAGTCATGCTCGATCTGCTCGAGCGTGCGGCCACGCGTCTCCGGCACGAACTTGTAGACGAAGGCGAGGCCGAGAAGGCCGATGGCCGCGAAGATGAAGAACGTAGCCGAGAGGCCGAACGAGTAGAGCAGCGACGGGAAGGCCGAGCCGATGCAGAAGTTCGTCAGCCAGAGGCAGAGGACGGCGCAGCCCATGCCCATGCCGCGGATGCGCAGCGGGAAGAGCTCCGAGAGCAGCAGCCAGGTGACCGGGGAAAGGAAACCCTGCTGGAAGAACAGGAAGGTGACAGTCAGCGAAAGGACGACGAACGGCAGGATCTCGGTGCCGGCAAGCAGATTCGAGAGAACGCCGATCGCGCAGAGGCAGGCCATCGTGCCAATCTGGCCCGTCATGATGAGCGGACGACGGCCGTGACGCGTCATGAGCCACATGCCAAAGATCGTGGCAGCAACGGAAATCGTGCCGTTGGCGATGTTGCCGATCAGTGCGGCTTCCGTCGAGAAGCCGGCCTGCGTCAAGATCTGCGTGCCGTAATACATGATGGAGTTGACGCCAGAAATCTGCTGGCAGATGGAGACGCCCATGCCGATGAAGACGATGCGGCGGATCCAAGGCGTTGCCAGGTCCTTGTAACCAGCCTTGTCGAGATGCTTCTCCGAATCGATGCTGTCCTGGATCTCGTTGAGCTCTGCGATGGCCATGCGCTCATCGCGGATCTTCTTGAGTACCTGCATCGCATCGCTGACACGGCCCTGCAGCAGCAGCCAGCGCGGGCTCTCCGGCATCACGAGCATGCCGAACCAGAGCACGACAGCCGGGATGGATGCGAGTGCGAGCATGTAGCGCCAGATGTGGCCGACCTCACCGAAGGTGACGCCGAGGATAGCGTTGAGGATGAAGGCGAGCAGCTGGCCCGTGACGATCATGAGCTCATTCTGGGTGACCATGCGGCCGCGCCTGTCGGCCGGTGCCATCTCTGCCAGGTAGGCAGGTACCGTGACCGAAGCACCACCGACTGCCAGGCCGAGGACGAAGCGGCAGGCGATGAGGATGCCAGCCGTCGGTGACAGCGAGCAGCCGATGGCTGCGAAGAAGAAGATGACTGCCAGGCAAAGCAGCATCTTGCGGCGTCCCTCAGCATCCGAAAGACGGCCGCCGAAGAACGAACCGATGGCCGCACCGAAGAGCAGGCCACTGGCCACGAAGCCCTCCACTGCCGGAGTCAGGTTCAACTGATCCGGACGGGCCATGAAGGCAAGGGCGCCGTTGATGACGCCGGTGTCATAACCGAAGAGCAAGCCACCGAACGTCGAGACGACTGTGACACGCTTGAGGTATTTGCGATGAGATGATTCCGCCATGTTACATTTCTCCTCTCAAATTATGTTAGCCGTTCCCACCTCGCAGGAACATCGCTCTTTTTCTTGACAAGTCATATTATAAATGAATTATCAGAAAAATACTTCATTGTTTCTGTCTCGTTTCGTCTTAGAAAACGTTATCTTTCATTGCCTTTTGTATTATTCTGCACGGATATCTGCTGGAATCAAGCGGCCAGTCGATTCTCCTTCAAAAATACACAAAAGCTTGCTAGACTATAGAAAAGACATTGCAGAAAGAAGGTTGTTCCATGGCATTCATCTCGACAAAGTACCGCCCCGTCTTCACAGGCGAGGCCATGCCCCGGCTCACGACGCTCTACCGCGCAGAGACGCTGTACACCTCGATGCCGCGCACGATGCACCGCCATGAGGATGTCGCGGAATTCATCCTGATCACAGAGGGCAGCGGCATCCATATCATCGACGGGCAGCGCTACTACACGCAGAAGGGCGACCTGCTGCTGATCGGTCAGGGCGTCGTGCACGATGAGTCCTCCCCCGCGAATCGCAATCTCTCCATCTACTCTGGAGCCATCCGCAATCTGAGACTGCCTGAGCTGCCCGCCGGGCAGTTCTTGGCGCAGGACGTGCTTCCCGTCCAGAAGACCGAGGAGCTCTTCCCCGCCTTCTGCCATCTGCTCGAGCTCATGTACCGCGGCGCACAGGGCAAGGGCTGCCACCCCGAAGAGAGCATCAATCACCTGCTCTGTGCCCTGCTACTCCTGACCATGGAAGTGACGAGCCGCAGCATCGTGCTGCCGCCCGAGGAACACAATCTCATGGACGCCGTGCGCAGCCGCCTCGATGCATCGTACGACGAGACCATCACGCTTGCAGCACTCGCCAGAGAATTCCACATCAGCAGCTTCCACCTCGCCCATGCCTTCAAGGCCGCCTACGGCTATGCGCCGCTCCAGTACATCACGCGCCGCCGCATCGGTGAAGCACAGACCCTACTCATCGACACGGCACTGCCCATCACGGAGATCGCCATCCGCACGGGCTACAACAGCTCCAGCTATTTCAACAAGGCCTTCCACAAGATCACCGGCATGTCTCCGCGCGACTACCGCAAGGCATATCGCAAGATATGAGGGCATGCACAAAAAAACCGCTCGAATGAGCGGTTCTTTTTGTTGGGGATATGGCACTTTTATCAGTATTTGACCCAGACAGCACCCTTCTTGGCCGATTCCACGCACTTCTCGACCCACTTGACGCCTTCGGCACCAGCATGGACATCCGGATACCAGAAGTCAGCCTTCTCACCTTTATTGGCCTTCTCCATGGCGATGGCAAAGCGGCGGTAGAGGTTCGACCACGCATCGAAGAGGCCTTCCGTGTGGCCGCCGCTGATGCGGTCCTCCGCACGAGCCGAAGGATAGAGGTAAGCGCCGCCGCGCTCGAGGATGCGGACCGGCTCGCCCTCGATCTCGTACGTCAGCTGGTTCGGGCGCTCGTCGTACCACTCGACAGAAGCCTTCGAGCCGACGATGCGGACTTTCTGGCCGTGCAGGGCGCCGCAGTTGATGGCCGAAGCCCAGCACGTCGCCTGCGCGCCGCCCTTGAGGTTCATGATGACAAACGCGTTGTCTTCGAGCTTGCGCGTCGGGATGAAGGACTTCGTCGTGCACATGAGGTTCTCGATCTCGAAATCAGGAACCATCGTCTCAGCGAGGAAGAGAGGATGCGTGCCGACATCGCCGAGCACAAAGGACGGGCCAGCCTTAGCGGGGTCCATGCGCCAGCGCGCCGCAGCATTCGTCTCTTCGACTGCCGTATTGTAGGCACCGAACGGGAACTGCATCTTGATGAGGCGGATCTCGCCGAGGTCGCCGTGCAGGACCATCTGGCGGGCCTGCTCGATGAGCTGATGGCCGGAATAGCCGTACGTCACACCGACGACGAGCCCTTTGCTGTCAGCCAGATGGACGAGTTCCTCTGCCTGCTCCGTCGTGAAGCAGAGCGGCTTCTCACAGACGGCATGAAAACCGGCTTCGAGCACAGCCTTGCAGACCGCATAATGAAGGCCATTCGGCACGGCAATCGTCACGGCTTCAATGCGGTCCTCAGGGCTGCGCTTTGCCTCTTCCATGAGCATCGTCTTGTAATCCGGGTAGCAGCGTTCCGGCGCTACTCCGAGCTGAATGCCGAAGTCCTTGCCGCGCTCCGGATTGATATCGAAAGCGCCTGCCACGAGTTCAAACGAACGATCGCGCAGGGCGGCGCTCCTGTGGATATAGCCGATCTGGCTGCCGCGGCCGCCGCCGACCATAGCCCAGCGAATCGGGTGATCGAGTACTTTTTCACCATTGATCATGATAAACGCTCCTTTGTCTGAATAAACTCTTGAAATCCATCCCAAAATTCATGATGCCGGCCAGTATCTATAGTTGTCAGGATCATGCGCAGGCCGGCCTGCGTCATCCATCCGATTGTCTCATTCAAAGCCAAGACTGTGCAGGTAGTCGCAGCTGGCCTTGACATCGCGCAGGCTCGTCGCGACGTTGCGCGGATCGCGCTCCTGCTCGACGGTGATGTAGCCATTGTAGTGAATCTCTTCGGTCAACACTTTGTAGATGGCAGGATAGTCGAGCATGCCCGTGCCAATCGGGCACATCGACCCCTTGCCGCAGCCCTCGAAGAAGCGGATGTGCTCCGAAAGGACCTCGTTGTAGACCTTCTCGTCGATATCCTTGAAGTGGATGTAGTCGAGACGGTCTGCGTACTTGCGCAGCCAGGTGACCGGATCCATGCCGGAATACCGCAGATGGCCCGTATCGAAGCAGAGACCTGCAACTTCCTTCGGGATATCGCGTGCGAGCTTGTCGATCTCATCGGCAAATTCGATGTAACCGCCAGCATGCGGATGAACAACGGCCCGGACGCCCCACGAAGCCGCCTTTTCGGCGATACCCTTGATGTGGCTCATCATGCGGTTCCAGTCTTCATCGCTGAGGCGCGGCGCCCTGTCGCTGTGTCCAGCATTGTAGTCGCGCTCATCGTGGCCCCAGTCCATAACCGTCAGATATGGCGCCGGATAACGCTGCCCCGGCTCCGTCGGCAGCTTGGGCAGTTTCGTGATGATGCCGCAGATATCGTCGACCTGATGAAGGACGTTCTCGTAGTTTCCTTCATCCAACAGGTCATCAAAGATCGTGCCCGCCACGATGCCGATGTTGTTCTTCGCGAGCTCTTCGCTCACGACGTCGATGTCGAGCGGCAGATAGCCGTACGGGCCAAGCTCGATGGCCTTGTAGCCTGCCTGCCCTGCTTCGTAGAGCACCTTCTGCCAAGGTGGCAGATACGGATTCTTGACATCGTCGACGCCCCAGCAGCACGGTGCGCCTGTGATATGGATTGCCATGGATAAATCCTCCCTTTCTTTCCCTGTCGTGTCCCCGGTCGTCTGTTTGACCTTGCACTGTCATTATACGGCGAAACGCCGCCAAATAATTCCACCATGTTGCCTTTGTTGTGGGCAAAAAACTGCCGACTCAGCGCCAAAATAGCACAATCTTGTCTTCTCTCTTATTATCTATCGCTATTGTTTTGACGCGAAAATTTCTTTCAAAAAAATTTTCAAGGTGAAACTTGCACAATCCTGCTGTAGAACTCCGTCTTGTCGAGCGCTCCCCTCCCATAGTTGTACAATCCTGCTAAAACCGCGCCATTACTAGCGTTACGGTGTAGTCGGAACATTCTTGACAACTCGTTTCAGCCATGGTATTTTGTAAGCACAGCAAGAAAACAGCGCAGACCTCCCGCGAGGCTGTGCGGGTCATCCATATTACTTTATCGTGTTTTGCAATTGGAGGGTTTACCATGAAAATCGCATTCGATGTTGACGTGCTTTCCAAACAGATGAGCATCAACGATCTCGTTCACCAGGTCGCCGACTGGGGCTATAAGTACATTGAGCAGTCCCCGCATCCGCGGATCAATCCCTTCTACAAGCACCCACTGTTCTCCAAGGAGTGTGAAGAAGAATACCGCAAGGCACTCAAGGAGACGGGCGTTGAGATCTCGTCCTTCATCTGCGTCTATCGCTGGTCCGGCCCGACCGAGGAGCAGCGCAAGATGGCCGTCGCCAACTGGAAAAAGATGATTGAGATTGCCGTCAACATGGGCGTTCCCGTCATCAACACGGAACTCTCCGGCGATCCGAACCAGCAGGAGATCTGCAACGGCATGTGGTTCCGCTCCATGGAAGAGCTGCTGCCGATCATCGAGCGCGAAGGTCTGCGCGTCGAGATCCAGTCGCATCCGTACGATTTCTGTGAGCTCAACGACGAGGCCTGCGACATGGTCAAGTCCTTCCGCTCCAAGAACCTCGGCTACGTCTACTCCTCCCCGCACGGCTTCTTCTACGACCAGGGCAAGGGCGATGTCCGCCATATGCTCAAGTACGCCGGAGATGAACTCACGCACGTCCTGTTCGCCGATACGTTCAACCAGACGCTCGACTGCCGCTACATCCTCAACCCGCCTTCTCTGAATCAGCGCGGACGCGAGGACGTCAGTGTCCACCAGCACCTCAACCTCGGCATGGGCGATGTCGACTTCGACGGCATCTTCGAGACACTGCGCGAGATGGATTTTGCCAACAAGCAGCTCAAGCCAGATGCGCCGAAGGTCGGCGGCGACAACATCGCCTGCGTCTCCATCTTCGGCTTCCCCGAGAAGATGAACGAGTGGGCTCCAGCAGCACGCGAGCGCATCGAGAATGAACTGCTGAAGAAGTAATAAGGAGGAATTATAAATGGCAAAGACAGAAGATGTGGCATTCGCAATCATCTCGGCGGCTGGTGACGGGCGCGCGAAGGTCGCGGAAGCCCTCAAGCAGGCCCGCCGCGGGAATTTCGGTGAAGCAGAGGAATGCCTCAAGGATGCCGACGAGCATCTCCTCAAAGCGCACAAACTCCAGACGGAAGAATTGCTGCAAAAAGAAGCCAGCGGCGAACTCCAGGGCCCGTTCAACGTCCTGATCTCTCATGCACAGGATTACGTCATGACGGGCATGGCCATGAAAGAGATGGCCGTAGAGATCGTCAATCTCTACACGCAGCTGCGCGCCAAGTAATCCCATCTCAGATTTCAGTACAGCGGCATATTCACCCCCGAGAACAAAGCGGACAGGAATTCATCCTGTCCGCTTTTTCTGTACCTCCCCGCCAGAAAGCAGGAATGTCCAGTTTTTACAGCGAATCATTTCAAAGAACACGATAAGACAAGGCTTTGCGGGTTTCACATTTTGCTAGATTGTGAAGGAATTTCTCCAGAAAAACAGGTATGATAGAGTCATCGTTGAGACGTAATCTTTTCTGTGCACCCAGAAGGAGGGTAGCATGATGACATCCCCGCTCATTCTCTATCAGAAGCTCATTGCCGAGGCAAAAAGCAACAGCCAGACCGGTCTTTCCTCCTCTCTGCTGAAGCGTGGTGCGTTCTTTTCCGCAGCAATCAGCTGCATGGCCTGCTCGACCAGTCTGCTGCGTCTGAGCCTTTTCGGCAACGATCCATATTCCTGCATGAACCTCGGCTACAGCCTGCTGACAGGGCTGAGCTTCGGCAGCTGCGTATCGATCTTCAACGTCCTGCTGCTCATCCCGATGCTGACCTGTGGCCGCCGCTACCTGCGCATCGGCACATTCTTATACCTCATCCTGCTGGGGTCCGTATCCGACGTCAGCTACAGCATCTTTGCCCCTGTCCTCGCAGTCCCGGCCAGTGATCTCGCTGCCCGCATCATCCTGCTGCTGAGCGGCATGGCCGTCTCCTGTTTCGGTGTCTCGCTCTACATGTGCCTGAACTTCGGCATGGGACCATACGACGCCTTCAGCTGCATCATCGACGATATGACGCACGGACGCCTGCCCTTCCGCTATGCGCGCATCCTGCTCGACAGCACAGCCGTCATCATCGGCTTCCTGCTCGGCAGTCTCGTGGGCATCGGCACTGTCGTCATGGCACTGGGCATGGGACCTTTGATCAATTTCTTCAACAAGCACATCAACATCCCCATCCTGCGCCGCAACGGCCTCTATTAAGCCCGCCCCCTCCGCTCCCTTGCCCTTTCATGTTTGCAAAGGAGCTTTTTTTTTGCAAGATCAATACTCTATCAGACCAGAAAGGAACAACGTATGCCCGTCTCCATCGACATCAATCAACAGGAAGCATCCCCCTTCCAGCAGGAACCGCGCCTCATCGGCTTCTATCACTGGAACCGCAGCGTCCGCACGATGCATCAGCACGAGAACTGCATCGAGCTCAATTTCATGCTCTCCGGCAACGGCACGCATATCGTCGGCAATGAGATATGCCATACGCAGCCCGGCGATATCATCGTCTACGACAGTAAGATCATGCACGATGAAAGTCTGATGCTTGATTCGCTCACGGATGCCTGCTGCATCGCCGTCACAGGACTCCAGCGCCCCGGCGCTCGCCCCAATGCACTGCTTCCGCCCGGCACTCATCCCTGCATTCCCTGCCAGTCCATCGCCGAAGAACTCCGCACCCTCTACCACATCATTGAACACAGCCTCGCCAAGCCGCACGGATATCCCGCAGCAAATGCAGCAGCCCAGACCATCGTCCATCTTGTATGGCAGCAGATCTCGAAGCGGGCCGTCAAAGCTGCTGAGCCGGAAAACCTCTTGGTTGAACACGCCCGCTCGTACATCGAAGAGCATTATGCCGAAGACCTCTCCATCCGCGACATTGCCCAGCATTTCCACGCCAGCCGCGACTACATCTCCCATGCGTTCAAGCACACGACCAACTACGCCCCGCTTCAGTACCTGCGCCGCTGGCGCATCGGCAAGGCCCAGACCCTGCTCATCGATACCGACCTGCCCCTGACCGAGATTGCCCTGCGCGTCGGCTTCGATGACTCCAACTACTTCAGCCGCGTCTTCCGTCAGATCATCGGCATGCCGCCGGGCACATTCCGCCGCGCCTGGCGAGCCGCCCAACAGGGCAGGCCAGCAGATTCGCGCGCCAAATAAAAAAGACTGCTTCATGCGAAGCAGTCTTTTTTTGACATCATGTTGCAGCGGTCAAATCCTATGCCGCTTGTACTGGCAGTAGCCGATCCAGAGCACGAGCAGCCATATCGGCAGGAAGAGCACAGCGAGCTGCATGTCAGGAATCTGGGCCATAAAGAAGATGACGCCGGCGAGGAAGGCAAGGGAGAGGTAGTTCGCCCACGGATAGAGGATAGCGTGGAACTTCGTTTCCTTCTTGTGCCGCTTGCAGTAGGCGCGGAACTTCAGGTGTGTGACACAGATGACCACCCAGCTGATGACGGCGGCGCACGTCGCAATCATCATGAGGTACATGAAGACGTGGCCCTGCAGGAAGTAGTTGAGCGCGACGACGATGAGCGTGATGCCCGACGAGACGAGAATGCCGCGCACGGGCACGCCGCGCGGCGAGAGCTTGCGGAAGAACGAAGGGGCCTCGCCCGTGCCCGCCAAGCCGTAGAGCATGCGGCTGTTGCTGTAGATGGCCGAATTGTAGACCGAGATGGCTGCCGTCAGCACGACAAAGTTCAGGATGTGCGCGGCGGCCGGGATGCCGACGTTGTTGAAGATCTGGACGAACGGACTCGCCTCCATGCCGACCTTGTTCCACGGCCAGAGGGCCATGAGGACGATCATCGTGCCGACATAGAAGATCAGGATGCGCCAGATGACCTGATTGATGGCACGCGGAATCGTGCGGTCCGGATCTTCGGCCTCACCGGCCGTGATGCCGATGAGCTCGATGCCGCCGAATGAGAACATGACGACAGCAATCGAGAGCGCGAGCCCCCAGAGGCCGTTCGGCAGGAAGCCACCGTTTTCCCAGATATTGCTGAAGTTATCGGGGAACGGCTGGCCGTTCGTGAAGATCAGGCCGAGACCCAAGAGGATCATGCTGACGATGGCCGCAATCTTGATGAGTGCCATCCAGAACTCTGCCTCGCCGTATGCCTTGACATTGACGAGGTTCAGCGCTGTGATGGCCACGAGACAGACGAGTGAAGAAATCCACTGCGGCAGGTTGGGGAACCAGAAGTTCATGTAGATGCCGACGGCCGTGAGCTCTGCCATCGAGACGAGCACGTAGTTAAACCAATAATTCCACCCCGAGAGGAATCCCGGGAAGCGTCCCCAGTACTTCGTCGCGTAGTGGCTGAAGGAGCCCGACACCGGCTCATCGACGGCCATCTCGCCGAGCATGCGCATGATCAGGAAGATCACGATGCCGCCGATCAGGTACGAGAGCATCACCGCAGGCCCCGCGAGCGCGATGGTCGAGGCAGAGCCGTAAAAGAGACCCGTGCCAATCGCGCCGCCGAGCGCGATCATCTGCAGATGGCGGTTCTTGAGCCCCCGCTTCATCTCTGTATTCTCATGTTCCATATATTCATCTCCTAACAAAAATATGCCTCCATTATACCATCATGCAGGCCAGATGCACAGGTTTACACCGAGAAAAGCGAAAAGCGAAGCCCGGCTGGACTTCGCTTTTCATCTGCAGGAAAAATCACTTGCGGCGGTAGACGATATTGCTGCGCATGAGGTACTCGAACGGCAGGCTCAGGCAGTGCACGAGACGCGTGAACGGGAAGAGGATGGCCGTCATCATCCACATGAACATGTGGAACTGGAAGATGGCGGGGACATCCTTCATGAGGCTGACGTCCGGCGAGAGCATGAGCACGGAGCGGAACCACGGCGAGATGCTCTCGCGGTAATCAAAGCCGGCCGAGATGTTCGAGAGCGTGCCCGCGGTGCCCGAGAGGATGGTCAGGAGCAGTACGAGATAGAGCAGCTTGTCCATCGAGCTCGTGTTGACCTTCATGCGGCTCGTGCCGAAGAAGCGGCGCTTCATGAGCCAGAGGAAACCGCCGAGGAACAGGACGGCAGCCGGGATGCCGCCCGCGAGCGAAATCATGTGATACGTCGCTTCATCCGTCCCCGCTGCCTCCGTGACGAACTTCGGCACGAGGATGCCGATGAAATGGCCGCCAAAGGCCATCAGGAGACCGAGGTGGAAGACGGGGTTCGCCCACTTGAGGCTCTTCTTGGCGAGAAACTCACTGGACTTCGTCGTCCAGCCCCGCTCAAAGACGGTGTAGCGGACGATTGTGCCGCCGACGAAGATCGTCAGGGCAATGTACGGCAGGACGCCGTAGAAGAATGTATTCATGGCTTAACCTCCAATCCTGCCGTTTCTGTCAAGACGATGTCGAGCAAGAAGGCATGCGGCAGCTTTGCTTCGATGAAGCGCGTGCGCAGGAGCTCGACGCGCGGGCGGATAGATCCGAGGACCTTGCCCGCCTGCTCTGGCGGCAGGGCGGCCGAGAGCTCCAGAAGAGCCGGCAGGTAATCCGGCAGCTGGTTCGGCGTGTCGAGACCGTTTGCCAGGAAGAGCTCCTTGTAGTGGTGCATCTCCTGCGACTGCTTGCCGAAATCCGTGCGCTCCTGCGTCGTCAGATAAAGATTCGTGTTCTGCGAGAAGTCGAAGGACCGCACGTAGAGGTCCTCGTACTCCTTCGCCCCCGTCTCTTCGACGAAATCGAGGAAATCGCCGAAGACCGAAGAGGCCTGAGCATTCTCGATCTCGCGCTGGGCCTTGCGGCAATCCTCTAGGTCTGCCCACCAGGCAGCATCGGGATACTCGAAGAGATGGGCTGCGAGCAGCAGTACTTTCTGGTAATCCTTCATTTCAGCTGCATCAGCCATATCAGCACCCCCCACCCGGGCAGGTGTAGAGGCCGCCGCCCTGTTCCTTGCGCATCTCGGCGTGGCTCTTTCCCTGTATGCCCGCCGGGATGTTGAAGCGGTCCTTGTACTTGGCGATGCCGAGCAGGCGGAACATCTTCTCGTAGACCTCCGGCGCGAACTCGAGGCGAGAAGGCAGGTCGTCGCCCGTCGTCTTGGCGCGCATGACGGCGCGCATGTCCAAGAGGCGCTGCAGGGTGCGCGTCATGACAGCCGTGTTGCCCGCAGCGAGGATCTCGGCGAGGTACGCAATGGGGATGCGCATCTCATCGGCTTCCGGCAAGTAGCAGTTTGCCTCCATGCGGCGTGTGATCGGCGAGAGAGGCGGCACGTACCAGACCATCGGCAGCGTGCGGAACTCCGGATGGAGCGGCAGGCCGAGCTGCCATTCCTTGACGATCTTGTAGACGGGCGACTCCTGAGCCGCCTTGATCCACGCTTCCGAGATGCCCTCTCTGCGCGCAGCCTCGATGACCTCGGGGTCATTGGGGTCGGCGATGACATCGAGCACCTGGTGGTAGATCTCGCCCTTATCGCGCGTCGAAGCGGCGGCGACGACCTTGTCCATGTCATAGAGCAGGACGCCCATGTAGCGCAGGCGTCCGACGCACGTGTCGGAGCAGACGGTCGGCAGGCCGTTCTCAAGGCGCGGGAAGCAGAAGATGCACTTCTCGGCCTTGTTCGTCTTCCAATTGAAGTAGACCTTCTTGTAGGGGCAGGCCGGCACGCAGTGGCGCCAGCCGCGGCAGCCATCCTGCGAGACGAGCACGACGCCGTCCTCCTCGCGCTTGTAGATGGCACCCGACGGACACGCTGCGACACAGGCCGGATTCAGGCAGTGGTTGCAGACGCGCGGCAGGTACTTCATGAAGAGGTCGTGGAACTCGAGCGTGATGTCCTCCGAGATCTTCTTGAGGTTGACGTCCTGGCGGGCCGACTCGCCGTTGGCGAGGTCGTCCTCCCAGTTCGGGCCCCACTTGATCTCCATGCGCTCACCCGTGATGAGCGAGCGCGGGCGGGCAATCGGCTGATGGTTGCGGCGCTTGGAGTGGATGAGCGTCTCGTAGTCGTAAGTCCACGGCTCGTAGTAATCGTCCATCTCCGGCTGGTCCGGATGATAGAAGAGCTTCAGCAGGCGCTCCGGCTTCGAGCCGGTGCGCAGCGAGAGCTTGCCATCCTTGCCGAGCTTCCAGCCGCCCTTCCACTTCTCCTGGTCTTCCCAGTTCTTGGGATAGCCGATGCCCGGCTTCGTCTCGACATTGTTGAAATACATGTATTCCGCGCCTTCGCGGTTGGTCCAGACATTCTTGCAAGTGATGGAGCACGTATGGCAGCCAATGCACTTATCAAGATTCATGACCATGGAAATCTGTGCTTTAATCTTCAAGCCAGTCAACCTCCCCCTGCATCTTGCGCGCGACGACGTACATGTCGCGCTGGTTGCCCGTCGGGCCGTAGTAGTTGAAGCCATAGCTGAGCTGGCCATAGCCGCCGATCATGTGCGTCGGCTTCATGTGGATGCGCGTCGGCGTGTTGTGCGTGCCGCTGCGCGTGCCCGTGATCTTCGAGGCCGGCACATTGATGTGGCGGTCCTGGGCATGGTGCATGAATACCGTGCCCTGCGGGATGCGCGGCGAGACGGCCACGCGGGACGTCACGACGCCGTTGTGGTTGTAGAGCTCGATCCAGTCGTTGTCGCGCACGCCGATCTCCTTGGCATCCTTCTCGCTCATCCAGACCGTCTGGCCGCCGCGGAACAGCGTCAGGAGCTGCTGGCTGTCGAAGTACATCGAATGCGTCGACCACTTGTTGTGCGGCGTCAGGTACTTGAGCGTGATCTCCTTCGTGCCGCCCAAGAGATTCTTGATGGGGCGGTAGTCGAGGATCGGCTTGAAGGTCGCCATGGCCTCGCCGTACTCGCGCATCATCTCGTGGTCGAGATAGAAGGACTGGCGGCCCGTGACGGTGCGGAATGGCACGAGCTCCTCGATGTTCGTCGTGAATGGCGTGTAGCGGCGCCCCTGGTTGCTGCCCGTGAACGTCGGCGATGTGATCGTCTCCTTCGGCTGCGCAGCGATCTCATCGAACGTGAAGCGCTCGTTCTCGCGGTCCTTGGCCAGATGCTCGAGGCCCTTGAGGCCCGTCTTCTCGTTGAGGCTCTTGAAGGCCTTGACGGCCACCTTGCCGTTCGTCGTCGTCGAGAGGCCCATGACGGCCTCGACGGCCTGGCGTGCGTCGTAGATGGACGGCATGCCGTACGAGACGAAGTCCTTGTTCTCGATGACGCCATTGCGCGTGCGAATCTCCTCGTACTCATCGGAGGAATCCCACGTCATCGTCAGCGATCCCATCTTCTTGGAGACATTCGGTCCGAGCGCGATCCACTTCTCATACGTCTTCGTGTAGTCGCGCTTGACCGGCACGAGATTCGGCATCGTCTTGCCCGGGATGGGCTCGCACTCGCCCTTGCTCCAGTCGCGCACGAGGCCCTCAGGCTGAGCCGTCTCGCCCTCGCTGTCGTGGCCGATTGGCACGGCGACGAGGTCTTCATACGGCTTGAGCTCGGCTTCCTTGGCGACCTTCGAGACGGCCTCTGCGAGCGTACGGAAGACATCCCAATCACTCTTAGCTTCCCAGAGCGGATCGACAGCGGCCTGGAACGGATGGACAAACGGATGCATGTCCGTCGAAGAGATATCGTCCTTCTCGTACCACGTGGCCGTCGGCAGCACGACATCGGAGTAGAGTGCCGTGCCCGCCATGCGGAAGTCGATGTCGATGAGCAGGTCGAGCTTGCCCTCGGCAGCGCCACCCGGCTTCTGGAGCTCCTCCTGCTCGCGCCACTTGATCTCCGTCGGGCGCGTCGGGCCCTCTTCCTCGGCAAAGATCGTGTGCTCTGTGCCGAGCAGGTACTTGTTGAAGAAGTCGTTGCCCTTGGCAGACGAGCCGAGCAGGTTCGCCGTCCAGACGAAGAGGTTGCGCGGGAAGTTCTCCGGAGCATCCGGGTCCTCTGCCGCGAACTGCAGGCTCTTGTCCTTGAGGGAACGCACGACGTACTTCTTGAGGTCCTCGCCCTTCGCCTTCGCTTCGTCCGTCAGCTGCTGGCCGCCCTTGTTGAACGTCGGGTAAGACGGCAGCCAGCCGAGGCGAGCGGCCATGACGTTGTAGTCGGCCGCATGGCGGTAGCGCGGGCTCGTCAGTGGCGAGACGAGATCCTTCATGTCGACCTCGTCGCTGCGCCACTGGTCCGTCGCGAAGTAGTAGAACGACGTCGAGTTCTGCAGGCGCGGCGGTGCCTGCCAGTCCGTGGCCGTCATGATGCGCGCCCAGCCCTCTGCCGGACGCAGCTTCTCCTGGCCGACGTAATGAGCCCAGCCGCCGCCATTGCGGCCCTCCGAGCCCGTGAAGAGCAGGAGGTTGAGGATCGTGCGGTAGACGATGTCGGCATGGAACCAGTGGTTGATGCCGCCGCCCATGATGACCATCGTCTTGCCCTGCGTCTTGATAGCATTGTCGGCGAATTCGCGGGCCGTGTGGATGCAAGTCTCAGCCGGGACACCCGTGTACTTCTCCTGCCATTTCGGCGTGTACGGCACATCCTCGTCGTACGAGGAAGCGCACGCGCCGCCGAGGCCGCGGTCGACGGCGTAGTTGGCGAGCGTCAGGTCGTAGACCGTCGTGACGAGGATCTCGCCCGCCTTCGTCTTGACGCGCTTGGCCGGCACCATGCGGCGGATGACGCGCTCCTCGCGCTCATTGCCGAAGTACGGGAACTCGACCTCGACGACCTCGTCGAACTGGCCGAAGACCGAGAGCTGCGGCACGATCTTCGCGCCCGTGTCGCGGTCTTCCTCGCGCAGGTTCCACTTCTTCTCGTTGTCCCAGCGGTCGCCCATCGTGCCGTTCGGCACGACGAGCCTGCCCGTGAGCTCGTCGATGACATAGTGCTTGAACTCCGCGTGCTTGTCCGTGCGGCCCATGTCCTTGCCGTTGAGGAAGCGGCCCGACTCATAGCTGCCGTCGGCGCGCTTATGAAGCTGCACGAGGAACGGGAAGTCCGTGTAATGGCGCGTGTATTCCGTGAAGAACTCGGCCGGCTCACCCCAGTAGTACTCGTTGAGGATAACATGGCCCATCGCCATGGCAAAGGCCGCATCGCTGCCGACCTTCAGAGAGATCCACGTGTCTGCTACAGCCGTCGACTCCGCGTAATCCGGCGCAATCGAGACGACCTTCGTGCCCTTGTAGCGCGCTTCTACCAGGAAGTGGGCATCCGGCGTGCGCGTCAGCGGCACGTTCGAGCCCCAGGTCATGATGTAGCCGGCGTTGAACCAGTCCGAGGACTCCGGCACATCCGTCTGGTCGCCCCAGACCTGCGGGCTTGCAGGCGGCAGGTCGGCATACCAGTCGTAGAACGACAGCGAAGCGCCGCCCATGAGTTGCATGAAGCGCGCACCGGCCGCGTACGACAGCATGGACTTCGCCGGGATGACGGCGAAGGCGAAGTTGCGGTCCGGGCCGTACTTCATCGCCGTGTGCAGAAGCGACGAGGCGACGAGTTCCGATACTTCATCCCAGCTCGAGCGCACGAAGCCGCCCTTGCCGCGCGCTTCCTTATAGCGCTTCGTCTTGGCGGGATCATTGGCGATGCTCTGCCAAGCTTCAAGAGCCGTCTTGTGCTCCTTGCGCGCCTCGCGCCAGAGCGCAGCGAGCTCGCCGCGCAGATACGGATACTTGATGCGGTGCGGATTGTAGAGATACCACGAGAACGTCGCTCCGCGCGGGCAGCCGCGCGGCTCGAAGTCCGGCATGTCCGGGCTCGTCTCCGGATAATTGTGCTCCTGGTTCTCCCAGGCCACGAGCCCGTTCTTGACATAGATGTTCCAGCAGCACGAGCCCGTGCAGTTGACACCGTGCGTCGAGTGAACGCACTTGTCAAAAGACCAACGGTCGCGATAGGTGTCTTCCCATTCACGGCCGCCTTCAAAGAGCTGCTGATGTCCCGTCGCCGATTTCTCGACCGGGATGAGATGCTTCCATTTTGTAAAGATATTGCTCACGTCATCACCCTCCTGTTGCATCTCATTTTATCCGATTTTATCTCCCACTCATGTGATAAATATCACGGTCGTACCCTTCTGCGCAAAAAAAATCTGCCGAGGCGCATTTCGCGTCTCAGCAGTATGGATTCAGCTCATTCAATGTTGCAGATTTCCCTGCCGCAATTCTCACACTGGATGGCTTCCTTGAGGTAGTCGATGTCCTTGATGAAGATCAAGTGGCCGCGGTACTCGATGATATCGCTCTTGCGAAGCTCGCTGAGCATGCGGTTGAGGCTCTCGCGCGCCGTCGCCGAGTAGTTGGCCAGCTCCTGGTTCGTCAGTGGCACCGATATGAGGATGCCGCCGTCCATCTCCTTGCCGTAGCTGTTGGCCAGGCGGATGAGCGTCGAGTAGAGCGCGCCCTTCTTGCCGTAGAGCAGGAGGTCGCGGAACTTCGAGTGCTGCTTGCGCATGTGCGCCCCCATGATCTTGAGCAGGTTGACCGCGAGCGCCGGCTTCTTCTCGAGATAGCTCTGCAGCACGGGAAACTCGATTGCGTAGACCTCTGCCGCACTCTGCGCCACCGCATTGAAGATGTATACCGGCTCCTTCTCGTAAAGCGGCAGCTCGCCGATGATGCTGCCGCGCGAGGCGAGGCGCAGCGAGAGCACGCGCCCCGACATCGCGTACTTCGTGATGAAGATCTGGCCCGAGCGCACGATGTAGAAGTAGCGCGCCATATCCCCTTCGTGGAAGAGATATTCACCGTCGTGGAGCATGACAACCTTGCCCGGTATCTCATAGAAATGGCGCACGAGCGACTCCATCTGGTCCTGCTGCTTCGTCTTCCGTTCTTCCATAGATCGATTCCCCTTTTCTATCTCAGATAAATCCCTTATCGCTATTGATTCGCGACACGGACGGTGTATTCCTGTTCAGGATACGGGAAAGTTTTTACCTGTGCCGTGATATTTGTTACATATAGCGTGATTTTTTTTACAGATTATTTGAGGTATCTCCTCTATAATGTGACAAAGAGTTTATCGTTCCTTATTGCTTAGCAAGGTTTTATACCAAATTCAACGAAAAGGAGAGTCAACGTATGGCAGAATCAGCTGTGACAAAAAAATTGGGGGCAAATCCCACGCGCAAGGAGATCCTAGCGAACTGGACCCCGGAGGATCCCGTCTTCTGGAAGAAGTTCGGCGAGAGGATCGCGAAGCAGAACCTCTACACCTCGACATGGGCCCTCGTGCTCTCCTTCGTCGTCTGGACGCTCTGGGCGACGATTGCCGCCAAGCTCAACATGGCCGGCTTCCACTTCTCCGATGAACAGCTCTTCACGCTCGCTGCACTGCCGGGTCTCGTCGGCGCGACGGGCCGCCTCTTCTACACGTACCTGCCGGGCCTCATCGGCGGCCGCAACTCGGCCTTCATCACGACGGCCCTGCTGCTCTTCCCGCTCTTCGGCCTCGGCCGCGCACTGCAGGACCCGACGACGTCTTACGACACGTTCGTCCTGCTCGTCTCCTTCATCGGCATCGCCGGCGCCAACTTCTCCGCCTCGATGGCCAACATCGGCTTCTTCTTCCCGAAGGCGCATAAAGGCCTTGCGCTCGGCATCAACGCCGGCATCGGCAATCTCGGCGTCTCGCTGATCTACCTGACGGCGCCTCTGCTGCTCGGCTGGAACCTCTCCTCGTTCTTTGGCCCCGGCGTCGAGACGCCAAGCGGCATGATGTACGTCCAGAACGTCTGCTACTTCTGGACTGTGCCGACAGCCCTGACGCTCGTGCTCATCTGGATGTTCATGGACAATCTGCCGCTGCCGAAGCAGAGCCCGAAGAGCATGCTCTCAATCTTCGGCAACAAGCACACCTGGCTCATGTGCTGGATCTACACCTGCGGCTTCGGCTCCTTCATCGGCTTCTCCGCCGCACTCGGCTTGCTCGTCTCGAAAGAATTCCCGGAAGTCTCCTTCTCGATGGCCGCCTTCCTCGGACCGTTCATCGGTGCCGGCATCCGCCCGGTCGGCGGCTGGCTCGCCGACCGCCTCAACAGCGGTTCTAACGTCACGCTCGTCTCGCTCTTCATCATGCTCGCTGCGAGCATCGTCGTGCTCTTCGGCATCCAGACGCATGCCTTCGCGCTGTTCTTCGGCGCTTTCCTGCTGCTCTTCCTGACGACGGGCTTCATCAACGGCGCTTCGTTCCGCATGATCCCCTACATTTTCGACAACCCGTTCCACGCCTCGCTCGTCACGGGCTTCACGGCAGCGATTGCCGCCTACGGCGCTTTCCTGATCCCGAAGATCTTCGGCTGGTCGTACACCAACTTCCAGAGCGTCGCACCGGCCTTCTACATCATCATCGCCTTCACGGTGGTAACGATCCTCATCACGTACTTCTTCTACGCGAGAAAGGGCTCCGGCATCAAGTGCTGATATACGGATATCGCAAGAAAAGTCAGGCTGTCCGCCGATAACGGATAGCCTGACTTCTGCATTCTATGGTAAAATTCTAGACAGCGAATACGCAATGAGAAAGGATGATCTTTTATGGCATACGAGAACGGACTCACACATTTTGACGAGAGCGGCCAGGCCATCATGGTCGACGTCAGCGAGAAGAAGGAGACAAGCCGCACGGCCATCGCCTCGGGGCGCATCCGCGTGAACAAGGCGGTCTACGAGGCCATCGAGCAGGGCACGGCTAAGAAGGGCGATGTGCTCGGCACGGCCCGCATCGCCGGCATCATGGCGGCCAAGAACACGAGCTCTGTCATCCCGCTCTGCCACCCGCTGCCGATTGCGAAGTGCAGCGTCGACTTCACGATGCTGCCCGAAGAATGCGCCGTCGAGGCGCGCGCCACGGTCAAGGTCACGGGACAGACGGGTGTCGAGATGGAAGCGCTGCACTCCGTCAGCGTCGCACTCCTGACCATCTACGACATGTGCAAGGCGCTCGACAAGGGCATGGAGATTGAGTCCATCCACCTCGACAAGAAGACGGGCGGCAAGAGCGGCACCTACCTGCGCAAAAATATCACAGAGGAGTGACCAACCCAACAAATGGGGGGATTCTTCCAACAAGATTGGCTTGCCCTTTCATTCGAAACGTACTACCATATAAAGCAGATGGATTGAATGAGCTGTAAGGTCAGCTCCCCCCTCATCCATCTCCCCTTATATTTTTCCCTCATTCGAGTCAGCATGCGATGTGCAGGCTCTTTTTTTTGCGTTTTACAATTTTATTTTTTATTTTTTGCCGCACGCCGCTTCTCCTGCTGGCTTGCCAGAAAGAGCTTGCGATAATCGGCCGGGCCGATGCCGTACATGCGGCGAAAGATCCGACTCAGCGACTCGCCCTTCTCGTAGCCGCAGGACTCCGCGATGCTCGCGACTGAGAGATGCGTGCTCTCGAGCAGGTACTTGGCCCGAGTCATGCGACAGGTCTGGATGTACTTCTGCAGCGTCATGCCCGTCTTGCTGCGGAACAGGCTGCTGAGGTAGCTGCGGTTGAGGCCCATCGTCGCGGCGATGTCCGCCGTGCTCATGTGTTCGTGCAGGTGATGGCGCACATACGTCATGGCATCTGCAGCGTATGAATTGCCGCTCTCTATCGACCGGTGGTCCTGACGCTCTTCACTGAGGATGGCGATGAAGCGGTAGAGTGTGCTCATGCGATAGTAATGGTCCGTCAAAGTCAGCTGGCGGTGCTCCAGCATGTCGTGGAGGCAGCGGATGAGCCGCTCCCCCTGATGGCACGAGAAGATGGGGTTCGCCTGATTGAGCCCGATGTCATGCATGAGATGCTTCATCTCCTCACCAGCTGCACCGACCCAGATGTACCTCCAGGGCTCATCACCATCCGTCTCATAGCGCGTCTCGTAGTCAGGCGCAATGAAGAAGCCCTGCCCCGCCTGCAGGTGGTATGCCATGCCGTTGACAAAGAATCTGCCGCATCCCTTCGTGACGTAGTGCAGCACATAATACGGCCGCACCTTGGGGCCGCAGCTCCCGCCCGGCAGCATCTCCTCTTCGCCGATGGTCGTCAGGTAGAGACGGGCCTCGTGTTCCGTCGGCATCTCCGTGAATTTTATCTTGTCCATTTCCTATCATCTCTAACGTACTTACATTCGATACTTTCCTCTTATTCTATCATAACCAGTCAAATATGCAAAAAGAAAGCCAACTCAGAAACGAGCTGGCTTTCCCATATGTGATAGGAGTTGTATCCGAGGTATCGCCGTAAGGATCAGAGGCTGCCCTTCATGATGGCGTTCGTCTTCTCGATGCACTGATGTGCCTTGTCGATGGAGAGGCCGAGCGTGCGCATGATCTTGTCCGGATTGTGGAAGCCCATGCCATTTTCAGCGGCGACCCAATCCCAGTACCACTGCGCTTCGCGGACGAGCTGACGCGGCTCTTCGAGCTGTTCATCCGTCGCACCGGCATCCATGGCGGCCTTGATGGTCTTATGGGCCTGCGCAACCGTCTTGCCAGCGATGCGCTGGAGCTTAAAGGTGTTGTCGCCGATCGTCTGGACGCGCGCCTTGAGCGTCTCAGCGCTCTCGTCGTGGCACTTGAGGCACGACTCTTCCGTCGTCTTCAGCGGGTTCGTCATCCAATGCGAGGTGTACTTCTGGCCGTTCTCTCTCATGTACGGCATATGGCAGTCGACACAGGTGACACCGGCGTCAGCGTGGACGCTCGTCGCCCAAGTCTCGAAGTCCGGATGCTGTGCCTTGAGCATCGGGGCCTTGGAATCTGCATGGATCCAGTCCTGCTTGAAGGCACCAGCCTGACCGGACTGATAGAACTCATACTCCGACTCCGCATCGAGCCCGTTGTCAAACGGATGGTTGACGCGGCCGTCTTCCTTCGTGAAGTAGTACTCATTGTGGCACTGTGCGCAGACGTAAGCGCGCTTGTCGTTGTGCGAAGCGTTGTTGACATCGATGCCGCGGCGGGCCATCGAATCGATGAAGCCCTGCTGGTAGACGCGCAGTTCCATCGTCTCCGGATCGTGACACGTCGAGCAGCCGAACCACTGGTCGTCCTCAATGGGCGCCATGACTTCGTCAATCGGCTTCGAGGCGTAATCCCAACCGCTCTGCTTGTAGTAGACATCGTACATGTACGAGCTCTTGCAAGTAATGCAGTTGCCCTTCTGGCCGGGCAGGCGCTTCGTGTTCTTGAAATCCTCGCCTGCGTATGTGTGACCGCGGTCATCATCGTACTGGAGCGCAAACTTGTAGCCCTTGAAGTTCTCGACCATCTCCGGCTGTTCCGTCAGGTGCGAGTTCTCCGCCTGGGCACCGCCGTACCCCGTCGGCGACGGCGAAGTGTCATTGTTCTTCATGAACGAATTGTACTCGAGCGGATAAGCTTCCTTATATGCTTCCTTGCCGAGCTGTTTGTCCTGGGGAATCTTAGCGAGCTTGACACTCGTGTCGTTCGGTGCCGCGACGATGCGGACGACGACAAAGCCAAAGAATACAACGCAGACAGCTATGATTCCCGCCAATATCTTCTGTAGCTTACTCAACTTTTATCCCCCCTTCGAGATGGTTCGAGCCATGTGCGATACTGCTGTGGCATTTGAGGCAGTCGCCGCCAGTATCCATACTGACACCGACGTCGGCGTGGACACTCCCCATCGTCGTCTGATGGCAGCGCAGGCAGTTGTCGTTGACCGTCTGTCTGCCCTCAGACGAGATCTTTATGTTCGCCGGATAGTCGCGCAGCACTTCATGATACGTGTCGATCATGCCCGTGCGTCCCTTCTCGAACATGTAGTGCACAGCATTGTCGTGTGGCAGGTGGCAGTCCGTGCATTCCAGCGCACGATGCGAAGACATCGCAAAGGTTGCCGCCTCTCCTTTCATCGCATGGCACGACCCGCAGAAGGCCGGCGATCCCGAGAAGGCCATGGCCGCTGAGCCGATGCCGCAGACCGCCACGCCGATGACGAAGCCGCCCGCCAGGCAGGCCAGCGTGTGTTTCTGAAACAGTTCCTTGAACTCCACTCTGCTCCCCCTCCTCTCTCTTACGCTCTTATTCTGCCTTGTTTTCTATCATTATATCATCCGGCAACGAAAAAAGGCGTTGCCGCCGCAACGCCTTTCAGAATCTTTTCATATTTTATATTTATGAAACAAGGGTTATACGATTTACCAAAGTCCGATAATATGCCACCAGAATGAACCGATGCCGAGCCAGATGACAAGATTAACCGTAACCATAATGAACCCAAGCCTCCACCAAGTTCCCTGCGGCACATAGCCAGCACCGTAAAGGATTGGCGCTGCACCTCCGCCGTAATGCGTCAATGGAATCATGATATTCGAGAGCGCAGCGAAGGAAATTGCAGCGAGAAGCGGCGGCGTGCCGACAGCTACGGCCACAGCCAGGAACGCTGCGTACATAGCACCGATATGAGCAGAGACGCTGGCAAATGCATAGTGAGAATACACATAGATGAGCACTAGAATGATAAAGGCTGTGAGCCAGCTCAAGCCTGCACTTTGGATTGCCGTGCCTGCCATATCTGCCACCACTTTGATGAAGCCGGAGCTCGATAGTGCACCCGCCAGAGCAATCAAAGAGCCCATCCAGAACATAGTGTTCCAGGCACCTTTTTCCTGCAAAACATCCTGCCAGGTCAGCACATTTGTCAGGATGAGGACTGTGACAGCCAGCATGCCAACGCCCGTCGCATTCATATGCGTCAGCGACGACGTGGCCCAGAGTACCAGCGAACCGACGAAGACCGCGAGCACAACCTTCTCCATCCAGCTCATCGGCCCCATTTTCTCAAGAGCCTCCACTGCCATCTGCTTAGCGTGCGGCATCTCATGAATCTCAGGCGTATAGAGCTTGTAGAGAAGATACGGCATCAACAAGAGTGAAATCAGCCCCGGCACAATGGTAGCCGTAGCCCAAGCACTCCAAGTAATCTCGACGCCGATTGTCTTAGCCGCAAGTTCGACAGCCATCGGGTTGCCAGCCATTGCCGTCATAAACATCGCACAAGTGATGGCATTCGCCTGATACTCGATCTGCATGATGTAGGCACCGAATTTCCGCGCCGTGCCATCATCCGGCTCCGAGTGGAGCGCAGACGACAGGCTGCGGATGATTGGGTAGATAATGCCACCCGCTCGAGCTGTGCTCGACGGCGTAGCCGGCGAAATAACAAAATCGGAAAGCGTGATGGCATAGCCGAGTGTCAGACTAGACTTCCCAATGGCCTTGATGATCAGATAAGCAATGCGACTGCCGAGTCCACTCTTGATAAAAGCCCGGGCCAGCAGGAATGCACAGATGATAAGCCAGATTGTGCCGTTGCCGTAACCGGAAATCGCGACCTTGACACTGACGACACCTAGCAGCGCAGCCACCGAGACGCCAATAAATGCGACTGCTCCGATAGGTAAGGGCTGTAGAATAAAGCCTGCGATGGTCGCTGCAAAAACGGCAAAGAGATGCCAGGCAATCGGCGTAATCGCATCAGGATGCGGCAGAAACCAAATGACTGCGCCGAGCAGGATGACACCAACCAGCTTTTTCTTTTGACTTGCATCCATTGTTATTCACCTCTTGCCATCGCTCAGTCTTCTGTATACGCAGTGTATTTAGCGAGCACGCGGTCGCAGAATACCGGCGCAAGGCCGAGGTAGTTGTGTGGATCGAGCATGTAGTCGACCTCTTCTTCCGTAAAGGCATCTTCTACCTCTTTCGTCTTCATGAGCACATCCTTGAGAGGAATTTCCTTCTCATAAGCTTCCATGCAGGCATTGTAGACAATGTGATGCGATGTCAGGCGGCCGAGTTTGCGGGCCAGATGCATCATGACGCACTCACTCATCATGAGCCCCTTCTGCACAAAGAGATTGCGCTCCATGTGCTTCTCGTAGACGATGAGATTCTCAAGGATGTATTTTGTCTTATGCAGTGCCGTGGCCATGAGCTCGCAGGCACGCGGAATGGCTTCCCACTCCGAGATAAAGCAGCCCCAGTCGCGCTCATTTTCCGAAACCATGCTCTCGACAACCGTCGGTGCGATGCCGCGGACATTTCGCAGGAGGGCCAGAACATTCTCGAGTACGGCCGGATTGCGCTTGTGCGGCATCGTCGAGGATCCGACTTTACCCATGAAGAACGGCTCTTCGAGCTCCAATATCTCGGTGCGCTGCAACGTGAAGATTTCATGCGCGATGCGGCCGAGTGTTCCAGCGAGCAGAGCGAGCATGCTGGTAAATTCCGCCTGATTGTCACGCGCGACATGCCATGCAATCGTGGGGACCTCGAGTCCCAGGATTTCAAACATGCGCTGCTGCGTCTCAAGGCCCTTCTCTGGCTGCGAAGCGAGCGTACCGACAGCACCGGCCATCTCTCCAACAAAGACGCGCTTCTTCATGCCTTCAAAACGTTCAATCTGCCGGCCCAGCTCATCGGCCCAGACAGCCGCCTTGTAACCGAACGTGATGGGGATAGCATGGACCACATGCGTGCGGCCGGCTTCCGGCGTGTCGCGGTATTTTTTGACGAGCTTGAGAATAGCCTTAAGGCAGGCTTTGGCATCGCGCAAAATGATGTCATAGGCATCGCGCTCCAAGAGAACCATGCCAGTATCGACGATATCCTGACTCGTAGCGCCCCAGTGCACATACTCACCAGCATGTTCCGGAAGAATCTTCTTGAAGGCATTCAAAAGCGGCACAATCGTGATAGAGCTCTTATAGCCTTCGCCGATGGACGGGATATCGATGAGGTCGGCCTTTGCATACTTTACGATGATGTCAGCTTTCTCCTTCGGTATGACACCGAGCTCACCCTGAGCCTGTGCCAGAGCCGCTTCCGTATCCAGCCATTTCTGCACCCAGGCTTTCTCCGAGAAGACTGCATTCATTTCCTCCGTACCGAACAGGAAACCGTGAATCTGACTATCGATGACCGTTGCTGACATATGAAAAACCCCTTTCCAAACTCTGACGGCAGGCTCTGTCGTGCCTGTCTTTTTCTATCTGGCTCAATCATACCATCAAAGACTCTGCCAAGAGAAATACCGGCCCCTTATCCAAAGATAAGACAGATATCCTTCTTTACGACAGAAGTGGCAATATCCCGCGATTTTTCATCTCTTTATATAATCATAAATTATTAATCAGTCAAATTATCATCATTTTAGATTATCTTATAAGTTTTTCTTATCTTTACAAACAGATTTCTTATCCCTCATCAGAAGGTGTCCCCTTAGGACATGACGAATCCTGTCGTAACAGAAACTCCATCACATGGATATAAACAGCAAAGGAGGCTTATCCTTGGAAATACGACAACTCGAATACTTTCTTATGGTACGCGAAGCCGGCAGTTTCACACGCGCGGCAGAAAGGCTCTATATCTCTCAGCCCGCCGTCACCAATGCCATCCGCAGTCTAGAGGAAGAACTCGGCATCCAGCTCTTTGATCGCAGCCAGAAACTGGTCACGCTGACAGCTGAGGGACGCATCTTCGCCAACCATGTCGAGAAAATCATGCACGGCATCACGACGACCGTCGAGGAGATCCACGCCCTCAAGAACCTGACGAGCGGTATGCTGACGATTGGGATTACCCCGTTTGGAGCAATGCGTGCCGTCGTCCATCAACTCAAGGCATACCATCTTGCATTCCCCGATATCCGGATATCCTTGCGCGAGGAAAACATGAGTCACCTCCAGCAGGCCCTGCTGGAGGACAAACTCGACCTCGTAATCCTGCCTGCTCCTGACGAGAATCACGTCCTTTCCAGCCTGAGTTTCACACCGGAAGAGCTCGTCATCTGCTGCAGCCGCAATCATCCCCTGCACCGCCGTAATACACTGGAACTGAAAGCGCTCTCCGCAGAACAGTTGATCCTGCCGAAGAAAGACTGCTTCTACCGACAGAATCTCATCGATGCATTCAATGAGACCAGCAGCTCGCCCCACATCGTCTTTGAATCCCAGAGCGCACAGACAATCAAGGGACTTGTCGCCGCCGGCTGCGGCATTTCAATTCTGCCGGAAAGTCTCGTGGAGGACGACACAGCTCTCGCTGTTATCCCGGTAGAGCCGCCACTGCACCTTACAAATCACGTCTTCTGGAAGACGAACCACCATCTCTCACATGCCGCTGAGGCATTTCTCAAATTGTTGAAAAAAGGAGGATCTCCTGATGAATAACCCCCGTCTAGTCGCTGTCGGCAGCAGTGAACTCGTGGCTCATGAAATCGCCGATATCACTTCAGCTCTGCTAGGCTCCTCCCTGCCAATCGAGACCATGCTGACTACAAAAATCAAATGTCCTGCCCCAGATACCTTTTATATATGTGCTGTCACGCAGGAAGCCCGTCTGCGCAGCGTATTGCCCGAGGGGCAGCTCTACGTCTTTGATCTGCATCCAACAACGCGATTCTTCCTCGATATCGCCAAGATCCCCGCAGGAGAAACAGTCTATGTATTCAACAACCTCTATCCTTATACAGAACTGCTAATTCAGGAATGCCACGAACTCGGCATCAATAAGCTCCACTTCCGGTCACTTGCCTTTGAAGAAATGGCCCTGCCCGCTCTGATGCGCGAACTCGAGCAAGCCCGCTGGCTCATTGGTGTTGAGCCGTTCGTCGGCAAAGAACTCCTTCTAGCGCCGCCCTATCGCGAGCATCTGCGCTGCGACCTTACTATTATCCCAGGACATCGTACGGCCTCCGTTACATCGGCCTGCCATCTACTAACGGGGTTAGCCGAATACTGCCAGCTGCACCTGAAACGAGAATACCAGGAACTCTGCACCCCGGTCGAGCCCCCAAAAGAGCGCTTGTTCGCGCTCGCCCGCGAGATAGAGAAAATCACGCGGCTACTCCAGCGCTCTTCGCTCGAAGCCATCAAGCAACAGATTGGCAGCATAATCTCACCAGATGCAGATATACCAACTGACTGCTCACAAGAAGAGGCACATAATGATAACCCCCGTGCGCTCATCCAAGACCGTTTCGCCACACTGGCCTATCTGACGGACCGCCTGAATCGCCTGAGTCAGCCAACTGCACAGTAAAGACTGTGGCCGATTGATAACCCAATGAAAAAACAGGAGCTGTCACGCCCATGGGGATTCCCATGAGCGTGACAGCTCCTATTCATATCGACTGCTTCCATCCAAAGATCAGCGGCGCATGGCTGCGAAGCAGCCGAGCGAGGCGGCGACGGCACCGATCCAGAGCAGGTAGATGAAGGGCTTCGTGCTGACGGAGGCCGTCACGGCAATCTGCGCTTCTTCCTCAGCTGACGGCAGGATCTCGAGGCGCGCCTGCGAGTCGTTGCCGGAGATGCCCGTCAGGCGGATGCGCTTCTGGCCGCCGAAGACGGGAACAGGCGTCGAGGTGCCGCCGTCGCGCGTCGCGATGATGGTCGGCTGTGCGTGCTCGACCGTCTCACCGTCCGTCACGGCAATCGTGGCCGTCACGAGCATCGTGCCGTCCGGCTGGTTCTCCATCGTGACGTCGTCATAGCGGTAGGCGAAGATGTCGCCCATCTCCATGCGGCCGCGCTTGAGGAGGAGCTCCATGCGGCCCGTGTCCTTCGGCGGTGTCGGCGCGATGTAGATATCGCCCGTGAGCGTGTGGGCGATGGCCGGTTCGCGCGCGGCATCCTCGCCGTTCTTGTGGAGCTTCGTCATGGCGCGCGCCTCGCTGCCGTCGACGCGGTAGCAGTAGTACTTCATCGTGCCATCCTCGGCGAAGGCCTGGCCCTCATACGTGACCGTGTGGTCGGCGATCTCTGCGCTCGCGCCGGTCTTGAACTCCTGCGAGAGCGACTGGCTGGCACCGCCAGAGAGCACCATCGCGAAGAGCGCGAGTGCCACGCCGCCGTGCGCGATCACCGCGCCAAAGCGCAGCAGATGGCTGCGCCAACTGATGAGCGTCTCACCGAGGAGCAGGATAGCGACAGCTGCCAGCACAAGCAGCCCCGGGGAGCGCACGCCTGCGAGAAACGCAAGTGCAAAGCCCAGCACGGCCAGTACGGCAGGCACGACCTTGCCCTGCGGCTCCGCCTGCTTCCCGTAGCGCAGGCAGGAGCCGGCGGCCATGACGAGGCACATAGCGATGGCCAGCGGCATGGTCGTACGCACATAGAAGTCCGTATCGACGGCGGCCGGCTTGCCGATGAGCTGCGTGAAGAGCGGCATCGACATGCCGATGAAGATGATGGCGGCGATGAAGACGAGCACGAGCGCGCCCAGGAGCAGGCAGAACTCACGGCTCGCATAGTCTTCGTAGACCTTGCCCTGCGGCAGCTTGCCCGCCTTGAGCGCGAGCAGCACGAGGCCGCCGATGAGCACGATGGCATTGACGACGGCCAGCGTCATGCCGATGCTCGTGCCGCTGAACGAGTGGACCGAGAAATCGCCGAGGATGCCGCTGCGCGTCAGGAACGTGCCGTAGATGACGAGCGCGAACGTGAAGATGACAGAAAGGTGCAGAACGGACAGCGCCGCAGGCCGCCTTTTGGCGACGTGCAGTACGTGGACAAACGCCCCCGCGAGCAGCCACGGCACGAGCGAGGAGTTCTCGACGGGGTCCCAGCCCCAGTAGCCGCCCCAGCCGAGCACCTTGTAGGCCCAGTAGCCGCCGATGAAGACGCCGGCGCCGAGGAAGCCCCAGGCGAGCAGCGCCCAGCGGCGCGCCGGCTCCAGCCAATTTCCCTTTGCCTCATCCTTGAGCAGAGCGCCCATCGCATAGGCAAACGGCACGGCCAAGAGCGCGTAGCCGATGAAGATGATCGGCGGGTGCACGGCCATCCACGGGTCCTGCAGCAGAGGGTTGAGGCCGACGCCGTCCTGCACGGCCGCCGCCGAGGCCACGAAGGGGCTCTTGGCCAGCACGAGGATGACGAGCAGCGACTCGAGGGCGGAGTAGACCGTGAGCCCCGCCGCCGTCATGCGCTCCCTGCCGCAGAGGTACAGCGAGGCCAGCGCGTGGATGAGCAGCCAAAGGAGCAGCGACCCCTGCTGCCCGGCCCAGAAGGCCGAGATCTTGTACATGAGCGGCAGTTCTCTCGACGAGTAGCTCGCCACATAGGCGATCTCGAAGTGGTCGCCGAGGATCATCGCCCAGAGATAGATAGAGGCGACGACAGCTGCCAGGCACGCGCCCAAGAGCGACCACCGGCCCCAGCGCCGAGCCCTGTCCTGCTCCTCCTCGACCTTCATTGCATAGCCGTAGGCCATCACGGCCAACAAGGCGAAAAACAGAGATGTTGCCAGAGATATTGTTCCAATCATACGATAAATCCCCCATGGATTGCATTCAGGTTGCATCGAAATTGCCTGCAGGCCGCTTCACTTCTGCTGCTCGTACTTCGACGGGCACTTGATGAGGAGCTTGTCCGAGGAGAATGCCTCGCCCTGCATCTTGCCGATGGCGACGATGTGATGCGCCTCGTCGAACTGGTCGGGCTTCGTGCCGTGGTAGTGCACGAGCAGTTCCTCGCCCGTCTCCTCGTCCTGCAGGGTGAAGACGAAGTCGTTGCCCTCCATGTGCGGAGCCGGTGCATCCTTGGCCAGCAATCCCTTGACCTGGACACTCGAAGATGTAGCCGCCTTCGCCTCTTTGATGCCGACGTACGGCGTGACCGAATCGGCAAAGCTCCAGCCGGCGTAGCCGACGAAGGCCAGCAATAGCGCGACGAGCAGGATCTTGCGTTTCATGATGATGCACCTCTTTCAGATTTCACGCGATGACAGAGCAGGGCTATGTAGATGAGCGTCATATCCAGCAATGACGCCAGCAGTACGCGCAGCATGACGGGGTCCATGTCGATAGAGCCGCTACCGTTGAGGACGGGAGCGGGATGCAGCGAGAAGTAGAACCGCGGGATGATGAAGACGAGGAACGGGACGGTCAGGAACGAGAACAGCGCGTAGATGGCCGAGACGCGCGCGCGGCGCCGCTCGTCCGCGATCACCGAGCGCAGCGTCAGGTACGCCGCGTAGATGAGCAACAGCACGAAGATCGTCGTCTGCCGCGGGTCCCAGTTCCAGTACGCGCCCCAGGTCAGCTTCGAGAAGACGGCGCCGCTGAGCGTCGCGAACACGACGAAGATGATCCCGAGACGCGCGGACGCCGCGCTGATGGCGTCGAAGCGCTCTGCCGGCCGCCGCAGGTAGCGCAGAGCATACCAAGCGCTGACGAGAAAGGCGAGCACCGCGACCCAGGCCACGGGGATGTGAAAGAACGCGATGCGCACGAGGTTACCGAGCCCTTCGGCCGGCGGCACGAGGAAGAACACGGCATACAGAAGGCCTGCCGTCAGCAGCAGGATGAGGGCCCAGAGCCCCTTCTCACACGACTTCATCCAATCAACTCCTTATCGTATATCCGCATGTCAGTCCTCATACCAGAGGAAGTCAAAAAGCAAAGATGCGGCAATCGTCATGATCGCGTCATAGAGGAACATGCCGACGAGGTACGAGCCATTCACATCGCCCGTGAAGCAGCCCGCCGTCAGCACGATGGCCGGCAGCAGGATTGGCAGCAGCACCGGCAGCATCAGGATGGAGAGCAGGCCGTTCTGCGCCCTGGCACCGGCCATCAGCGCCGAGAGCAGAGTGCCCGCCATCGCCATGCCGTACGTCCCGGACAGCAGTGTCAGGAGGAGCAGGCCCCAGGCAAAGACCGCGACATCCATAAGCACGAGGTAGACGGGCACGATGAGCAGCGAGAGCGCAAACAGCAGGACTGCCATGAAGAGCCCCTTGCCGAAGAGAACAGCCTGCGAGCTGCCGTAGACCGAAAGCGCCATCAGCGTCCCCGCCTGCTCCTCATCGGCAAAGCCGCGGCCCGCGCCTGAGAGCAGCGAGAAGAACAGGATGACCCAGAGCATGGCGGCCGCAAGGCGCGGCGAGAGCACATCGCCCTGCATCAGCAGGCTCACGCACGAGAGCGTCGTCAGCGCGAACATCAGGACGACGAGCCACGACGAGCGCGAGCGCAGAGAGATGCGCGCCTCCTTGCGGAAGACCGCCTCAACGGCCCGATAGAGAGATGCATGCATCGGCCTCCGCCTCCTCTTCTCTGTCATTCGTCGCGAGCAGCACGAGCTTGCCCCCATCAGCTGCGAGGCGTGCCTCCCGGCGCACCATCGAGCGGCCCACAGCATCGAGATTGGCACCGGGCTCATCGAGCAGCCAGACATCCGCCTCGGACGCCAGGAGGATCGCGAAATGCAGCCGCTTCTTCATACCCGTCGAGAACTGCTCGACCATCTTGCCATCCACCGCCCCCGGCGTGAGCCCCACGCGCTCCAAGAGCCGCTCGTAGAGCGCGTCCGAGAGGGCCTCTGCGCAGCGAAAGCTCAGGAAGAAATCGAGGTTCTCTCGCGCCGTGAGCTTCGGGTAGGCGTGGAATTCCGGCGTGACGATGGCGAGCCTCGACCGGTACGACGCCTTGCATAGTTCCTGCTCACCGTCCCGGGCCACGATTTTCCCCGCGTCCGGCAGCAAGAGCTTCGCCGCCATCTTTAGGAGCGTCGACTTGCCGCTGCCGTTCGTCCCCGTCACCGCCGTGACCGTGCCGCCCGCAAGCGTGGCCGAAAGGCCTTCGATGACCGTCCGGCCGCCGAAGCGCTTCGTCACATCCGAGAATGTCAGGCTGACCATACACTCACCTCTCCTCGCGAAGCCGCGCCTCGTCAAGCTTCATCCAGTCCGGGCCGCATTCAAGGAGCCCCTTCTCCTTCATCAGGCCGATCTCACGCGTCAGGGCGCTCCTGTTGCACTCGAGCTCCTTGGCAAGCTGCACGCGGCCCGGCACCTTGACGCAGTCTGCCTGCTGGCGGCTCATCTGCTGCAGCAGGTAGAGAATCAGCCGCTCGCGCAGCGTCTTCTGCGAGAGCACCTCGAGCTTCTGCATCATCAACACGTTCTTGCGGCAGAAGGCCACGAGCAGATTGCGCATGACGATGCCGTGGATGCGGCCGAGCCTCGGCCCGGCCACGATGAGCGCCGTGTAGGGCACCCAGAGCACGAGGACATCCGAGACGGCCTCGATGGCCGTCGGGTTCGCGTACTCGGGCAGGATGGCCGTCGTCGAGCCGAACAGCGCCCCGCGGCCCAACCGGTGCCCGACCGACTCATTGCCGAAGCGGTCCTCCGCGATGACGAGCGCTTCGCCCTCCGCGATGATGCCGATGCGGCTGTTCGCCTCGTACGCCTTGAGGATGCGCATCTCCTTGCCGTAGCGCTTGACCTTGGCCCCCGTCGCCTGGATGAACTGGTCCACCTCGTCGGCCTTGAGCCCCTCGAAGAGAGGCAACTCCTGCAAGTCCAGATCGTAGATTCCCATCCCTCTTCCTCCTGAATGTTCTTGATTCCCTCTAAATTATATAAATCATTTCATTCATCTGTATTATAGCAATGAGAAGCGCATAGTGATGTTGCAAGAGCAACATTACCATGTCAAAAACAATACAATGCCGAAAAAAATCAGCAACATCGATACGCAAAAAGAGCTGCCGTATGGCAGCTCTCTGCAGGTGTATGGTGTATATGGATTTGAGAGAATGCTAGGAAATGTCGGGGTGGCTATCAGCCGATCATCGTCTTGATGTCGTCCTCGACCGTCGTGATGCCGCCGATGCCGAAGTTCTCGACGAGAACCTTGGCGACATTCGGGGAGAGGAAAGCCGGCAGCGTCGGTCCGAGGTGGATGTTCTTGACGCCGAGGTGCAGCAGGGCCAGCAGGACGATGACGGCCTTCTGCTCGTACCAAGCGATGTTGAAGACGAGCGGCAGCTTGTTGATATCATCGAGGCCGAAGACTTCCTTGAGCTTGAGCGCGATGAGGGCGAGACTGTAGGAGTCGTTGCACTGGCCAGCATCGAGGACGCGCGGGATGCCGCCGATGTCGCCGAGGTTCATCTTGATGTACTTGTACTTCGCGCAGCCAGCCGTCAGGATGACCGTATCCTTCGGCAGAGCCTTGGCGAACTCTGCGTAGTACTCGCGGCTCTTCATGCGGCCATCGCAGCCAGCCATGACGACGAACTTCTTGATGGCGCCGCTCTTGACAGCCTCGACGACCTTGTCGGCCACGGCGAAGACCTGCGCATGTGCAAAGCCGCCGACAATCTGGCCCTTCTCGAGCTCCTTCGGGGCCTGGCACTTCTTGGCCATCTCGATGACCGCGCTGAAGTCCTTCGTGCCGTCTGCCTTCGCCTCGATGTGCGGGCAGCCCGGGAAGCCGACAGCGCCCGTCGTGAAGATGCGGTCCTTATAGGAATCCTTCGGCGGGACCAGGCAGTTCGTCGTCAGGACGACAGGGCCGTTGAACGCTTCGAACTCTTCCTTCTGCTTCCACCAAGCATTGCCGTAGTTGCCAGCGAAGTGCTTGTAGTGCTTGAACTTCGGATAGTAATGAGCCGGCAGCATCTCGCCGTGCGTGTAGACGTCGACGCCCGTGCCTTCCGTCTGCTCGAGCAGCATCTCGAGGTCGCGCAGATCGTGGCCCGAGATCAGGATGCCCGGGTTCTGGCGCACGCCGAGGTCAACCTTCGTGACTTCTGGATTGCCGTAAGCCTGCGTGTTCGCCGTGTCGAGCAGAGCCATGCCGTCGACGCCGAACTTACCCGTCTCGAGTGCGAGAGCCGTCAGCTGCTCAGCCGTCTGGCCGTCATCGAGCAGGCGCGCGAGTGCCGACTGGATGAATGCATCGATGGCCTCGTTTTCCTGATTGAGGACGTTGGCGTGCTTGACATAGGCAGCGAGGCCCTTGAGGCCGTACGTCGTGAGCTCGCGCAGGCTGCGGACATCCTCGTTCTCCGTGGCGAGGACACCGACCTTCTTGGCCTTCTCGTCAAAGCCGTCGCGGCCGTCGCTGTAGAGCGCTGCTTCCGGCAGGTTCTCACGGCTCGTGAGCTTTGCCAGGCACTCCGATTTGACCTTCAGCGTCGTCTCGATGGCCTTGATGATGGCCTCGCGGTCAAAGTTCGCATTCGTGATCGTGATGAAGAGGTTCTCCGTCACGAGGTGGTTGACCTCGCGCGAGACCTGCTTGCCCTCAGCGCGCAGGCGCGTCGTGACAGCGGAGAGGCCTTTCGTCACGTAGATGAGCAGGTCCTGCATCGCTGCGACTTCCGGCTTCTTGCCGCAGACGCCTACCTGCGTGCAGCCCTTGCAGCCAGCCGTTTCCTGACACTGAAAGCAAAACATCTTATTTTCCATGATCAACTCTCCTTATATCAAACACACATTGGTTTCTCGTTTCATTGACCTTATCATAGCAGAAGTCCTGCGCCCTTTTCTGTAACGATTGTTACAATACAAAAATCCCATCCCGCTTGTGAGCAGGATGGGATATCGATGACAGGATGGTGCGATTGGTGAGAGTCGAACTCACGACCTGCCGCTTAGGAGGCGGACGCTCTATCCAACTGAGCTACAACCGCACAATACCTTTATTGTAGCAGAGGTGCCGGAATTATGCAAGACATGCCGCCTCAGTCGCCGCCGCCCTGCTCGACCTTGTGGATGTCCTCCTTCGAGGCGTTTGCGAGGTCGGCGTACTGGAAGGCCTGATTGCTCGGCAGGTCGAGGATAAAGCGGTCTGTCTTGTTGAGCGTCGCCGTGCCGCGCACCATGTCGACATCGAAGACGTGGCCGCCCAAGGTGCGCGCCGCATTGATGAAGTGGAAGTGCCAGCCTGGCGTGTTGACGCCGTCCATGAACGGCGGGAAGTAGAAGCAGACGAGCGAGCCCTCGATGTTCTCGAAGGCAAAGCGGCGCTCATCCGTCTCGAGCACTTCGGCAAACGGCTTGTAGGGCTCGTGCTGATAGAGCTCCGTGCGCGCCGCCACGCGGTTGAAATAGCCGTCGATGCGCACGACGTACATGCTGTTCGGGCCAAGCAGCTCGATGCTGTCATCGAGCGCCTCGCGCAGGGCCTCGGCCGTCGCCATCGCGCCGAACTTGATCGTATGGCCTTCCTCGAGGTAGGCGATACTCGCAAAAGGCGTCGTGTCGAGCGGCTGCGCCTCGAGGACCGAGCCGTCCGCGAGGATGCGGTAGCAGTGACCGTCGATGACGATGAGCTCGCCCGCAACGGCGTGGAACGTGCCGATGCCCGTGTCACCATGCTTCAGCAGGTCTTCGATGTAGAGGCAGCCGTAGTAGTTGCCGAGGATCAGCGATTGCAGTGTCGAGATCTGGTAGACGGGCTCGCGCTTTTCCTTGATGCCGCTGACATCGCGCGGGCGCAGAGAATGTTGTGTCATAAAGATTCCTCACAATACAGAAGTCCAATCAAATGGCGGGATTGGATATAATTTTTTTGATTCAGTAAAATTGTTTACAATTCGTTTTCATTATAGCACAACCTGGCACAGACATGCTATGCGTCGCGTCCACAGGATAAAGATTCCATCAAAAAAGGCTCACAGTCGCCTGTGAGCCGCAAAGGTCCTAATGATCAGCCCTTGATGGCACCGAGGACATCCTCTGCCGTCAGGTTATTCTGTTCCATGTACTCGACAAGCACCTTGTAGTCCTGCTGCGCTTTCTTTGCCTTTACTTCTTCAAGCTGAGCCTTCAGACCTTTGAGCTCTTCCTGCTTCTTCGCAATCTTTTCCTGCAGGGTTGCAATCTTTTCCTCATAATTTGCTTTTCTTGCCATAATAGAAGTTCTCCTTCCGAAAAATAAGTGAAAATTCCTTTTCTTATTATACGTCAAAGATATGCATTTTCTCAAGAAAAAATTTTATTCCTTTTTCCGCTTCCAGATATTCTGCTTGATGTCGGGAATATCTTCGTTTTTGACTTCATTCCATTTCTGCGCCTGCCGCAGGCAGAACCAGGCTCCACCGAAGCCGATGAGCAGCAGGATTGCCCCTGCGATGAAGTTTCCCTTCGTCAGCAGATAGAAGCCGCCGAAAGCCAGGAAGCCAAAGAAAATCGTATTCCACGACTGGATCATGACATTGAACCACTTCGTGATTCCCCGCATATGAACCCCTCCTATTCCACGAAAAACTCTCTTTATATTATAGCGGATTTCCTTTATTCCTGCACGTAAATCTGCAACGGAATCTCGATAGAACCGCCTTGAGACGATTGCCAAGAAAGCGCTTCCTGCTGTAAAATAAATGAAAGATACATCATCGGATTCGATACAATGGAGGAATCATTACCATGAAGAAAATAAAGCGTTCTTATCTCGCTTTGGCCATCGGACTTGCCCTGGCATTCACAGCGCCGCAGGCAGCATCTGCTGCTGGCGCCGCCTGCGGGACGGTCACGGGCGCAGTCTACACGCACGGTTCCGAGCGCGGCATGAAGATTGCCTCTGCTCCGGATGCATCGGCAGGCGGTATCAGCTGGGATCTCGCCGCCCCCAAGAGGAAATTCCACGACAAGGAAGCCGACATCTGGCTGATCGGCAAGGATTTCACGTACGATAAACTGAGCGCACAGGAGATTGACGACTGGTATCGCTTCGGCAAGATTCCCAAGGACACGCCGGTCTATCACACGGAGACGGAGAAGAAGACCGGCAAGTACAAGTTCGAAGGCATCCCCGAGGGCCAGTACTTCCTCGTCATCCTCGACAGCTACGGCCGTGACGCCGCGCAGAACCTCACGGAGCTCGACGACAAGCAGCAGCTCCAGAAGAAGCTGCCCAACTGGGATGCCTTCGAACTCTTCAACGTCGGACCGCGCAGCTGCCTCGTGCAGATGGTCACCGTCAAGCGCGGTGAGACCGTCAACATCAAGCCCGGCACCATCGGCTAAAATTTTCCAGCGATTGTATACATTCTTGCTATGTTTTCCGCGATTGATATGGTATAATAGCCCTGCGCTCTTCAAAGCGCAATGATCTAGAACAGAACAATCGTGGAGGAATACGAATACATTGAAGAAAAGATTGTTTCGTTTCTTTGCATCTTTCATCTCCATCCCATTCCTCGTTTGCGGCCTCAGCCTGCAGTTCACAGTATCAAGTGTGCAGGCGAGGCCGCTCCTGCGCGTGGGGATACACCATGTCGGCACGGACATCACACAGGATGCAGCCGGCAATTTCTACGGCATGGAGACGGACTTCATGCAGGCGCTCGGCAGCTATGCAGGGCGCGAGGTCGTCTTCGTGCCGGGCACCTGGGAGGAGTGCCGATCTCGCCTGGAGCGCGGCGAGATCGATGTCATCTCCGGCATCGTCAAGACGCCGCAGCGCGAGCAGACCATGCGCTTCTCGCGCCTGATGATGGGGCGCGCCAATGACAGCAGAGACGTCCATGGCACGCTGCTGCCGCACCGCGTCAACCAGCTCTATTTCGCCGTGCGGCGGGATGATGAGGCGCTGATGCAGGAACTCGACCTCGCGGCCGACCAGCTCATCGGCAACCGGCCGTACTTCGTCAGCCATCTCTACCAGCTCTACTACGGCCAGCGCGGCTCCGCAGAGCTCCGGCTGACCGAGAGGGAACAGCGCTTCCTCAAGAGCCACCCCGTCATCTCAGCCGTCGTCGTCGCGCGCGAAGCTCCCTTCGCCTACGTCGACAAAGAGGGCAATCTGCAGGGCACGATGAAGAAGCTCGCCGACCGGCTCGAGAGGGATCTCGGCATCAAGCTCGCGCTCGTCATCGAGCAGGATTATGCAGCCGCACAGGAAGACCTCGACAAGGGCCGCGCTCAGATCCTTCTCAATGCCGACTGGGATGTCGGTTGGGCAGCCGCCCACAACATGGACCTCTCTGCCGTCTACCTGACGTCCTACTACACGACCGTCACGCGGCGCAACGGCGCGCCGAAGAGCCCGCGCATCGCCTGCCTATCAAAGCGCCTGACGGACCGCGTCCTCTTAGAGCGCTATGAGAAGAACCAGATCCGGCACTACGCCACGGCTGAGGAATGCCTGCGCGCCGTCAGCAACGGTCAGGCGGACATCGCCTTCCTGCGGCAGGAGACGGCGCAGTACAACATCTGGCAGGGGGATTTCCCGGAGCTCATCACGGACGGCATCGTCACCTCCTCGCAGGACATCGCCATCGGCATCTCCGACCAGATGGAGCCAGAACTGCTGACCATCCTCGACAAGGAGATTCGCTTCATCGGGCCAACCGGCATTTTCGACTACGCGTCCTTCTACGATCAGGGCCTCGACAAGCGCCGGAGCATCCAGTCTCTCTTCTATGCCTACCCGCAGTACTTCATCACAGGCCTGCTGCTCCTGTTCTTCGTCCTGCTGCTGCTGACCTGGCGCCAGTCCCGGATGCGCCGCAATCACCTGGAGCAGATGCAGCACATCATTGACACGGACCGCTACACGGGACTGTACAACCGAAGCTGGTTCAAGTACGAAGCCAGTAAATACCTCAAAGGACACGAAGCTCAGGGCCATTTCGCCATCGTCGAGATCGGCATCAGCCGCCGCGACATCCTCGTCGAGACGTACGGGCAGGATGTCATCGTGGAACTGTTGCGCCGCATGGAGGCGACGCTTCAGAAGACAGAATGGGCTAAGCTGCCTGCCGTGCACACGAGCACCGGCAGAGTCTTCTTCCTGCTTCACATGGACGCGTTCGACGACAGGACGCAGCTCACGACAGCCCTTACACACCTGATGCATCTGAATGAATACATCAGCATCGGCCATCTGGTCGTACACATCGCGTTCCACATCGGCATCTGCCCGCTCACACCGGGCCTCTCTGTCGCCGACGCCATGAACCACGCCAACCTCGCCCTGCACGAAGCGAATCCCATCTGCTTCTACAACGCGGAAATGCAGCAGAAAGCCGAGTTCCAGAGCCGCATCGAGAGCTTGCAGCAGGGCGCTCTTTCCCGCAAGGAGTTCGAGGTCTGGTACCAGCCGAAATACGACCTCGCGACGAGAAAGTGCATCGGCGCCGAGGCGCTCGTGCGCTGGCGCAGCCGCGAGCTCGGCTTCATGATGCCGGGCCAGTTCATCCCGCGCTTCGAGAGCAACGGCTTCATCACACAGCTCGACTTCTATATGCTGACCCACGTCATGGAGACGGTGAAAGAGCGCCGCACCACCGGCCTGCCCATCGTGCCCGTATCCGTCAACCAGTCGCGCCTGCACATGCAGGAGAAGAATTACCTCGCCTACATGCAGCGCCTCAAGACGTACTACGGCACAGAGGACATCGAGCTCGAACTCACCGAGACAGCCTTTGACTTCGACACGCCGGAGATGCGCGAGCACGCGCTCCACGTCATGCACGAGCTGCACGAGATGGGCTTCCGCCTGTCCATCGACGACTTCGGCAGCGGCTACTCCGATCTCACGATCCTCAATGCCATCCCTCTCGACGTCATGAAGATCGACCGCTCGCTGCTGCTCGCCTCGAGAGGAGCCAAGCGCATGCAGGCCGTTCTCGCGCGCATGATCGACCTCGGCCATGCACTCGGCATGACAGTCATCTGCGAGGGCATCGAGGAACACGAGCAGGAAGAAATGCTGCGCAGTTACGGCTGCGATCACGGCCAGGGCTACCTCTACGGCAAGCCCATGCCCGAGGCAGAATTCAGCAGCTTCTTGGAGCAGCACATCTGAAGCGCGCAGCAGGTTGCACAAAAAAAGACCTGAGACAGCGATGTCCCAGGTCTTTTTATTCGCTTGTATCCAACAGAGATCGATTCAGTCTTCTGCGGCCCCCGCTGCCTGCCGCATGGCACAGCTATTCTCCTCGGCATCCTTCTCCGGGTCAAATGCCTTGATGGCCTTGGCCTGCTGCATCTTGTCCTGGCAGAGGACGAGCTCGACGCGGCTGCCGAGCAGGCGCTTGGCCTGGCGGAAGGCCAGGCGGAAATCCCGGCTCCACGACAGCATGACGTAGGAAGAAGCGAGGTCACTGTGCGCCGCATTGACGAGCTCACCGACCGATGGGCAGTTGCTCTCGCCTCCGCTGACGATGATGTGGACGCCAGCCTCCTGCAGCTCGCGCGCCTGCACCTTGTTCTCGGCGACAGCGAGCAGGGCGACACGCATCAGGGCGCCGTGCGCATTGAGCACGTGCACTTCGCTCATGTTCGTGATGTGGAGGTTCTTGATGGGGCCCCAGCCGATGGCCTGCTCCACAACCTTGCCGACGTGGTCCGTGTGCAGGTGGACCTCGATGCCCTTCTCGTGGCGCTCGACGAGCGCAAAGCTCGAGTATTCGCGCAGGTGACGCTCAAACTCCGGCACGTCGACGCGCGTGTTGCAGACCGTGAAGCGCACGCAGTACGGGCGCACGAGATCCTGACGCGGATCAGGCAGGCCCGGCTGCCCGGCCTCAAGGCCGAGCGAGAGGCTGATGGTCGGCGAGACGAAATTGCCGTCGAGGCCCTTGAGGCAACCCGTCAGGAATGTAAACATGATGCGCGCACCGGCATCCTCCTGTCCGATCTGCGTCAAGGCCTGTTTACCCGCCTCGATGGCCGCCTGCAGGATCTCCGAGATCGGCAGGTTGGCGCGCACAGCGTGGTAAGCGCCCTTGGCCACGGCCTTGGCCACCGTGATGATCGGCTGCTCCGGCTGCTCCGGCACCGCGCGCTGCGCGTAGAGGACGCCGTACTGGAACGCTTTGCCGAACTCCGACGACGTCGCATTGTACTTGCCCGAGAGCCCCTTGCCGAGCCCGCGGAACATCTGCGCGAGCACGACGCCCGCGCTGCCGCGCGCGCCAAAGACAGCAGCCGTCGCGATGCGGCGGGCCAGCCCGCCGATGCTGTCATCCTTTGTATGCGAGAGCGGCATGACGGCCGCCCCCATCGTGCGCAGGATGTGCGTGCCCGGCATGTGCCCGGCGCCCTTGAGCGCATTGATCTCCTCATACTCCAGCAGGAACTCGCTGTACGCACCCGATACCATGCGCTTGAAGTCACTGCCCGTGATTACCTCTCTATTTCCTGTCATGTTCATCACACCCGTTTCTTTTTGCTGCCTTGGCCTTGCCAAAACAGGAATGCTACTTTCTATTATAATTCGCGGCGAGAAAGAAAACACCTCTATTTTCACGAAAATATCCGATATCTTTCAAAAAAAGACGGAAAACTCACCTGCCGAAAGAAAAAATCACCAAAAGCGAAAATTTCTCTTGCCATCAGAGAGAAAAACAGCTATCATAGATATATATGTCAAAATCACATAATTCACGTGAAATGAATCCATCCAGCATCAACCCATTGCATGGATTTCACTGAAGGAACACATACCTCGGAGGTGAAAATCAAATGGCAGTACCAAAGCGCAAGACTTCCAAGGCCCGCCGCGACCAGCGCCGCGCCAACTGGAAGCTCACGGCTCCCGGCTACGTTGCCTGCCCGCAGTGCCACGAGCCGAAGATGCCGCATCACGTTTGCCCGGAATGCGGTTACTACGATGGCAAGGAAGTCGTCAAGGCAGCAGAATAAGGCAGCAAAAAGAACCAGATCATCCCTACGGACGATCTGGTTCTTTTTATGCTCTGATGCGGGCAACGAAAAAGCCCTTGCAGACTGCAAGGGCTGATTTGCAAATGGCAGAGAGGGTGGGATTCGAACCCACGGTGGCTATTAACCACACTTGATTTCGAGTCAAGCACCTTCGACCACTCGGACACCTCTCCGTGTTCCTCTACGTTCGTTGAAGAACATAAAGTATGATATCACACATTCCCGCAAATGTAAAGCACTTTTTTCAAATGGCAGTCGCTCTCAACTCTTTTCTGGAATCATCCATAAAGAATAACGATTACTCGTTGACAAAATACTAAATAACGGGTAGAATAATCTTACAAATATTTATTATCCATTACTGTACCCTAAAAACAGCTTGACGGGACAGGAATAGAAAGAGATAGGTGATGATATGCTGACTTCTGCTGAATTGACCAGTCGTCTGCGCGAAGCCGGTTTCAAGGTAACGCCGCAGCGCCTTGCCGTCTACAACATGCTTTCCCACACGAAAGCACACCCCAATGCCGATACGATCTACAAAGAACTGCAGCCGCTCTACCCGACGATGAGCCTGGCCACCGTCTACAAAGCGCTCGCCATCCTCTGCGACCTCGGGCTCGCACAGGAACTCAACGTCGGCGAGGAAGCCTTCCGCTACGATGCCGACACGAGCCACCACCCGCATATCCGCTGCACGTGCTGCGGCCGCGTCGACGACGTCCCGGCACTCAACACCGAAGGCGTCTACGAGCAGGTCAAGGACGAGACGGGCTATGCGCTCTCCGACCACCAGCTCTACTTCTTCGGCGTCTGCCCGGAATGCCAGGAAAAGAAAGCCCATGCCGTCCACTGACAACCAATACCTCTTCCCCTCATCAAAAAAGCTGACACATGGTGTCAGCTTTTTTGATGCATATATGGGATTTGAAAGAGAAAGCAATTCAGGCCTGCACAGTGCTCTTGCGGCGCTTGAGCTGCAGGAGCAGGATGACGACGAACAGCGCAAAGCCTGCGATGTCCGTCAGGAAGCCTGGCTTGATCATCATGAGGCCACCCGCGATGAGCACGAGGCGCTCCACCGTGCTGCAGTCATCGGCCAGGTAGCCGATGAGGGCCGACGAGAGCGCAACCATGCCGATGAGGGCCGTCAAGGTCGTCAGCAGCAGGTCAAGGGCCGTGCCCTCAATCATCAGCAGCACCGGCGACAGGACGAACATGTACGGGATGATGAAGGCCGCTATGGCAAGCTTCGAGGCGTTGATGCCTGTCCTCAGGGGATTGCCGCCAGAGATGCCTGACCCTGCGAAGGCCGCCAGCGCGACAGGCGGCGTGACGTCGGCGATGATGCCGAAGTAGAAGACGAACATGTGCGCACAGAGCACCGGCACGCCCATCTGCACGAGCGCCGGAGCGGCGATTGTCGAGGTGATGACGTAGTTGGCCGTCGTCGGCACGCCCATGCCGAGAATGATGGCCGTGATCATCGTGAAGAACATCGTCGGCAGCAGCAGGCCGCCCGAGAGATCCAGGAGTCCAGAGGCCAGCTTGAGTCCGACACCCGTCTTCGTCACGACGCCGATGATGATGCCGGCCGAGGCGCAGGCGACGAGGACCGAGAGCACGTTGCGCGCGCCGCGGTCGAGGCCGCGGACGATCTCGATTGGCTTCATGCGCGTCGACTTGCGCAGGGCCGAGCAGAGGATGGACAGCACAATGGCGACGAGCGCTGCGCGCATCGGCGTGTAGCCAGAGACGAGCAGGTAGACGATGACGATGAGCGGCAAGGCCAGATGGCCGCGCTCACGGAGGATCGTGCCGATCTTCGGCAGCTGGCTGCGCGGGATGCCCTTGAGGTTGCCGCGCTTCGCCTCGAAGTGGACGCCGAGCCAGATGCCCGCGAAGTAGAGGAAGGCCGGCACGATGGCCGCCTTGACGATATCGATGTAGGGAACGCCGACGAACTCAGCCATGAGGAAGGCCGCAGCGCCCATGACCGGCGGCATGAGCTGGCCGCCCGTCGAGGCAGCCGCCTCAACGGCTCCAGCGAAATCCTTGTGGTAGCCGAGTTTCTTCATCATCGGGATGGTCAGGGAACCCGTGCCGACGACGTTGGCGACGGAGCTGCCGGAAACTGTGCCCATGAGACCGGACGACAGCACGGCGACTTTCGCCGGGCCGCCGCTGGCCCAGCCGGCGATGGCATTGGCGAGGTCGATGAAGAACTTGCCGAGGCCCGTCGACTCCAGGTAAGCGCCGAACAGGATGAACAGGAAGATGAACGTCGACGAGACGCCGAGCGGGATGCCGAAGATGCCCTCTGTCGTGAAATAGAGGTGGCCGACGAGCTGCTCGATCGTCAGCCCGCGGTGCGCGAGGACGCCCGGCATGTAGGGACCGGCAAAGGCGTAGATCAGGAAGGCCAGCACGACGCAGACCATCGGCAGGCCGACGATGCGGCGCGTCGCCTCGATGACGAGCAGGATGCCCAGCAGGCCGACGACGAGGTCAATGCCCGAGACAGTGCCCGAGCGCAGCACGAGATGCTGATACTCCATCACGATGTAGGCAGGCGTCGCAGCGCCGAGAACGGCGAGCAGCACATCGAAGGGATGCACCTTGTAACGCGACCACGACTTGCGCGTCGGGTACAGCAGGTAGACGAGCGCCAGGCCGAAGCCCAGATGGACGGCTCGCTGCAGTTGCGCGTCGAGCACGCCGAACGTCGCCGTGTAGAGCTGGAAGACGGAGAACGTGATGGCAATGGCGGAGACGATTTTCGCCATGATGCCCTTGTACATCATCGTGTCGGATTCTTTGTCGTATTTCTTTAAGATGTCATCTGCGGATTTTGGATCCAGCTTTTCAGTCATAAAAAACATCCTTTCTGCTTCTCTGCTTCCCTATTCTCGGGAAGGAAAAGTATTCAGCAGCCGAGCAGAGCCCGGTAAAATGGCACAATGGAGAGATCGATGCGCGTGCCGGGCGCATATCGCTCATAGAGGCGGTACTCCCGCCCATCGACTGTCAGCGTGAGCTTCGTGCCCACCCCCGTCCGCAGAGAGAGCGTCCGGAAGTGACGGTCCATGTGATCGAAGATGTAATAATCCCCTTCCTCGCGGAAGTCTCCTTCCTCCGCGAGGAACGGCAGCCCTACGCCGAAGGACTGGTACTTCGTCGAGAGCAAATTGAAGCCATCCTTCTCATCGTTGATCTCGAGATTCTCGAGCACCGGTGTTTTCTGCACCGAATGGATGAAGTGGATGGAAAAGGGCAGTCCCGCCCTCGCCTCGACCATCACCACGCGCTCCCCCTGCGCCCGCACGACGAAGCACGGCATCAGGAATACGGAGAGCACAGCGATGATTGAGCCGAGCACGGTCAGCCACAGACAGATTGGATAACGACGCATAAGACCACCAGACAAAATCAAAAAGGCCTCCTCCATCGCACACCGCACATGCATGAGCTGACGAAAGAGGCCTTTCCTTATATTACGCTTTTACTCGATTACTCTTTGAAGAACTTCTCAGCACCGGCGTTCATCGGCAGAGACATGCCCTTGAGGGCCGTGTCCTTCGTGATGAGCTTGCCGACGGAATGAGCGGCCTGCAGGCGGTCGAGGTTCGTGAAGATGGCCTTCGCGATATCGTAGCCCATCTTGTCGTCTACCTTGTCCGTCGCGACAAGCATGGCCATGACGGAGATCGTCGGGACGTCCTCGTCGAAGCCAGCATACGTGCCAGCCGGGATCGTCGTCTTCGTGTAGAACGGATACTTCGCGATCAGGGCCTCAGCCTTGTCGGCATCGATTGGCAGCAGGCGTACCTTGTTCTGAGATGCGATATCCTGTACGGACGAGGTCGGATAACCGGCCGTCAGGAAGGCTGCATCGACGTTGCCATCCTTGAGGGCGCTGGCGCCTTCTGCGAAGGACAGGTACTGGACATCGATGTCGTTGTAGGTGATGCCGTAGGCCTCGAGGATCTGGCGGGCATTCGCCTCAGCACCGGATCCGGCTGCACCGACGGCTACGCGCTTGCCCTTGAGCTCCTTGATGCTCTTGATGCCCGACTTGTCGAGCGTGACGAACTGGCACGTCTCCGGATAGAGCGAAGCGATGCCGCGGATGTTGTCGACCTTCTTGTCCTGGAACATCTCCGTTCCATTGACGGCATAGTAGGTGATATCGTTCTGGACGATGGCCAGGTCGACGGAATTGTCCTTGAGCATGTTGATGTTCGCGACCGTCGCACCAGTCGACTGTGCACTCGCATTCATGCCCGGGATTTCCTTGTTGAGGATCTCCGCCATCGCACCGCCGATCGGATAATACGTACCGGCCGTACCGCCCGTCGCGATGTTGAGGAATTTCTTCTGGCTGCTCTCACTGCCACAGCCGGCCAGGAGCGCTGCTGTCATAACCGCTATGAGTCCCACGGTCAGCATTTTGGTCAAGGAATGAAACTTCATATTGAACGCCTCCCACTTTATGCAAAACAAATCATATCATGTATAAAATTATAACATAGTACATATACACTGACAAGACGAAATTCGTCATTTATCTAAAAATCTGTAATGTATATGTGTATACAAGAAACAAAAAGAGTCTTCCCCTATTGTGGGAAGACTCTTCGTTGAGTCATATCTGTCGTATCGAAGTTCAGCCGATGCGGGCCGTGTGGATGATCTCGTAGCCCTTTGCCTTGATCTTCTCGGAGATCTCATCGACGTTCGGGATGTTGCCACGCACGACAATCTCGTACTTGCCGTAAGGCTGACGGCAGGTCACGAGGCTGTCGATGGACAGGCCGCACTCCGTGAAAATGCCGGCGATATCGTAGACGACGCCGACCTTGTTGTCGACGAGCAGTGTCAGGCGCGTCTTGCCCTCCTGCAGGCCCATGACATCGACGAACGTCTTGAAGATATCCGTCTCCGTGATGACGCCGACGACGGCGCCGACGCTCGAGACGACCGGCAAGCCGCCGATCTTGTTGTTGTACATGATGAGCGCCGCTTCCTCGATCGTCGCATCCTCATTGACGGAGATGACCTCCTTGCTCATGATGTCCCTGATCTTGAGCTTGGCGAGCAATGAGCGCGCCTCGTAGCGCGAGAGCGTCGTCGCGGGCGACGGTGCCACGCGCATGATGTCCTTGTCGGACAGGAACCCGACGAGCTTGCCGTTCTCGACGACCGGCAAGCGGCGAAAATGGCCCTTCTTCATGGCGGAGGCCGCCTCATCGACCGGTGTGTCCGGCGTGACGGTCACTGGGTTCTTGGCCATGCGATTTGCTACAAACATTCAGAATCCCCCTCTGCAATTTTCTTGATAAGGATACATTCGCCGCAGAGCTTTGAGTTCCTGCTATGCAGCGAAGGCAAATACAAGGGATAAAGCGTCTCAGCCGCCAAGGTATGCCTTGCGGACATCCTCGCTGGCCGCGAGATCCTGTGCCTTGCCGGAGAGCGTGATGCGCCCCGTCTCGAGGACATAGGCACGATTTGCGATGGAGAGCGCCATGTTGGCGTTCTGCTCGACGAGCAGGACCGTCGTGCCGCTCTTGTTGATGTCGACGATGATGTTGAAGATCTCCTTGATGAGCAGCGGCGCGAGGCCCATCGAGGGCTCGTCGAGTAGCAGGAGCTTCGGACGGCTCATGAGGGCACGGCCCATGGCGAGCATCTGCTGTTCGCCGCCAGAGAGCGTGCCGGCCGACTGATTCTTGCGCTCCTCGAGGCGCGGGAAGAGCTCAAAGACGTGCTTGAGGTCCTGCTGGATGCCAGCCTTGTCCTTGCGCACGAAGGCGCCGAGGTCGAGGTTCTCCATGACCGTCATCTCCGCGAAGACGCGGCGGCCTTCCGGCACCTGCGAGATGCCCTTCTTGACGATCTCATGGGCGCGGACACCGGCGATGCTCTGCCCCAGGAAGGTGATGCTGCCCGTCTTTGGCTTCAGGAGGCCTGAGATCGTGCGCAGCGTCGTCGACTTGCCGGCACCGTTGGCACCGATGAGCGTGACGATCTCGCCTTCATTGACTTCGAGGCTGATGCCCTTGAGCGCATGGATGGCGCCGTAGTAGACGTCTATATTATCGATTTTCAGCATGGGTTCTGCCATATACATACCTGCTTTCCATACATCTGATTCTGATCATTCGCCGCCGAGATATGCCCGGATGACCTCCGGGTTCTTCTTGATCTCGTCCGGCGTTCCCTGCGCGATGATCTCACCGTATTCCAGCACGTAGATGCGCTCGCAGATGCCCATGACGAGGCTCATGTCGTGCTCGATCAGGAGGATCGTCAGGCCGAACTCCTGCCGGATCCAGCGGATCATGTCCATGAGTTCCTTCGTCTCCTGCGGGTTCATGCCGGCAGCCGGCTCGTCGAGCAGCAGGAGCTTCGGCTTCGCCGCGAGGGCTCGCGCGATCTCCAGGCGGCGCTGTGCGCCGTACGGCAGATTCTTGGCCACCTCATCCGCCTTGTCATCGAGGTGGAAGATCTTCAAGAGACTGTGCGCCTCTTTCTCAATGGCCTCCTCTTCCTTGAAGTAACGGCCGATGCGGAAGACGGACTCCAAGATACCGTACTTGACATGGTAGTGGAAGGCGATCTTGACGTTCTCGAGAACCGTGAGCTCTGAGAATAGTCGGATGTTCTGGAATGTGCGCGCGATGCCGCGCTGCGTGACCTGGTACGGCTTGAGGCCGACGATGCTCTCGCCCTCAAACGTGATCGTGCCCGTCGTCGGCTGATAGACGCCCGTCAGCATGTTGAAGGCCGTCGTCTTGCCGGCACCGTTCGGGCCGATGAGACCGACGAGTTCCCCGCGGTCCAGATGGATGTTGAAATCCGTGACGGCCTTGAGGCCGCCGAATACCTCCGAGACATTCTCGGTGCGTAAAAGCTCACTCATGAGGCGTCTCCCCTTTCTTGAAAATGCGGCGGAAAATGCCCATATTCGTGATCTCCATGTAGCCGAAGAGGCCCTGCGGACGGTAGAACATCAAGAGGATCAGCGCGATGGCGTAGATGATCATGCGGAACTCCGGCCAGCTTGCGAGCGCGGCCGAGATGAAGGTGACGACGAAGGCGCCGGCAATCGAGCCCGTGATCGAGCCGAGGCCGCCCATGACGACCATGATCAGGTAGTTGAACGTCTGCATGAAGGTGAAGGACGCCGGGCTGATGAGGTAGAAGCAGTGCGCGAAGAGGCCGCCTGCCACACCGGCAAACGCTGCGCCAATCGTGAAGGCCATGACTTTGTACTTCGTCGTGTTGACGCCCATGGACTCCGCCGCGATCTCATTCTCGCGGATGGCCAGGCAGGCGCGGCCATGATTCGAATTGACAAAGTTCTTGATGAAGAACAGCGTGAACAGCATGATGAAGAATACCCAGGCAAACGTCGTGTGGTGCGGGATTCCCTTGAAGCCGGCCGCGCCACCGACGTACTGGATGTTCATGATGACGATGCGGATGATCTCGCCGAGGCCCAGCGTCGCGATGGCAAGGTAGTCGCCGCGTAGGCGCAGCGTCGGGATGCCGACGAGGAAGCCCAAAAAGCCGGCCGCGATGCCGCCCGCGATCAGCGCGACGGCGAACGGCATGTGGAAGTTGGCCGTCAGCACGACGCCGACATAGGCGCCGACTGCCATGAACCCGGCATGGCCGAGCGAGAACTGGCCCGTGTAGCCATTGATGAGGTTGAGGCTCGCGGCCAGGATGATGTTGATGCCGATGATCAGGAGGTTGAGCTGCCAGAAGGAACTCAGGACGCGCTCCGTGATCAGGACCTGCAGGACTGCAAACAGGACAACCGAGAAGGCGAGCATGATGCAGTCATTCTTGCGTAAGTATTTCATATGCTCCCCTCCTTAAACCTTTTCCTTCGTGTTCTTGCCAAAGATACCGGCCGGCCGCACGAGCAGCACGAGGATCAAGATGGCAAAGGCAGCCGCATCGCGGAACGTCGACGAGATGAAGCCCGAGACGAGCGCCTCGACGACGCCGAGGATCAGGCCGCCGACCACAGCGCCCGGCAGGATGCCGATGCCGCCGAGGACCGCTGCGACAAAGGCCTTGAGGCCCGGCATGATGCCCATGAGCGGGTCAATCGAGTTGTAGTAGATGCCGACGAGCACACCGGCGACAGCAGCGAGTGCCGAGCCGATGCCGAACGTGATCGAGATGATGCGGTCTGAATTGATGCCCATGAGTTCCGCCGTCTCCGTGTCAAAGGAGGCAGCGCGCATCGCCTTGCCCGTCTTCGTCTTCTGGACGATATACGTCAGGATGACCATGAGCACGGCCGTGATGCCGAGGATCAGCATCTGCTGGCCGTTGATGACGATGCCGCCGACCGTGACGGCCACGTCACCGAACATCGCCGGGAACGTGCGCGGCGTCGGCGAGACGAAGTACATCGTCGTGTACTCGAGGAAGAACGAGACGCCGATGGCCGTGATGAGCACCGAGATGCGCGGCGCATGGCGCAGCGGCTTGTAGGCGAGACGCTCGACGAGCATGCCCAAGAATCCCGTGACGACGAGCGAGATGAGCAGTGCCGGCACGACAGACAGGTGTGCCTGCGTGATGGCGAAGAAACCGATGTATGCGCCCACCATGTAGATATCGCCATGGGCGAAGTTGATGAGCTTGATGATGCCGTAGATCATCGTATAGCCTAGCGCGATCAGTGCGTAGATACTGCCGAGCGAGATGCCATTGATGAGCTGCTGCAAGACTTGATGCCAGACTTCCATAGAGAGCTCCTTCCATATAGCAAGAGGCCGCATCCCTGCGGCCCCTTCTCTTCTAGCCTATTGTGTACGCTTCTTACTCTTCCGGCATGATCTTCGCGACCATCACGCGATCGCCATCCTTGTTCTGCAGGATGACGGCCTGCTTGATCGGGTTGTGGTTCTTGTCCATCGTGATCGTGCCAGTACCGACCTTGAGATCCTTCGTCTCTTCGAGAGCCTTCTGGATCTTCTCCGGGTCTGCGCTGCCTGCGCGCTTGATGGCATCAGCAAGCATCTTGCCGGCATCATAGCCGAGAGCTGCGAAGACGTTCGGCATATGGCCGTACTTCTTCTGGAATGCTTCGACGAACGGCTTTACCGATTCGTCCTTGTCGGAGTAATGCGTGCTGAAGTACGTGTTGTTGAGCGCTTCTGCACCGGCGATATCCGTGACCTTCGAGTCATCCCAGCCGTCCGTGCCGAGGATTGGGGCCGTGATGCCGAGCTCGCGGGCCTGCTTGACGATCTTGCCGACTTCTTCATAGTAAGCCGGGACGAAGATGACATCGGCGTTAGCCGTCTTGAGCTTCGTCAGCGTTGCCTTGAAGTCCTGGTCCTTGGCGAGGAAGGCTTCTTCCATGAGGACCTTGCCGCCTGCTGCCTCGAACTTCTCCTTGAAGACCTTGCCGAGGCTCTTCGAGTAATCCGTGCTGTTGTCGACGTAGATGACAGCCGTCTTAGCCTTGAGGTTCTCGGAAGCAAACTTCGCCATGACCGTGCCCTGCTGCGGATCGATGAAGCAGCTGCGGAAGACGAACGGCTTGACCTTGCCGTTCTCTACCGTGACGTCCGGGCTCGTGGCATCCGGTGCGATGATGGGGACCTTGTTGTCCGTGGCGACCTGCGACTCAGCGATGACGTTCGCCGTGACAGCCGGGCCGACGAGGACGGATACCTTATCATCCGAGATCAGCTTCGTTGCCGCATTGACGGCCTCTGATGCCTCGGATTTATTGTCGGCCGTGACCAGCGTGATCTTCTTGCCATCGACGCCGCCCGCATCATTGATCTCATCGATCGCGAGCTTGAGGCCGTCGAGCGTTGCTGCACCGTAGTTGGCAACGTTGCCCGTCATCTCGAAGTTCGCACCGACCTTGATCTCGTTGCTGTCAGCTTGGCTGCCGCAGCCTGCGAGTACGCCGCCCATGAGCATCGTGCCCATGAGGACGCTGGCGAGTTTCAGACCTTTCTTGCCGAAATTCATATGAATTCCTCCCTTTTCTCTCCCTAGCAATGTTTGATTGCGATGAACCTATTATAGTTTACACAGTTACAATAGTCAACACTTTTGTGCAAAGAAAAGGAACAAAAACTTGAATTTTGTTTTTCTAAAGGGGACTTTTCTTCCGTTCACTCAGGTTTTGTACCATTGAGATGGAGTTTCCGGCCAAAACGTTCACACAAGAAAGGTATTGTTTACAGTCTCTGTGTATACAAAAAGAGCGCAGCCAAAGCTGCGCTCTTCCCGAGTCTTAATCGCGTATGTAAATCTCGATGTCCTGGCGGCCGAAGGCCAGCGCCTCCGCTCTTGTGTCAAAGGCCACATCGATGCGGTGGCCCTGGATAGCACCGCCGACATCTTCGGCCACAGCCTCGCCGTAGCCCGGGATGTAGACATGCGTGCCGAGCGGGATGATGCTCGGATCGACGGCGATGATGCCGTGGCGCACGTGAGTGCCGAGCGCCGTGTAGGCGGAGTTGCCCGGATCATCGGCACTGTAGGCCGTCGCATTGACGTACATGACCGTGCCGTCGCTCTCATCCGATGACGGCTGGTATTCCTGCCCGCCTGAGAGCACGGAGTACGTGCCATTGCCGCAGACGCCGTCATCATCGAGACCATTCGCCTTCTGGAAAGACTTGATGGCCGCGACAGTCTGATTGCCGCAGATGCCGTCCGCCGCGCCGGTCAGCCACCCCTGCTCGATGAGCAGCGTCTGCACCTGCCGCACGGCCGGGCCGCGGGAGCCCTGCCGGACGAGGATATTCGAAGCCATTGCCTCCGTCGTGCCGAAGAGCAGGAGAAAGGAGGCCAGAAGAAACACTAAAACGCATTGATTTCGCAAACGCACGCACCTCTCTCAAAAGCATCTAAAAGCATCTGTCAAGCTGGATAATCTATGCCATCTATTGTACCACATCGCGCAAGACCCGGTCAAAACAAGACTCACTTGACCAGGCGCAGAGGCGGCGCCCCAGGCTCTCTCCCGCGGCCTTCCCGGATGGCATCCTTGCGGGCGTCCTGCCGCTCATCGTGCTGCAGCTGGAAGCCGTGGCGACAGATGTTCAGCAAGATGCCCATCGAGGCCATCGTGACGAGCAGCGAAGAGCCGCCGTAACTGATGAAGGGCAGCGGGACGCCGACAACTGGGAAGGTTCCGCTGACCATGAAGAGGTTGCCGAGGGCCTGGCCGACGACGAGCAGCATGATGCCGATCGTCAGGATCTGGCCGTAGATGTCGCGCGCCCGCGCCGAGATGTAGTAACAGCAGACCGCCAGCATGAAGAACAGCGCAATGACGAGCAGGACACCGAGATAACCGTGTTCCTGCGCGAAGATCGCGAAGGCGAAGTCAGTATGCGCCTCCGGCAGGTATTCGTACTTGCTGACACCCTCGCCGAGGCCCATGCCCCAGAGACCGCCCGAGCCGATCGTCGACATCGACTGCACGGCCTGGTAGCCGACGCCCTGCGCGTCGCTCCAGGGGTCATACGTCGTCTTCACGCGCAGCAGGCGGTACGGCTGCCAGACGATGAGGCCGATGAGGCCCGCAATGCCCGCAAAAAAGAGCACCTTCACCTGTTTCCAGGGAATGCCGACGAGAAAGGCCATGAGGAAAGGCACACCGAAGACGATGCAGGCCGTCCCCATGTCCGGCTCAAGTTCGACGAGCGCCGCCATGAAGAAGATGATCCAGTACGGCGGCGCCTTGAGCAGGTCGATCTTCTTCTCGCGCTTCATCATCATCGTCAGGAAGCGCGAGGCGATCAGGATGCCCGTGAGCTTGGCAAACTCTGCCGGCTGCACGCTGAAGCCAGCGAACGAGAGCCAGCGCCGCGCGCCGTTGACGACCGTGCCCATGACCAGCACGAGGATCAGAGCGAGGACCGTGGCAATGAGAAGCCACTTCGTGATGCTCTGCCAGCGGTGGTAGTTGATGCGGCTGCAGGCGAAGCAGACGAAGATGCCCAGGACGAGCCAGACGGCATGGCGGATGAGAAAGTAATACGGATTGTTGTAACTCGTCGTCGCGAGGACGAAGCTCGAGCTGAATACATTGATGGTTCCCAGCAGGAGCAGGACAGCCATGATGACGATGACTGGTTCTGATTCGTTGCGCCACGGCGTCTTCCGGATCAGCATCGAAATGCCCCCTTCATCCCTTACTCGAAAATGACTTCACAGCGGTTGATCTTCTCGCCGAAGCCGCTGAACTTGCGCTCATACTCCGTCATGATATTGTCCGGGCGGTTCTCAGCGTGCAGGTCGTACGAGACATCCTGGACCTTGAGGCCCGCCTCTGCAAACTGCTCGAGCGAGAAGTCGAAGAGCGGGCGGTTGTCCGTCTTGAAGTGGAGTTCGCCCGGCTTCTTGAGCAGGCGGCGGTACTTCTCGAGGAAGCCGACGTGCGTGAGGCGGCGCTTCGCATGGCGCTTCTTCGGCCACGGGTCGCAGAAGTTGATGTAGAAGCGGTCGACTTCGCCCTCGCCGAAGATGTCCTCGATGTGGTTGATGTCAAAGACAAGCAGGCGCACATTCTTGAGCTCTTTCTCCGCGATCTTCTTGGCCGCCGAATAGAGCACATCCTGCTGCATCTCGATGCCGATGTAGTTGATGTCCGGGTGGAGCTCAGCCAGCTGGCTGATGAAATCGCCCTTGCCCGTGCCGAGCTCGACATGAAGGGGCGCCTGGCGGCCGAAGATTTCCGCCCACTTGCCCTTCTTCTCCTCGCCGATCTCCTGGTCACGGCTCACGACAAAATCATCGAATTCGTGGATGGCTTCATCCACCCACGGCTTTCTTCTTAAACGCACGATATATCTCCTTTGTCCTATTTATCTTATTTCTTCTCGAGGTTGTACTTCTTGAGGTAGCGGTAAAGCGTCACGCGGCTGACATTGAGGAGGTTCGCGAGGCGGCTGACATTGCCGCCAGCGGCCTGCCATGCCTTGACGAAGACCTCTTTGTCTTCCTTCCACTTGTTGTCCGGCTTGACATCGCCCATGAGGCTGATGTTCTCCGGTGCAATCGTGTCTTTCGGCGTGTTGAAGAAGGCATATTCAAGCACGCTCTGCAGCTGCTTGATGTTGCCCGGCCAGTCGTAATGCTTGAGAAGCTCATCCGTCTCAGGCAGGATGCGCTTCGGCTTCATCTGATGCTGCTCCGCGAGCTCCGCGACGATGTGATCCGCCAGCTTCGGGATGTCCTCGCGACGGCTGCGCAGAGGCGGTACGCGCACGACGCTCTTCGAGACGATGTCATAGAGCTCCGGCGCGAAGAGGCCGCGCTCCGTCAGGCGCTTGAGGTCGCTGTCGCAGGCGGCGATGATGCGCACGTCGATGTCGCGCTCGACCGTCTCGCCGATGCGGTGCGTCTTGCCTTCCTTGAGTGCTTTCGCCAGCGCGACGGCAATCGAGCGCGGCATCTTCTCGATCTCATCGAGAAAGAGCGTGCCGCCCGAGGCGAGTTCCAGGCGGCCCTGGTGGCTCGCATCCGGCCCCATGACGGTGCCGAAGAGCTCCTGCTCCAGGATCTCAGGCGTCGCATCGCCGCAGCGCAGCGTGATGAGCGGGCCTGCCGCCCGCGGGCTCGCCTGGTGGATGCCGTGTGCCATGCGTTGCTTGCCCGTGCCAGCCTCGCCCTGGATCAGCACGTGGTGCTTGTTCTTGGCCACGCGGGCGGCCTTCGCGCGGACGCTCGCAAACGTCGTGCCTTCGCCGACCATCGAATTGAGGCTGTACTTTGCCGTGTAGCCCGCAGCATGCGCGACGAGCGTCCGCAGGTCCTCGATCGGCATCGAGACGACGACGACCGACTCAACCGCGCGGTCGGCATCGCGCTCCAGCGGCACGACCGTCGTGATGTCCTCATACGTCTTCTTCGGCGTGATCCACGTGACTTCTTTATTGTACGAAGGCACGCCGTTGAAGCCCTTGTAGATCGGCGTGTGCTGATAGTTCATGATGACATCGTTGAGGTTCGACGTGTACTTCTTGTCATCCGGCCGCTTGGCGCCGATGCCCTCAAGGCGCGTGTGGCCGAGCTTATTGGCATAGGCGACCTCGCCGCCCGGCATGACGTGGTAGACGGCAAACGGCGTCGCGTCGAGGATGGCCTCCTCCGCCTTGATGCGCACGGACTCCGTCAGATGTGCCTCGAGCGCGTTCTTCATCGTCAAGAGCAGCGCGATGATGGCATCCTGCGGCATCGGCACCTGCTCCATCGAGACGAGCGTGATGATGTACTGGAACTCTCCATTGACCTTGATGGGCGCCGAGCAGGCATCGCCGAGCTGGCATTCCTTGACCCACATCTCCGGACCGAACATCCAGAACGGCGTCTGATGCGCATAAGCCACGCTGATGCTCGACGTGCCGACATCCTCGACGCCGACGCGCACGCCCTCGATTTCGCCCGGCGTCATCTGATAGAACGGCAGCGAATAGCTCTTGAGCACGCGGCATTCCGAATCGATGAGCAGCAGCGACAGATTGTACTCCTGGAAGAATTCGCGGATGTCCTCGCTGATACCGCTGAGGTAGTCGATCGCATCCTGGTTCTTCGCCTGGAGCGCGGCAAACTCCTCCTTTGGCAGTTTGCGCGACACATCCATCTTCTCCGTGCCGATGCCGAGCTCCCGGCTCTTCATCCACGACTCCGCCACCCACGGATGGACATTCGGGTCGAGTATCCCCTCTTCTACGAACTTGCGATAATAGCCCTCGAGCTTCTCCCTGCTACGATGTTCCCTTATCACGTCAATCCCCCCTAAAAATAGAATTTCTCTTATTATGTGATGTACTGCAATGTACCGATTGATGGTTGATATCGATACCTTTACAAGGTTACAATCTTCCACAAAGCAATAAGACTGCACCTTATATTTTAACAATCATCCTTCTCGCCTGCAATTCTTTTTGCAAAAAAGTTTACAAAACGGTATAATATGGCAGAGAATATATGTAAATCACAAAGGCAGGGAATCTCCATGGCAAATCAGTATAAGAAACTGCAGAAGAAGCTCTACGAGAAGAACAAACCCGACGACAAGAAGAAAGAGCCGAAGGTCGGCAAGGACTACCCGATCCTGATCCTCATCGGGCTGACCATCTTCGTCTGCTTCCTCGGTTGGGGAAATTTTGATAACATGAACCGCGCGATGTACGTCCTGCTGACGGTCTCCCTGATCCTGACGTACGTGCGCCGCCACGCCAAACTCTCCGAGACGAGAGCCATCTACGTCGAGCGCGCCAGCGCCGCGAGCATCGGCCTCGCGATTGCGCTGTTCTTCATCGTCCTCTACTACCAGTTCTTCGGTTGAACCCAAAAAGAAAAAGCTCTGACAATGTCAGAGCTCTTTTTTTATCACGATCTTGCCGATTGACTCAGAGGACGGCCGTGACCTCTACCTCGCAGAGTGCGCCGGCTGGCAGGTCCTTGACCGCCACGCAGCTCCTGGCCGGCTTGGAGATGAAATGCTTGGCGTAGACTTCGTTGAAGGCCTTGAAATCCGCGATCTCCGCGAGGAAGCACGTCGTCTTGACGACGTGGCTCATGTCCGTACCGGCTTCCTTGAGCACGGCCTCGACATTGCGGCAGCACTGCTCGGCCTGCTCCTCGATCGTCGTGGCGACGATCTTGCCCTCTGCCGGATTGATGGCAATCTGGCCCGAGCAGTAGAGCACACCATTTGCCTCGATGGCCTGGCTGTACGGGCCGACAGCTGCCGGCGCCTGATCCGTGTGAATGACTTTCATGGTGATTCCTCCTCATGGTGAACTACAATCTGTCTCTATTCTACATCATGAGGCGCTGTGTTACAAGTTTACAGACAGCTTGGGATCACTCGCAGCAGCTCGTCTTCATGCGCGGGATGACGATGTGGCCGCGCTCGATTTCCTTGCGGTGGCAGTGCGGGCACTCGTTCTCGATGATGCCCGTGTAGCCGCAGACCGGGTCGCGGTCGACCGGATGGTTGATCGAGAAGTAGCCCATGTCTGCGTCGTGCATGGCGCGGACAACAGCCTCGAAAGCCTTGACGTTCTTCGACGGATCGCCGTCCATCTCGATGTAAGCAATGTGGCCGGCATTCTCGAGCGCATGGTACGGCGCCTCGATGCGGATCTTGTCGATGGCCTTGATCGGGTAGTAGACCGGCACGTGGCTGGAGTTCGTCATGTACTCGCGGTCCGTGACGCCCGGGATGATGCCGTACTTCTTGCGGTTCGCGCGCTGGAACTGGCCCGCCGTCGACTCAGCCGGCGTGCCGAACGTCGACCAATTGCGGTGCTCTTCCTCCGTGTAGGCATCCGTGCGCTCGCGCAGGTGGCCGACAATCTTGAGGCCGAGCTCCTGCGCCTCCTCGCTCTCGCCGTGATGCTTGCCGACGAGCGCCTTGAGGCACTCCGCGAGGCCGCAGAAGCCGATGGAGTACGAAGCGTGCTTGAGGACTTCCTTGATGGAATCCGTCGGCTTGAGCTTCTCGCTGTCCATCCAGACGCCCTGCCCCATGAGGAACGGGTAGTTGTAGACGTGCTTCTGCTCGATGATCGCGAGGCGCGAGAGCAGGTAGTCGTGGCTGAGTTCAATGTAGTGGTCGTAGAGCTCCCAGAACTTCTTGAGGTCGCCCTTGGCCTCGAGCGCGAGCTTCGGCAGGTTGATCGTCGTGAACGAGAAGTTGCCGCGGCTGCCCGACTCCTCCGGGCCGTTGACATTGCTCATGACGCGCGTGCGGCAGCCCATCGTCGCGACGACGCTGTTGTAGTCGCCCGGCTTGTAGTACTGCAGATTGTACGGCGCGTCGATGTTGACGAAGTTCGGGAACAGCCGCTTGGCGCTGACCTTGCACGCCTTGAGGAAGAGGTCGTAGTTCGCATCGCCGGGGTTATAGTTGACGCCCGCCTTGAGCTGGAAGACCGAGATCGGGAAGATCGGCGTCTCGCCGTAGCCGAGGCCAGCCCAGATGGCGTTGAGGACCTCGCTGATGACGAGGCGGCCCTCAGGCGACGTGTCCATGCCGTAGTTGATGGACGAGAACGGCACCTGTGCGCCAGCGCGGCTGTGCAGCGTATTGAAGTTGTGGATGAGTGCCTCCATCGCCTGATGCGTCTCCTCGACAACGTCGGCGCAGGCCAGGTGATAGATGTTGGCCGCATCGACGACGACATCCGTCGTCGGCTTGTGGTACTCATCCGCAAGCGTTGCCTCGAGTGCTGCGACGAGCGTGTCCATGCTCTCCTTGGCCTTCGGATCGTCATCGCTTTCCGTGAAGTGACAGTGCTCCATGGAAAGGTGTTCCTTGAATACGGCCTTGAAGGCGCCGTAATCGCGGAACGGATCCATGCCGAAGCGGTAAATCAGAGCCTTGTGTGCCTCATCGAAGATGGCCTTGCGGAAGGACTTGCGCACGCCCTCCGCCATCGCGTAGTCAAAGGCATTGATACTCTGGCCGCCGAACATGTCATTCTGGTTCGACTGGATGGCGATGCAGGCAAGCGACGCATAGGCACGGATCGAGTTCGGCTCGCGCAAAAAGCCGTGGCCCGTCGAGAAGCCGCCGTGGAAGAGCTTCAAGAGGTCGATCTGGCAGCAGTTGAACGTGATCAGCGAGAAGTCCTTGTCGTGGATGTGGATGTAGTTCTCGCGGTCTGCCTCAGCGTACTCCTCGTCGAGCACGTAATTGTCGACGAAGTGCTTCGCGCCCTCGGCGCCGAGCTTGAGCATGATGCCCATCGAGGCATCCGTATTGATGTTCGCATTGTCGCGCTTGAGGTCCGAGTCGACCGAGTCCGCAAAGAAGATGTCGCGGTACGACTCCATGAGGTGCTTCTGCGCCGCGCGGCGCTCCGCATGCTTCTGGCGGTAGGTGATGTACTTCTTCGCGATGTCGTAGAAGTCGTACTTCATGAGCTCCTGCTCGACGATATCCTGGATCTCCTCGACGCTGACGTTATCGCGGTCCTTGATGTCCCATTCGACCTGGCTCGTCACCTCGTCGATGTCCTTTTCCGACATCGTGTTGCCGCCGTCGGAATTGGCACCGGCGATGGCGTGGTAGATCTTTTCGCGATTATATGGCACGGTGTGGCCAGAACGTTTCGTTACAGTCTTCAGATTCATATGGTTCGTGCGCCGCGAGCTTTCGGCTCATCTTGTGCAGCGCCTCTGCGCCTCCCCTATATATAGTGTTCCGTTTCTTGATGACAGGTATATATTGTATCAGAGAAGCGCCCCTCTGGCAATCACGAAAATCACGCGGACAGACGGAAAACCACTCTCTGATGCTTCTTCCTGCAGATTCCAGCACCGTTTACAGCGCATTCTCAAATTGACGAACGACACGATTTCAGGTAAAATATAGCGGGATTTTTCGACAATCAAGGAACGACTCAATCCGCTATATAGACGGCTGCCCCAGGCAGCCTGGAACCGAGGTAATCGCATGCAACTTTCTACCGAGAGACAGGACCGTCTCATCCGCTGGCTGACGGCATCGGGCATCTACTACATCTGCCTGATCGCCTTCTACATCGACATCGGACAGGACATGGGCGCGGAGTACTTCATCCCCGTCTTCCTGCCCGTCATGCTCGCGCTCGTGCTCGTGCAGTACGGCACGCGCGTTCCGCTCTTCTCGTGGGCTACCCTGCCGAACCTCTTCACAGGGCTCGCCTGGTGCAGCGCCTTCCCGCTGCTCTACACCTGGACGTACCACCAGGACTGGTACATGTCGAAGATCTGCTTCGACTTCCTCGTCGGCACCTCGCTCTTCCTCTTGCTCACCGCGCTTGAGGGAGCGCTCTTCCGGCTCGGGCACGAGAAGATCATCGCCTTCTTCATGGCGCTGCTGAATCTCTTCGGCATCGTCATCCCCTTCATCCAGTACGCCTACTACTTCATCGTCTGGCACTGCCTCTCGCCCGCTTCGCTGATGGCGCTCTACCTGACGAACTGGCGCGAGAGCATCGACTTCATCGAGTCGAACGTCGGCGTCGTCCCCGCCTGCTTCATCATCGCAGGGCTCGCGCTCTTCCTCTACACCTGCTGGCGCGGCCACATGGCCTTTGCGCGCCGCCTCGAGCAGGAAGACTCGACGGCTGGCCGCATGGGCGCGCTCGCACTGCTCGTCATCGGCTCGCTCGTCTCACTCTGGTGGTACGTGCCGCAGACCTCGATTGCCGACCTCTGGAACGACGTCGACACCTACGTCAAGCAGACGCAGACCTACAGTCTCAACTACGAGGAGCGCTTTGCCAGCCTCTCCATCGAGGGAACACAGACACTCGCAGCAAAATCGCCCGGCACGGTCATCGTCGTCATCGGCGAATCAGCCTCGCGCAACTACATGAAGGCCTTCACCAATGACTACGCCTACGACGACACGCCGTGGCAGAGCCAGCAGAAAGCAAATCCTGACTTTCTCTTCTTCCAGAACGCCTACTCCTCGTGGTCGCAGACCGTGCCGGTCCTGCAGCGCGCCCTGACGGAGCAGAGCCAGTACAACGACAAGGAGTTCTTCAACTCGGCCTCCATCCTCGACGTCGCCAAGAAGTCAGGCTACGACACCTACTGGTTCAGCAACCAGGGACGCTACGGCCAGTACGACAGCGCCATCACGCTCGTCGCCAAGACAGCCGACCACGCAGAGTGGACCGACGACTCCTACAACTTCTCCGACAAGTACGACGAGACGCTGCTGCCGTACCTGACGCAGGTCGACCCGGCCAAGAACAACTTCATCGTCCTGCACATCATGGGCAGCCACATCTACTACAACAACCGCTATCCGGAGAGCTTCAACAAGTTCCAGGGCGAAGAGGGCAGCTCGACGATGACGTCAGAAGCATCGTACGCAAACAGCATACTCTACACCGACTACATCCTCTCGCAGGTCTTCGACTACGCCAAGAAGAACCTCAACCTGCAGGCGATGGTCTACTTCTCCGACCACGGCGAGAACCTGACGATCTCCCACAACCCGGACGTCTTCAGCTTCGACATGGTCCGCATCCCGATGTGGATCTACCTCTCGCCTTCGTACCAGTCGGCCCTGCCAGGCCGCACCGCCGCCCTCAGGAGCCACGAGAGCCGCTACTTCACGAACGACATGCTCTACGATACGATCTGCGGCCTCCTCAACGCCCCGTCGGAGCGCTACGATCCCGGCCAGGACTTCACGAGCACGTCTTACCGCTTCAACCGCGACAACTTGACGACCATGCTCGGCCAGTACAAGCTTTCCACCGACCCGGACGGCAATCCGGAACAGTGATATACCGACAAGAACAGGCCCTGCCGCAATGCGACAGGGCCTGTTTATGTCAAAAAACCGCCCTTTTAGGACGTTTTTTTGCGTATCGCAGAAAAGCGAGTATACTTTAAATTAAGACAAGATATTCGAAAGGATGTGACTCCATGCTGCATATCGCCATCTGTGATGATCAGCCGGACCAGATTCAATCCATCCGACGCTCATCTGAGACGTATTTCCAAAATAAACACGACACGGTGTCCTATGAAACATTTGACAAATCCTTCTCCTTTGTCGATGCGATCGAACAGGGCGCTGTCTTTGACATTGTCCTGCTCGACGTCTGCATGCCGGGAATCCTCGGCACGGAGGTCGCCCGCGAGCTGCGCAAATACAACCGCGCCACGGAGATCATCTTCCTGACGACGAGCGATGAGTTCGCTGTGGACGCCTTTGCGGTCAAGGCCACGGACTACCTGCTGAAGCCCTTCACGCAGAGCCAGTTCAACAAGGCGATGGACCGGGCCATCTCGTTCATCCGCCAGCGCAACAGCGCCAAGGTCGTGCTGCGGCTCGTGGGCGGCGGCATCTGCATCGAGGAAATCGCGCAGATTCTCTACTTTGAGAGCAACGGCCACATCCTGCAGGTCCACCTGGCAGACGGCACGGTTCTCGAGACGCGCAAGTCCGGCCAGGAGATGAAGGATGCGCTCGACAAGATCGCGCCGGGACAATTCGCCTCGCCGAACAAGGGCTACATCGTCAATCTCGCCGCCGTCCACATGATCAAGTCGGACTACGTGGAGATTGCCGGGCAGGAACTCCCGCTTGGCAAGCGCAAGTATCGGGATTTTCAGGAACTCTATTTCCAATTCATGTTCACGGCAAAGCAGATGTGATCCCCTCATGACGATGCGCGGAGCGGTATCTGGATGTAGGTCGTGAACCAGCCTTCTTTCTGCTGGCAGAAGACGGTGGCGTCGTACTTGTCGCGGAAGCGGGCCAAGGACTTCATGCCGAGGCCATGGCCCTTGACATGCGTCACGGGCAGGTCTTCCTCGTCGAACTCGACCGCCTTGTCAAAGCGGTTCTTGACGAGGAGGTTGATGACGCCGTTCTGGCACATCGTCATGACGACGATTTGGCGCGCCGATGGCGGCTGCTTCTGGCTCGCGATCAGGGCATTCTCTACGAGGTTCGAGAGCACGATGGAGAGGTCACTGCTGCAGAAGAGCTCTTCCGGCAGGTCGATGGTGGCCGTCACGGGGATGGAGAGCTCCTTGGCGCGTGCAAAGTAGACCGTCAGAGCCGCGTTGATCAGGGTGTTCTTGCAGTACTGCGGTAGCTTCGTGCGGCTGAACTGCGCACCGAGCGCCTCGATGTACGCCAGCGCCCCCTCGCGGTCGCGATGGCGCACGAGCGCAATCAGTTGGTCGATGTGCTGCCGCTGCTTCTCGTAGAGAACAGCCATGCGCTGCCGTGACTCCTCTGACAGTTTCACATAATGAGCCGTTGACACGAGCTGCTGCTGCAGCTCGTGTTCTTTTTCGAAGACCCGCAGGTCCCGATAGACCTCGCTCTGGCCGCTGCGGAGGGCGGCCATGAGCAGGAAGATGACGATGAGCAGCATGAGACGGGGCAGCAACAACTCGAAGACCTTCTCCTGCGAGTCGATGAGGCTCAGGTAGAGCGACTCGACGGCGAGCAGCACGGGGATCAGCGTGATGATGCGCCAGTAGCGTCGCGTCGAAGCCACCTCAAAGTGGCGGAAGGTATCGGTGAAGAAGCGCACGAGCAGCGGGAAGAGTAGCAGCGACAGCGCGCCGTAGAGCAAGATCTGCTCGAAGTAGAGGCTCGGCAGCAGCTTGTCCGGGAAGAGGAGCAGCAGGATGGCGCGCGTGACCGTGTAGATGATGCCCGAGAACAGGATGCGGAAGGCCGCGATGAAGATATGGCCCGCCCAGAAGCGGCGCGTGAAGCAGAAGGCCAGCGCGAACTGGGGAATCCAGACGAGGTAGCCGAGCAGCCAGTAGGCGATCTGGCGCGACGGGAAGACAGCTAAAGAGACAATCACCGTGATAAGGCCCGTCTCCAATACGACGAGCAGGCACCAGACGAGGGCGAGCTGCTTTTGCTGCGCGACGGTCAGGAAGCGGCGGAACGGCAAGATCTGCAGGAGCGCGAAGGGCTGCAGGATCAGGACGTAGACCGCGGTGATGCCCACTGTCATCATGTCAAAGCTCATCGTCTCTCCACCTCCTTCCTCATGGCCATCAGCTGCCGCTCAGCCTCATCGCAGTGGCCGCTCTCGATGAGCTCGGCCAGCATGCGCAGCTGATGGCGGCTGTCGTGGCGCATGATGGCGAGCTTCTGCTGCTCCTTCTGCATGGTATCCGCATAGTCGTGAATCTCGCGGAGCTGCTCCTGCATCTTCAGGCTGCGTTCCTTCGCCTGGAACATGCAGCGGATCTGCTGGAAGCCGCTGCGCACGGAGATGACGAGGATGACCGCGATGATGACGAGGATGACCCGGCTCACCAGCATGTAGAGGTGAATGCCCGAGAGGTCCTCGACCTGCTGGAGCAGGTCCGCATAGCCCATGCTGCCCTGGTAAAAGACGAGGGTCAGCGGCACAAAGCCGAGGTACTTCCAGAAAGCAGCCGTCGGCTTCCCTCTCAGCAGTTGCTCTCGCGTGAAGAGCTTGCCGAGCAGCCATATCATCCCCGGGAAGCTCAGCAGCAGCAAGCCGAGGTAGCATAAGAAGTACAGGCTGGCAAAGTAGGTCGTCTGCATCCAGATCTGCTTCAGGAGCAGGACTGTCACCGTGTGGAGGAAGACCGCGTAGATGCCCTGTATCCCGAGCACGAAGAAATGGCGGAACCAAAACGGGCGTATCGTGAACACCAGCAAAAAGAAGTGCGGCCAGTAGCAGATGAAGTAGAGCTTGTGGAAGGCACTTCCCGCCATCGGCGCCAACCCCGACGCGAAGAGCGCCGTGACGAGCAGGAACTCAGCCGCAAAGATGATGAGATGGCCGACGATCAGGATGCGCTGCTCGCGCGGCGTCGCGATGACACGGAACGGATAGTAGCGCAGATAGGCCATCGGCAACAGTGAGAAGCAAAACAAGAATACCGTGACGAAAACGTTGTCCACGCAGTACGCCCCCTTATCGCAAAGCCTTCTATCGGTAAGTCATGCGTATCATCCCTGCTCGACGCCGCTGCCGTCGAAATGCGGCACGAATTTTGTATCGGCCGTGCGGCCCTGCTGCACGTAGCAGTGCGTGATGCCGAGCGTTAGAGCGTGGTCGACGACCGACTGATACTCAAACGTCGTCAGGCGGCGGTTCATGCCCTTGTGCTCTGCCGCCCGGTACATTGGCGTGTACTGGTTCATCAGGGAAATCTGCACCGTATCGCCGAATGTCTTGTAAATCCAGTCGAGAACGCGCATGCTCTCGTGGCGGTGGCCCGGCAGCACGAGATGGCGGATGATGACGCCCTTCTTGAGCTGGCCGTCCGGCGCAAACTGCAGCGGGCCGACTTCCTCGTACATGCGCCGGATGGCCTTTGTCGCGACGGCGAAGTAGTCGGGTGCGAGCGAATACTCACGCGCACTCGCCTCATCGGCATACTTGAGGTCCGGCAGGAAGATGTCGACCTGGCCGCGCAGCGCCTCGATCGTCTCCTCTGTCTCATAGGCACCGGAGTTGTAGACGACAGGCAGGTGGAAGCCCTGCTCCCTGGCCATCTCGAGTGCATGCAGGATCTCCGGCACGTAATGCGTCGGCGTCACGAGGTCGAGCGTCGCCGCACCGCGCGCCTGCTGCTCGAGGAAAATCGCCGCGAGCCGCTCATCCGTGACTTCATAGCCGAAGCCCTCATGCGAGATCTCGTGATTCTGACAGAAGCAGCAGCGCAGGTTGCAGTACGAGAAGAAGACCGTGCCCGCACCGCGCCCATCGGCGCCTGTGAGACATGGCTCCTCCCACTTGTGCAGCGAGACGAGCGCGATGCGCGCCTTCGCCCCGGCACCGCAGAAGCCCGCCCGCTGCGTGCGGTCGACGCCGCAGCGGCGCGGGCAGAGCTGGCAGTCTTTCAGTGAAATCATCGTTTTTTCTCCCTTCATCGGCTCAGCGGCGCCCCTCAAGCTTCGTCTCATCGAGAACGGCACCGTACTTCGGGCGCCACCACGAGACGCTGCGGACGCCGTTGATGTAGTCCTCCATCGCCTGCTGGTCGAGCACCGGCTCCGTGCCATCGACAGACTCCGGCACGAGCGGCACGGTGTCTGCCTTGCCGATGGCATGGCGCGTGATGAAGAAGCCGTAGTTGACGCCCTGACGATTCGTGCGCGTCAGGCTCGAGCCGACGGCCATGTACGAGAAGCCCTTCGGTGCGATAAGCTCGTAGATGGTCGGCATGATGTCAATCTGGCTGCCGGCCGCATCCGGGAGCAGCGTGCCCTTGTGGATGCCCTTGCCCGTGATGATGAACGGGATGCCGTAGCGCTCGTACATCGTCGGCGTCTTGTCGATGTTGTAGCGGTCACCGTGATCGCCGACGATGACGATGAGGCTGTCCGGGCACTTTGCCTTGACCGCCTGGACGAACTTCGCGAGCTCGCGGTCGGCATACCAGTAGTGGCCGAGTTCCTTGAGGAGCTCTTCGTCCTGCTGATGGTCTTCAGGAAGCGCCTCGCGCACCGCCTCCTTGTCGAAGCCCTTGGCCGCAAGGTCAAGGTCGTACGGCGAGTGGTTCGAGGCGTTCAGGAGCACGTTGAAGCTCGGCGTCGCAGGGTCGAGGCCATCGAGCACCTTCTCGTAGAGGACTTCGTCCTCACAGCCCCAGACGCTGCCCGGCACATCGCCAAAGTCGCCGCGGCTGTAGAAGTGCTCGAAGCCCTGCGCCTGCGTGAAGGCGCCGATGCGCTCCCAGGTCGACGGCCCCGCGTACCAGAAGTTTGTCTCGTAGCCGAGTTTCTCCATCTGCGGCGCACTGGCCGTCGGATACGGCGCGTCAAACGACTCCGGCATCGTCGTCAGGTAAAGATTGGCGTCCGCAAAGTCCGTCACGACACCCGTGACGGCCGAAACGGTGCTCGCGCCATTCGGCAGGAACGTCGGACAGTAGTCCGTGTCATCCTCTGCGATGAGACCGCGCATGCCGTGCGAGATGGGGATGTCCTTGTACTTGTCGAGCAGCGGCCAGTTGGCAAAGCTCTCCGACAGGATGACAATGACCTGTGTCGGCCGCTCGATCTGCGGCCCCTGTGCCTCTTTCGTCAGATAGACATCAAGGTCATCCGTATCGGCCGGCTTGCCCGAGAGCTTGGCCGCCAGGTTGCGGATGTCCTCCGTCGTGAAGTCGAGGCCATTGCAGGCGAGCATGCGCTCATTGAGGTTGTAGGCGCGGTAGATGGCCTGCACATTGTCGAGGATGGCCTCATTGAGGAAGTCGTCCTTCGTGACGCCGGCATTCTCCCAGTTGACGGACGTCTGCCATCCCAGGCTGCCGCCGAAAATGCCGAGCAGTACGACAATGTATGTCAAACAGAGAAAGGCCAGCCGTCCGAACCAGCGCACGAATGCGGGCAGGCGCACCCCGTCCGTGCAGTTCTCGAGCCACGCGCAGGAAAGCAGCGCGCGCAGCCCGCGCCAAAGGACGCAGGCGAGCAGCAGGGCTCCCGCCAGACGCACCGGCAGGTAGTACTGCTGCACCATCGTGATGAAGAGCGCGTAGATGTCGTCGTTAGCTCCCGTGAAGAGCATCTGGTTGAAATTCGCGTGGAACTGGCGGTAAAAGGGAAAGCTCGCAACAAAGAGGATCGAGAGCACCGAAAGCAGCACGCCGTTCAGTGCGAGCACGACGCGCCGCCCCCATTGCGCCTTGAAGAAGTGCAGCAAAAGCCCCGGAACAAAGCTCACGAGCGTCAGGGCACCGGCCGTCTGCATCGAGAGGCGGAAGCCGCGCCATAGCGCGAGGAAGATATCATGAACCCCCGTGCCCGGTCCCATATACGGTGCCATCCAGGCGATGAAGAAGCCCCGAAAAAGGGAAAGGACTGCGAGGTAAAACGCAAATACCTTCAGTCCTTCCAGGATGCCCGTATATAGAGTTTTCCAATTGAACCGTGACAGCCATGCGGGCATAGAGATCATCATGGCAGGATGATCTCCACGCCGTACGAATCCGCCGCAGCGCGGATGTCCGCCGCCGGCTCCGAATCGGTGATGAGACCCGAGAGCGTGTCGAGCGTCGTGTAGTTGTAGTTGCCGTCCGTGCTGAGCTTGCGCGCCTCTGCGACGACGTATGCCTTCTTGCTGTGGCGGATGATGGCTGCCTTGTTGATGCCATCATCGATATCGTACGTCGAGACGCTGTTCTCCTTGACATCGACGCCGACTGCACCGACGAAGGCAATGTCCGGCTTGAGGCGCGAGATGAAGTCGAGCGTCATACCGCCCCAGAAGCCGTCGCGGCTCTTGTTGATCTTGCCGCCAGCGAAGACGACGCGGATCTTCGGGTTGCGCGCGAGCACAACGAGGATGTCGATCATGTTTGTGACGACCGTGACCTCGAGCTCCATCTTGACGAGGAGCTCCGCGATGGCGAGGTTGCTCGTCGAGATGTCGAGGAAGACCATGTCCTTCTCGTGGATGAGTTTGACCGCTGCCTGCGCGATGCGCTGCTTCGCCTCGACATCCGTATTGCGGTGTTTGCTGACTTCGACCATGTGGCTGTTCTCGCGGATACGGACCGCGCCACCGTACGTGCGCTTAAGCTTGCCCTTCTTCTCGAGGGCGCCGAGATCCTTGCGGATGCAGTCTTCCGTGACCTTGAACTTCTCACTGAGGTCGCGCACGCGGACCTTGCCGTCACGTGCCAGCATGCTCAGGATGATGTCTTGACGTTCTTCCAAAAACATATTAACCACTCCTATGAAACACTTGCTTTTATTGTTTGCTCTTGTTGTACGATTATTGTACTAGATAAGAGAAAAATTATCAAGCCTTTCTGCAAAAAACTCTCATATCTCATCACAAACATGGAAGATTATGCAGGATTTTGGCTGTTTTGTCCACATGAAGTCGACTCATCGGTCGGGATGCTCGGCGGCCAGGCCCTGAAGGGCCGCCGTATCATCGGCATCCGTCAGCACAAAGAGCGCATCGCCTGACTGCAGGCGGAGTTCGTCGCGCGGCGCGAGCTCCTGCGGGCCGCGGCGCACATTGACGAGCACGCAGCCAGACGGCCAGCCGGCCTGTGCGACGACAGCGCCATCGAGGGCCGACTTGACGCCGACTGACACCTCGAGGAGGATGCGGCGGTGGCGGATGCGGCGCGCAATCTTATCGCGCACGGCCAGGCTTTTAGAGAGCAGCATGTCGTAAACCGGCTCCCCGCCCGTGAGGTCCGAGACGAGGTAGGCCGTCATCGAGACGATGATCAGCGCGAGCATGTGCTCGAAGGACCCCGTCATCTCCATGATCAGGACACTGCCCGTGATCGGCGACTTGACGACAGCCGAGAAGTACGCCGCCATGCCGAAGACGATGCAGTTGACGGCGAAGAGCTCCGGCATCCAATGGAAGAAGATCGCGATCTTGGCGAAGACAGCGCCGCCAACCGAACCGAGTACGAGCATCGGCAGGAAGATGCCGCCCGGCACGCCCGAGCCAAAGCAGATCATCGTGAAGAGGAACTTTGCCAAGAGCAGCAGAGCGAGAAAGGCCAGCGTGTAGTCCGTCACGACGAGCGAATCGACGAGGCGACTGCCACCGCCGAGGATCTCTGGCAGCAAGAAGCCCAGGACGCCGGCGCAGAAGAGCGGCACGAGAGGACGGTAGCGCGCCGGCATCTTCTTGTAGAAGTCCTGTGAGCGCGTGAGCATCGGGTTGAACGCGAGGCCCAAGAGGCCGACGAAGGCGCCGAGCACGATGAGCAGGATGTACATGTGTCCCGTATCGATGACCGGCACGACGCCCATGTGGAAGACAGGCTGCATGCCGAAGAAGTACTGCGTGACCGTCGTCGCCGTGACGGCCGCCGATATCGCGCCCATGAGCACGAAGGCTGAGAAGTTCTTGGTGAGCTCCTCCAGACAGAAGATCACACCGGCCAGCGGCGCGTTGAAGGCAGCCGCGAGGCCCGCACCTGCGCCGGCCGTCAGCAAGTAATGGCTCTCTGCGTACGAGCGGTGCGTGAGACGACCGAGGCCCTGGCCGAGACAGGCGCCGAGCTGGACGCTCGGGCCCTCACGGCCGAGCGACATGCCCGCGCCGATGCCGAGCACGGCACCTGTGAACTTCAGGATGAGCACGCGCGCCCAGTTCATGTCCATCTCGCCGAGCAGGATGCCCTTGATCTGCGGGATGCCTGACCCTGAGGTCATGCCGTCCCTGCGCACGATGCGGTAGAGTACCCAGCCGCAGATAGCCAGCAGCAGGAACCACACGGGAATCCAGGCGATGTGCTCCGGCAGCCAGCGGTAGAGCACGGGCAGGTATTCCTCCGACAGCTCCAGCAGATAGCGGAACAATGCGATAACCATGCCCGTGGCAATGCCGATGATATTGCCCTCAATGAAGAGGCGCAGTTTGAAATGACGTGGATCTGTCATCATGGTCATGGCACTCTCGATGCGCCTATGCATGATGTTCCCCCTTTCCATACGGGATACTCAACAAAAAAAGTGCTGTACCGAGGTACAGCACTTCATCATCTTATTCTGCAGTAAACGGCAGCAGTGCGATATTGCGTGCGCGTTTGATTGCAACCGTCACCTGACGCTGATGCTTAGCGCAGTTGCCGGAGATACGACGCGGTAAAATCTTGCCGCGCTCCGTAACGAAGCGGCGCAGTTTTGCAACGTCTTTATAGTCGATATGATCGACCTTGTCTACGCAGAACGAGCAGACCTTTCTGCGAGGTCTTCTGCCTCTGTCACGTCTCATCAAAGTAATTCCCCTCCAGTCTTAAAATGGGATTTCTTCATCAGGGATAGACGGACCAAACGAGCCAGCATCAGTCGGTTTGGACTGCGGCGGCTGCTGCGGTGCCGGAGCACCACCGAAACCACCCTCGTGCGAAGCCGAGTTTCTCGAATCGAGGAACTCGATCTCATCTGCTACGATTTCGGTCACATAACGCTTCAAACCGTCCTGTGCCTCGTAGTTCCTGACCTGGATGCGGCCTTCCACCGAGATGCGGCGGCCTTTGATCAGGTTGTTACCACAGATCTCAGCAAGCTTGCGCCAGGTCACAATGGGAATGAAATCCGCCGTTGGCTGGCCATCATTGGCATCTCTGCGAGCGAAACGGCGGTCAACAGCCAGTGTGAATGTGCATACAGCCACACCAGACTGCGTATAACGGACCTCAGGATCACGAGTCAGACGTCCAATCAGTATTGCCTTGTTCATGAGGTATGCCTCCCTGACACCCATATGGTGTAGTACATCTTAAAGAAATTGAAGACTTCTACAAGTCTCTCGCTCACTCCTCGTCGGATTTGACGATCATGTGCTTGAGGATCTCGTCCGTAATCTTCATGACGCGGTCGCACTCAGCAACGCATGCCGGCTCACACGTAACGTTGAACAGGCAGTAGAAACCTTCCGTGCAGTCCTTGATCTCATAAGCAAGACGCTTCTTGCCCCAGCGATCTTCTTTATCGATAGTACCACCGTTGTTCTGGATCAGGTTGCTGAACTTCTCGATGACAGCGTTCGTTGCATCCTCTTCCATCGGTTTCACGATAAATATGACTTCGTACTTTCTCACGAAATCACCTCCCTCTTTGGTCTTTGGCTCCCCCACTACGAGGAGCAGAGTTACATCTTCGCTTTTCAGCGACTAAATTAGTATACCACGAGCTGCGCTCGAATGCAAGCATTATTCAAGTGCCATCGCATTCAGTCTCCGCCGGGGTGTGAGGCCTTCCCGCTGTCCTGATGACAGCGCGCGAGCTTCTCGGCAGCCGTCGTATTGCCTCCGCGCAGCGCGAGCACGACACCGACTGCGATCAGCGTGAAGCCGATCCAGAAGTAGAGCGTGACTGGCTCAGCGAGCAGCAGCCAGCCGAGGAACGTCCCGACGGTCGGCTGGAAGAACATGAATAGACCGCCAAGCGAGGCATCCATATAGAGGAGCCCCTTGTTCCAGAGACAGAAACCGGCCGTCGTCGAGATGAAGCCGAGGTAGAGCACCGAGCCCCAGACGGACGGCGCTGACATCGCCGCGTAATCCGCAGAAGTCAGCAGCCAGTAAAGGCCGTACGGCGTCAGCGTCAAGAAGGCGATGAGCACGCTGTAGAACGTCACCGTGATGACGGGATACTCCGAAAGGAATTTCAAGAGGACCGACATGAAGGCCCATGTGACGGCTGCCACGAACAGCGAGAGTCCTCCGAGCGGATTGATCTCAAAGTTATCCGGATCCAGGACGATGAATAGAACGCCGATCGTGGCGAGAACGACGGAGATGATCCGCCCTGCCGTGAGTTTTTCATGGAGAAGGACATAGCCGAAGACGACCATGAACGCGGGCGTGGCAGCCGTGATGACCGAGCCCGTCTGCGCGGAAGTCATCATCGTACCCGTCTCCTGCGTCACGATGGAGAGCACTTGGCCGGAAAGAGCGGACAAGAGCAGCAGCTTGCAATCCTTCTTGTCGATATGCCAGGACGAATGCGTGATGACCATCAGGATGGTCAGGGCCAGCAGCGCCGTCCCGTAGCGCATCCAGACAAGCGGCACCGGCGGGATGACAAAGATTGCGAGCCGCACGGCGATGAACATGCCGCCCCAGATGCTCCCGGCCAGGGACAAGAGACACGATCCAATGACGAGATTACGCACAATACCCTCCTGATTCCCGAGGCCCCATTGCCTCATGCAAAGTATAACACAAGCCCCTCGATTTACAAGCCCTTCCAAACATGCTAGGATTAATGTGATAACGTAATTTATCGATCCGATATCTAGAAAGAAGTGACCACATGGACGCTATGAATCTGCGGCTGATCTTCGTGTTGACCGACCTCATCGCGCCGCTGGCCGTCGGCTACTACCTGCACCAGCGCCATCTCGTCTCTGACGAGTCCATCAACAAGCTCATCCGCTTCAACGTCGTCTGCATCTACACCATCCTCGCCCTGCTGAGTTTCTGGGTCCTGCCGATCTCGTGGAACCTGCTGATCGTCCCGCTCTTCGGCTTCCTGCTGATCCTCGTGCCAGGCGCCATCGGCAGCCTGCTCTTCGCCAGGCATTATGCGAGCTGGCTCGACCGCGGCGCCTACGTCGCGAGTGCCATGCTCTCGAACATCGGCACGCTCGGTGGCGTCTGCGCCTTCATCCTCTATGCCGAGCAGGGCTTCGCCTACACGCAGATCATCGGCACGTGCCAGAACATCATGCTCGTGCTCGTCATCTTCCCGATGGCCCAGTACTGCTACATAAAGCAGACGCACGCCATCCGCAAGACGAACCGCTTCAAGAGCTTCTGCGAGATGTTCTTCTCGCTCAATCAGATGAGCCTGCTCGGCATCGCGGTGGGGCTCTTGTTCAACGCCTTCGGCATCGCTCGCCCGGCCGTGCTCGGCACCATCTTCCAGGGACTCGTCCACATCGCCGCCTGGATTGCCATGCTGCCCGTCGGCTTCCTCATTGACTTTGGGCAAGTGCGCCACTACGAGCGCCAAGTGCGCTCCTTGACCGCCCTGCGCTTCGTGATCACACCGGCCATCTTCGGCGTGCTGATCTACCTCTTCGTCAGCGACCCCGTTGTACAGGGCACCCTGCTGATCTGCGCCTTCTGCCCGACGGCCATCAACGCCGTGCTGACCGCGCGCCTCTACCACCTGACGACCGACCTCTCCGTCGCCTCCTTCGTCATCACGACGGCGGCCTTCCTGCCCGTCATTTTCCCCGCGCTCTTCTTCCTGCTGCGCTGAGAAGCGCGCAACAAAAAGCCATCTCCAAGCCGCATGGACTCGGAGATGGCTTTTCTTTCTTTGTGTTTACTCTGCGTCAACGCTTTCCTGCGCGTTTTTTCTCTTCTTATGGCGGATGTAGAGGGCGCCGATGACGATGGCGGCGACCACGACGAAGACAATGCTCGCCTCATGGCCGATCTGCGTGAGGACCTTCCAGCTCTCGCCGAGCATCATGCCGGCGTAGAGGATCAGGGCCGTCCAAGGCAGTGCGCCCGCAAACGTCAGGATGAGGAAGCGCTTCATGTCGACGTGCGCAAAGCCTGCCGGCAACGAGATGAACGTGCGCACGACCGGCAGCATGCGGCTGAAGAAGACAGCCTTGAGGCCGTACTTGTCGAACCAGTTCTGCGCGACATCGACATGCGACTTCTTGATGAAGAAGTAATGGCCGTAGCGGTCAACGAAACTGCGTCCGCCGTAATGGCCGACGAGATAGGCAAAGATCGAGCCGAGCATGCCGCCGACCATGCCCGCCGTCAGGGCGCCTGCAAATGTCAGCTGCCCCGAGAAGATCAGATAACCCGCAAAGCCGAGGATGAGCTCACTGGGAATCGGGATGCAGGCATTCTCCGCAGCCATGAGGATGGCAATCGCGAAGTACCCCCACGAGGCAATGAACTCCAAGAACATCGTCGAAAACTGTTCCATGTTTGCAAGTCTTCCTTTCTTTTTATCGATATCTCAAACTACACTCATTATACATCACAATCTGGAAAATACAAGGAAAACGGTCACGCGAACACGCCCTGGAACGCGCTCTGCAGCAGGCCCAACACACCGAAGAATAGGAAGATCCCAGCCGACAGGTAGCGCATCTTCCTGGCCGGCAATTTACGGTGCAGGAAAGCCCCCGCAAGGATGCCAAGACTGTCAGCGAGCACCATGCCGACCACAGCTCCCAAGAGGACCATTGACCAGGAATCGTACTGCGCTGCCATCGTCATCGCCGCGAACTGCGTCTTGTCGCCCATCTCACCGACGATGAACGTCATGGCGACCGTCAGCAGCGGACCGAAGCGCGACGTTGCCGCCTCCTCTTCTTCCTCATCGTCACCGCGCAGCGTCCAGACGCCAAAGCCGATGAACAAGCAGGATGCGATGACCGTCATGAGATGGACCGGGATGAGCTGTCCTGCCAGAGAGCCCACAGCTACAGCCAGCGAATGCACGAGGAAGATGCCGATCGTCATGCCGGCAAAGACAGATTGCCAGCGGTACTTGGCCGTGAACGCCATGACAATGAGCTGCGTCTTATCCCCAAGCTCTGCCAGGAAGACCACGAGAAACGAAGCGAGAAGGGCCTCCATTGAATACCTCCGATATATACATACGAAAAAAAGCCCGCATAGCGGGCATGATGTCAAATGGTGCCTCAGAGCGGAATCGAACCACTGACACGGGGATTTTCAGTCCCCTGCTCTACCGACTGAGCTACCGAGGCAAGATGGCGACCCGAATGGGACTTGAACCCATGACCTCCGCCGTGACAGGGCGGCATTCTAACCAACTAAACTACCGGGCCATAATAAGGATTGATGCACATCGTGGATCATCATGAATTGGTGGCTCACCCGGGATTCGAACCCGGGACACCCTGATTAAAAGTCAGGTGCTCTGCCAACTGAGCTAGTGAACCAAACGTGAGCGTCGAAATTCACTGCTGCAATTAAACTATATATCCTGATGTGTCACTCACAGGTCATTATTATACAGAGATTCTCCTGGCCTGTCAAGCACTGGCAAAAAGATTTTTTCATCTTTTTCATCTCCTTGCCGTGCACAAAAAAGAGCCCCGCCTCAACGGAGCCCTTGCTCAACCGGCAACTTCCGATCCTCCCAGTCCGTCTCCAGACAAGTACTTTCGGCCTCTGAATGCTTAACTACTGTGTTCGGTATGGGAACAG